>NZ_AP025460.1:2522998-2838373 GCF_024347315.1 Vibrio atlanticus | reverse complement strand
GCTTTACTCGAAGAACCTGAACGTAACGTGACGGATATTCAACACTCGCTACATCGACTTAAGCAAAGAAAACACTCAAAAAATAGCGTGGTGATGCAGCGAGCGAAAAGTCTCGCTAGCAAACTCAATCATCACCTGGATTTGTCACAACTCGATGAATCATTGCTACCATTAGTGCTTTGCTTGGCCTTTCCAGACCGAATTGCCCAATCGAGAAGTGCGACTGGCTGTGCATTTCGTCTTGCCAATGGCCATGGAGCCGAGGTTCGTGATGATGATCCGCTGGCAAACAACGAATACATCGTGGTGATTGATTTGATGCGTACGGCAGGGCGAGCAAGTCAGATCTTTTTAGCGACACCGATTGATATAGTGCAGCTTGAGGCTTCATTCTCCGGTCTTTTTACACGCGAAGATTATGCGGATTGGGATGAAAAACGCGGTCGCTTGGTTGCTGAAGAAAGAGTATTACTGGGTAAGCTGATTATCAGCACTAAAGCTTTGCCAGAACCCGATGCGAATCAGGCAAGCCAAGCGTTACTGAATTACATCGCTCGACGCGGACTTGAAAGTTTAAATTGGACGGCTTCTGCTAAACAGCTGGTTGAACGCGTGCGCTGTGCTGAGTTGTGGCTGCCTGAACAGCAATGGCCTCAAATGGATGACGCGAGTTTGATTGAGCATCTTGATGAGTGGCTATCACCCTATCTGAATGGTATTAAGTCAGCCAAAGGGCTGTCGAATGTATCGATTGAACAAGCACTGTCGGCTTATCTTGGCTGGCCTCTGAATAAAGAAATAGATCAATGGCTACCGACTAATTACCTGATGCCAACGGGCAGTAAGAAGTCGATTCGATACCAATATCAATCTGAGCCAATGATCTCTGTTCGAATGCAGGAAGTCTTTGGTGAGCAAGATTCACCCTTGATTGCCCAAGGGCGTAAAAAGGTGGTGCTTGAGTTGCTTTCTCCTGCGCAACGACCACTGCAAATTACTCAGGATTTAGCCGGCTTTTGGGCTGGCGCGTACAAAGAAGTACAAAAAGAGATGAAAGGCCGTTACCCAAAACATCCTTGGCCGGATGACCCTGCTAATCATGTAGCAACCACTAAAACTAAACGACAGTTGAACCGATGATGACCAAAATGTTAACGCCAAAAAAGGCACCACCTAAAAAAGCGCCAGCAAAGAAGTCACCAGCGACGAAAGGCAAGCCTAGAAAGCCAAGAGCAGCAGCGAAAAAGACTAAACCTAAGGCTAAGCCGTCTGGTAAGAGAGGTTGGTTGAAGATTCTGTGGGGCATTTCTTGGAAAGCTGGCTTAGCACTTGCCGCATTGCTGTTGTTCGTCGGTATTTATCTGGATTCAGTGGTTAAGCAGCGTTTTGAAGGTCAGCTTTTTGATCTGCCAACCGTTGTTTATGCTCGTGTGTTGGATCTGTCTCCGGGGACTGCGGTGAGTTTGGTACAGGTTAAGAATGAACTGGATGTACTTAATTACCGTAAAGTGAATTCTCCTCGTCACCCAGGTGAGTACTCTTCTTCTTCAACCAAGATTGAAATGATTCGTCGTCCGTTCGAGTTTGTCGATGGACCGGAAGCGGATCGTCATGTGATGCTGCATTTCAACGGTAACGAGTTAACTCGTATACAGTCGCTAGAGAAGAAAGGCGACATGGGCTATCTACGTGTTGAACCGAAAATGCTGGGTATGCTTGAAAAAAGTAACGATGAGCAACGCCTGTTCTTAAAACGTAATCAGTTCCCAGAAGTGATGGTTGATGCCTTATTAGCAACTGAAGACCGAAGCTTCTATCAACACGATGGGGTATCGCCATTAGCAATCGCTCGTGCAATGGTCGTTAACGTCAAAGCTGGGCGAACGGTACAGGGCGGTAGCACGCTGACACAACAGTTGGCAAAAAACCTATTCCTGTCCAGTGAGCGTACATTGTGGCGTAAGGTTCGTGAAGCCTACATTGCGCTTATCTTGGACCATCGTTACAGCAAAGACCGTATTCTAGAGGCTTACTTAAACGAGGTTTACCTTGGACAAAATGGTGGGCAAGCGATTCATGGCTTCGGTTTAGCATCTCGCTTGTACTTCGGTCAACCAATTCAAGAACTCCGTATCGATCAGCTGGCACTGCTTGTAGGTATGGTGAAAGGGCCTTCGTATTACAATCCGGTTCGTTACCCTGAGCGTGCTAAGACTCGACGCGATCTGGTTCTTCGTTTATTGATGCAGCAAGACATATTAACTCCGCGACAATACGAAGAAGCGGCGAGTCGTGATTTGGATATTCAAGACAACCCACGTATTGCTAGCCGTCAGCCAGCTTACTTCCAGCAAGTAAACATTGAGCTTAAGAAGTATGTAGGCGATCGATTTGAAGCGAAAAAAGGGATTCGAGTCTTTACCTCTCTGGATCCCGTTTCCCAAGACAAGTTAGAAAAATCGATTGCTCGTAAAGTGCCTGATTTATCGAAAACGGCAGGTAACAAACTGGAAGCCGCAGCTATTGCCGTGGATCGCAATACTGGTGAAATTCGAGCGATGGTCGGCGGTAAACGTACCGGTTACGATGGTTTTAACCGTGCTTTGAACGCGAGTCGCCCTATTGGTTCTTTGGTTAAGCCTGCCATCTACTTAACCGCATTAGAGCAACCTCAGAAGTATACGTTGGCGACAACATTGAAGGACACGCCACTGAGCTTGAAAGGCAGTAAGGGTAGCGTATGGAGCCCAAGAAACTTCGATCGTAAGTTCCGTGGCGATGTACCCTTGTATGTGGCGCTTTCTAAGTCTTACAACGTACCAACGGTTCGCTTGGGGATGCAGTTAGGCATTGATAGCGTCTCAGATACCATTGGAAAACTGGGTGTCGATAAAAATGAAATTCGCCCAGTACCGTCGATGTTTTTGGGTTCGTTCTCACTGACTCCGTTCCAAGTTGCTCAGATGTACCAAACCATTACCAACTCTGGTCGCATTGCGCCTTTGTCTGCGCTTCGTTCGGTTATTGATAATGATGGTGAGGTTCTGTATCAGTCTATCCCTCGTGTATCACAAAGCGTTGACCAGCAAGCTGCTTGGTTAACAACGTATGCCATGAAGCGTGGTGTATCAGAAGGTACAGGTCGTTTCTTACAAGGTCAGTTTGCATGGGCGGGATTAGCCGGTAAAACGGGTACCAGTAATGACAGCCGTGACAGTTGGTTCGTGGGTGTTGATGGTCGTGAAGTCACGACGATTTGGTTAGGCCGAGATGATAATAAACCGACTAAGCTAACCGGTTCTAGCGGTGCGTTGCGTGTCTATGCTGATTATCTGAAGCAAAGAACGCCTGAACAACTATTACTGCCTTGGCCAACAGGAATTGCGACCGCTAGCTTTACTCGAACTCCTGAAGGGGCGCTAGAGTTTGACTGTGGTGGTACAGTCAAATTGCCGGTCTGGGATGAAAGTGGCAGCATTAAAAAGGGCTGTGAAAGTCAACCAAAACAGTGGCTAAAGAAGCTTTTTCAGTGGTAAAGTCATAACAGAAAAGAATGACAAGGATAGTTTAGATAATGATTTCTCGTTGGTTAGTGAGTAGCTTGGGTATTGTCGGTACTGTGATCAGTTTTCAACTGTTTGCTGCTACTGCAACACAGGTTGATTCATCAGAACATGTTGAACTTAAACAAGCTCATAAAAGGCCAACCGTTGCTGTCGTTCTTGCTGGTGGTGGGGCAAAAGGTGCAGCTCACATCGGTGTGCTTAAAGCCCTAGAAGAGATGCAAATTCCGGTTGATTACATTACCGGTACCAGCATGGGCGCATACGTTGGTGGTCTTTATGCGACAGGGATGAGCGCTGATGAGATCGAGAGCTTTATTTATACGGTTGATTGGAATCGTGGTTATCGCGATCGCGTTAACCGTAGTGATCGCCGTGTGCGAGACAAAGAATATGAAGACCGTTATCAACTGAATACCGATCTCGGTTTAGGTTGGGGCGAAATCAAAGCCAGAAAAGGTGTGGTTCAAGGTCAGAATATGTTGCGTATTCTGCGCGAGACCACTGGTAATTTATCTCCCCTCGATTCTTTCGACAGCCTCGCTATTCCATATCGCTCTGTCGCAACCGATATTATCGACCTTGAAGAAGTCGTGATCGATCATGGTCACCTTGTTGATGCGATGATGGCGAGTATGTCAGTACCTGGAGCACTTCCTCCTTATGAAGTTGATGGGCGAATGTTGGTCGATGGTGGTGTCACCAATAACATGCCTGTTGATGTTGCTAGAGCGATGGGTGCTGACATAGTTATTGCGATTGATATCAGTACTAACTACCAAAGCAAAGAAGACTTCACTAACTTTTTAGCCGCAGCAGACCAACTCTCTAATTACCTTGTTCAACGCAGCACTCAAGAGCAAGCCGCGACGTTAACAGACGATGATTTTTTCCTACGTCCTGATGTTGGGCAAATGGAGACCACCGAGTTCGATAAAATGCCGACGGCTTATCATGCTGGATACGAAGCAACAAGGCAGTATACGGATCAGCTTTCTAAGTTGGCGCTCTCTAACGCAGACTATCAAAAGTATATTGATCAGAAACAGCAAGCTCGAAAGCAGCTAAAACATGGCGACCAGACTGTCGTTGATAGAGTTATTATTAACAACAACACCCACTATTCAGATAAGTTAATCGAAAATCGTTTAAACCTCGATTCTGGTCAGGTTATTAAAACCAGTGAAATCGAATCTAAAGTGAAAGATCTTTATGCCTTAGATCGGTTCGAGTTGGTTACTTATGAATTTGAAAATGTTGATGGCGAGGATCAACTGCTGGTTGATGTGAACGAAAAATCTTGGGGTCCCAACTATCTCAATTTTCGATTCTTTCTTGAAGATGATTTCTCGACTACCAGCCAGTATTCGCTCGGTGTTTCTGCCAACTTTACTGATATTAACAAACATGGCGCAGAGTTAAGAACCAATCTTGAAATGGGTACTGACAAGCGTATTGAAGCGGAACTCTTCTCTCCATTCTTTTCGAGTCAAAAGCTGTTCACATCTGTGTCTATTGCTTACAGCAACCAGAATCGAAACCTGCCAGCAGGAATTGGCGAGATTGGAGAACCTACACTGGATGCAACCAAAGACTATTTACCAATGTCTTATCAAGAGTATCTGAGTGAATTTGCATTGGGCTATCAACCGACATTGTGGCAAGAGTTGAAATTTGGTGCACGTTATACAGATGGCAGTATTGAGGTGGCATCATTACCTTCACTAGGAAGTGGTGGCTATAAACGTATTGGCGCCTTTGCCAGTTATAGATTGGATACTTTGGATAACTTCAGTCTTCCTACCGAAGGTTATTTTGTCGATTTAGAGTACCTTATCTCTCATGACGATTTTGAGAATGAGAGCTCTAATGGTGGTTCAGATTTCTCTTCTGAGAGTGATACAGTCTTTGAACTTTCGGCCAATTTTATGGCAGCACAAAGCATTGAAAAGCATACTTTAGTCGCAAAGGTTGATTACGGCATCGTAGAAAGTAAAAACTCAGTCTTTCCGATTGATCCGAAAGAGCTAGGAGGGTTCCTCAATCTATCCGGTATTCCAAGAAATAGTTTGATCGGTCAGAACTTAGCTTACACCAGTTTGATCTACCGTTATAAGTGGTTTGAAAATGACTTCGGCCTCTTTGAATCACCGTTCTACGTGGGCGCCTCTATTGAACATGGTGGTGTTTGGTCGAACAATGACTTAAAACTGGATGAAGCACCAATGTATACTGCAGGTTCTGTTTTTGCGGGTGTCGACTCACCCATCGGGCCGATCATATTAGCTTATGGTCGAACCGAAGATAACTTTGATTCGGTGTATCTGATTGTCGGTACTTCCTACAAATAATCATGCGTAGAGTCACCGTTTAACTGCGTAAATAGGCAAAAATAGTGGGACTTTCGTCTTAACTTGCTATGTTGGTCAAAATGATAAGATTTTAATTTAACGTTAAATTTGCTATTCTACCGCCCACAGTTTGGCCTCTATGATGCCGCTCATCAATACAAATTGAATGACAAAAATGGCAATGGAGAGCCAAGTTTCCAAGGATGTTCGCTTCTTTATTTTACTAATAATTATGAAGGTAAGAAGTGAACCGCAATGAGAGGAAAAAAGTCGTGCTTGAAGCCTACCGTAAACACGTCGAAGAACGTGCTGCCGAGGGAGTTGTCCCAAGACCACTAGATGCTGAGCAAGTCGCTGGCCTAGTTGAACTTCTAAAGAATCCACCTCAAGGTGAAGAAGAAATCATTCTTGACCTACTAGAAAATCGCATTCCACCGGGTGTAGATGAAGCTGCTTACGTAAAAGCTGGCTTCCTTACGGCTATCACTAAAGGTGAAGTAGCTTCTCCACTAGTAAGCAAAGCAAAAGCTGCACAACTGCTTGGTACTATGCAAGGTGGTTACAACATCGAGTCTCTAGTGTCTCTGTTAGACGATGCTGAGCTTGCTCCAATCGCAGTTAAAGCCCTGTCTCATACTCTACTGATGTTCGATGCGTTTTACGATGTAGAAGATAAAGCGAAAGCAGGTAATGCTTCAGCACAACAAGTACTTCAATCTTGGGCTGATGCTGAATGGTTTACAGCGAAAAACAAAGTAGCGGAAAAGATCACCGTTAAAGTATTTAAAGTTACCGGTGAAACTAACACTGATGACTTATCACCAGCGCCTGATGCATGGTCACGTCCTGATATCCCAGTGCACGCGAAAGCGATGCTGAAGATGGAACGTGATGGCATTACTCCTGATGAACAGGGTAGCGTTGGTCCAATCAATCAAATTGAAGAAATGCAAAAAGACGGCATTCCACTGGCTTACGTTGGTGATGTTGTTGGTACAGGTTCTTCACGTAAATCGGCAACAAACTCAGTACTTTGGTTTATGGGTGAAGATATCCCATTCGTACCAAACAAGCGTACTGGCGGTGTTTGTCTGGGTGGTAAAATTGCACCAATCTTCTACAACACAATGGAAGATTCAGGCGCACTACCCATTGAACTGAACGTACAAGACATGAACATGGGCGATGTCATTGATATCTACCCGTACGAAGGTGTTGTTCACAAGAACGGTTCTGTGATTTCAAACTTTGAGCTAAGCAAAGTACTTCTTGATGAAGTGCGTGCTGGTGGCCGTATTCCACTGATCATTGGTCGTGGCCTAACGGGTCGTGCTCGTGAGGCTCTAGGCCTAGCTGAAACCGATCTGTTTGCTAAACCAATCGATCCTTCTGCTTCTGATAAAGGCTACACATTAGCTCAGAAGATGGTAGGTAAAGCGTGTGGCGTTGAAGGTGTGCGTGCGGGTCAGTACTGCGAACCTAAAATGACAACGGTAGGTTCTCAAGATACTACGGGTCCTATGACGCGTGATGAGCTGAAAGATCTGGCTTGTCTAGGCTTCTCTGCGGATCTTGTGATGCAGTCTTTCTGTCACACATCTGCATACCCGAAACCAGTTGATGTAAACACTCACCATACACTGCCTGATTTCATCATGAACCGTGCAGGTGTTTCACTTCGTCCGGGTGATGGTGTTATCCACTCATGGTTAAACCGTATGCTTCTTCCTGATACTGTAGGTACAGGTGGTGACTCGCATACTCGTTTCCCTCTAGGTATTTCATTCCCTGCTGGTTCTGGTTTGGTCGCATTTGCTGCGGCAACAGGCGTTATGCCTCTTGATATGCCTGAATCTATCTTGGTTCGCTTTAAAGGCGAAATGCAACCGGGTATCACACTACGTGACCTAGTACATGCCATTCCGCTTTACGGCATCAAGCAAGGTCTACTAACGGTAGAGAAAGCAGGAAAGATCAATGAGTTCTCTGGTCGTGTACTAGAAATTGAAGGTGTTGAGCACCTATCTGTTGAGCAAGCATTTGAACTTTCAGATGCATCAGCTGAGCGTTCTGCGGCAGGTTGTACGGTTAAGCTATCTCAAGAGTCTATCGATGAGTACCTGAACTCGAATATCGTTATGCTTAAGTGGATGATCGCTGAAGGTTACGGTGATGTTCGTACGATTGAGCGTCGTATTACCGCAATGGAAGAGTGGTTAGCGAACCCTGAGTTACTATCTGCTGATTCAGATGCGGAATACGCACACGTTATCGAGATTGATCTTGCTGACATCGATCAACCAATCCTATGTGCACCAAACGATCCAGATGATGCTCGTCTTCTTTCTGACGTTCAAGGCACTGAGATTCAAGAAGTGTTCATCGGTTCTTGTATGACCAACATCGGTCACTTCCGTGCTGCAGGTAAGATGCTAGAAGAGTTTAATGGCTCTTTAAATACTCGCCTATGGGTTGCTCCGCCAACTAAGATGGATAAAGACCAACTGACAGAAGAAGGCTACTACGGCATCTTCGGTCGTGCTGGGGTTCGTATTGAAACTCCGGGTTGTTCATTATGTATGGGTAACCAAGCTCGTGTTGCTGATGCTTCGACGGTTATGTCTACGTCTACTCGTAACTTCCCGAACCGTTTAGGTAATGGTGCGAACGTTTATCTAGCTTCTGCTGAACTTTCTGCTGTTGGTGCGATTCTTGGTCGTATCCCAACTAAAGAAGAGTACTTAGCGTACGCTGAGAAGATCAATGCAACCGCTGCTGATACATACCGTTACCTGAATTTCCATAAAATGGGTCAGTACACGGAAAAAGCAGATACCGTTATCTTCCAAGAGCCAGCATAAGCGGTTAATGGAGTGCGATAAAGTGCTTACTGCGTTGCAGTAAAATACTCGCTGCTAATACAACGCCTTCTCTTTGTGAGAAGGCGTTTTTGTTTCTGCGTTCTAATAGTTCGTTTGATGTTGAATGAATCAAGCTCGATCTCCAATAGACTTCGCTATATACTCTCGCCTCATTTTTTACCCTATCTGTCATTAGTGCGCGGAGCCTTTATGGAATTTGAATTTACACGAAACACTTTAATGGGCGAGTACTATGTAAAGTGCAGCATGGGTCATGAAATTGTTGGCCGCTGGCTTCAAGAAGAGATCGGAAAAGATAAGCAGAAACTGGATCATGTGATGGCGTTGATTGAGCAATCTCGACAAGATCTGAGCAATGAAGTGACGCTACTAGGCAAAGAGATCAGCCTAGCGATTAATGAAGACGACGTAACGATTCAAGAAAATGTGCTAGGGCACGAACAAGAGATGGAAGAGGGCAGTGAGTTCGATTTCTATAATTGTGAAAGCGAAGCAAGCTGCGGAATTGACGATTTCGAGTTGCTCATCGAACGTTGGATTGATTTTTTAGGTTACTAGTTGCTAATGATTTTGCATCGTGAAAGTTTCGTTGCCCAAAACTAGAGCAACGACAGTGCAACGCATTAAGATAGTGAAAAGGCCGCACCACATTGGTGCGGCCTTTTTCGTTTCTAAAACGGTATTGTTTCTATTTTATTTAAAATCAACAACTTAAATTTATGGCACGCTACTTGGATTGTAATAAGAGTATTAACGGATTAAGTGAAGAATTTAAGGAAAGAATATGAAATTAATAAATGCCATTGTAAAGCCATTCAAATTAGACGATGTACGCGAAGCGCTCTCTGATGTGGGTATTGAAGGTATGACGGTTTCTGAAGTGAAAGGCTTTGGTCGTCAGAAGGGGCACACTGAATTGTATCGTGGTGCAGAGTACCAGGTGGACTTCCTACCCAAGGTAAAGCTAGAGATTGCAACCCAAGCTGAAAATGTTGACCGAGTTGTTGAAGCGATTAGCCAAGCGGCGCACACCGGAAAAATCGGCGATGGCAAAATTTTTGTGTATGACCTAAGCCAAGCCGTACGAATTCGTACTGGTGAAATGGATGCTGAAGCACTTTAAAGAATTACAAGGACTGGAGACTTTAATATGGAACTTACAACAACAGTAACGGAACTACGTTACGCACTAGACACTTTTTTCTTCCTCATCTCAGGTGCGTTGGTCATGTGGATGGCTGCAGGCTTCGCAATGCTTGAAGCTGGTCTAGTTCGTTCAAAGAACACCACAGAAATTTTAACTAAGAACATTTGTTTGTACGCGATTGCTTGTACGACTTTCTTAGTCGTTGGTTACAACATTATGTATGTCGATAACGGCGAAGGTGGCTGGTTACCGTCATTTGGTACTCTGATTGGTACTCAAGGTGAAGGTGCAGACCACTCATTAGAATCAGACTTCTTCTTCCAAGTCGTTTTCGTTGCAACAGCAATGTCTGTGGTATCTGGCGCGGTTGCTGAGCGAATGAAACTTTGGTCATTCCTTATCTTCTCTGTCGTGCTAACAGCATTCATCTACCCAATGGAAGGTTACTGGACTTGGGGCGGTGGTTTCCTATCAGAAGCCGGCTTCAGTGACTTTGCTGGTTCAGGTATCGTACACATGGCCGGTGCTTCAGCAGCGTTAGCGGGTGTGCTTCTACTGGGTGCTCGTAAAGGTAAATATGGTAAGAACGGTGAAATCTACCCGATTCCAGGTTCAAATATGCCACTGGCAACGCTAGGTACATTTATCCTTTGGTTTGGTTGGTTCGGTTTCAACGGCGGTTCTCAACTAATGGTTTCGGATTTTGAGAACGCAACAGCAGTAGGTCAAATCTTCCTTAACACCAACGCAGCAGCAGCAGCAGGTGCGATTGCAGCACTACTAGTATGCAAAACAACTTGGGGTAAAGCAGACCTAACAATGATTCTTAACGGCGCGTTAGCTGGCCTAGTAGCAATCACTGCTGATCCTTTATCACCATCACCTTTATTTGCTGTAGCGATTGGTTCTGTATCTGGTGCATTGGTTGTATTCAGCATCATCGCTCTAGACAAAGCTAAGATTGATGATCCAGTAGGTGCTATATCGGTACACGGTGTGTGTGGTTTCTTCGGTCTAATGGCTGTGCCACTAAGCAATGCTGATGCAACGTTTGGTGCTCAACTATTGGGTGCAGCAGTAATCTTTGCATGGGTGTTCGGTGCTAGCCTAGCGGTATGGGCAGTGCTTAAAGCAACAATCGGTATCCGAGTAACTGAAGATGAAGAACTTGAAGGTATGGACATGCACGATTGTGGTGTCGGCGCCTATCCAGAGTTTGTGTCTGTAAAATAGAACACTATGTATTAATCCATAATTTACAAATATTTACACATTACCCACTTGAAACCTGCTCTCATGAGCAGGTTTTTTTGTGCTCTATCATTGAAATTAATATTTTAATAAATATAATAACGCAACTGATATAGATTATCATTTCGATATAAAGGACTTTACCAATGAAAAAATTGCTAACTCTTTCAGCTCTAGCATGTAGCGCAATCGCACCAACGGCTGCAATCGCTGCTGAAGAAGTAAACGTATACTCTTACCGTCAACCTTTCCTTGTTGAACCTATGTTTGATGAGTTCACAAAAGAGACAGGCATCGAGGTGAATGTTAAGTTTGCTAAGAAAGGTTTAGCAGAGAAGCTAGCTCAAGAGGGCGAATACAGCCCAGCAGATGTGGTATTAACTGTTGATATCAGCCGTCTATCTGAGCTAACTGAAAAAGGTTTAGTTCAAGCTGTAGAAAGTGATGTTCTAGAAAAGAATATCCCAGCTCAGTACCAAGACACAGCTAACGAGTGGTTCGCTCTAACAACTCGTACACGTAGCGTTTACTCTTCTCGTGACCGTGTTGGTCGTCTAGGTGAAGATTTCACTTACGCTGATCTAGCTAAGCCAGAATTCAAAGGTAAAATCTGTACACGTAGCGGTAAGCACCCATACAACGTTTCTCTAGTATCTTCGATGATTGCTCACAAAGGTGAAGCTGAAACGAAAGAATGGCTAGAAGGCGTAAAAGCAAACCTAGCACGTAAGCCTCAAGGTAATGACCGTGCACAAGTTAAAGCGATCAAAGAAGGTCTATGTGACGTTTCTCTTGGTAACAGCTACTACCTAGGTAAGATGGTTAACGATAAAGAGCAAAAAGCTTGGGCTGACGCTGTTTACCTTAACTTCCCTAACCAAGAGACAACAGGTACTCACGTAAACATCTCTGGTATGGCAATGGCTAAATTCTCTCCAAATAAAGAGAACGCGGTTAAGCTAATGGAATTCCTATCTGGTGACGTGGCGCAAGGCATGTACGCAGAAGTGAACTACGAATACCCAGTTAAAGCTGATGTTAAACCTTCAGAGCTTGTTGCTTCTTGGGGTGAATTCAAAGCTGATACAATTTCTCTAGACCAGATTGCTGACCACCACGCAGCTGCAATCAAGCTACTAGACGAAGTTAAGTTCGATCTATAATTTTTTACTGTAGGCTTCGGCCCAAGTAAAATGACAGCCTCAAGTCGCCATTCCGGTAACTTGGGGTTGTTTTGTTTTGGAAAATCACTTTTTGATACAAAGCTCCCCGTTAATCCCCAGAGTTATGAGCATCTCACCTTGAAGTCATTACAGTATATGGGTATAAATAACCCCCCATTAAAAGGATATGAGATGTATTTGCAAATGCATTTGTGTTTCATTAAGCCTCGTTGTAGTTAGGCGATGAAAGAAAAGAATTATTTATGGAACACCAGTAGCTGCATCATTGCTGTATTGCTGGTTTTACCGATTTTAGCGATTTTTACGACTGCTGTTGGAGAAACAGATGAGCTATTTTCTCATCTTATGTCCACAGTAATGCCCACCTATACTTATAATACGGTGGTTTTAGTCATAGGAACCTTATTCCTGTCTTTGGCTTTTGGTATTCCGTCAGCTTGGATTATGGCAATGTGCCGTGTTCCAGGAGAGCGCGTTTTACAGTGGGCGTTAGTGCTACCATTAGCAATGCCAGGCTATATTGTCGGGTATATCTTTACCGATTGGTTCGACTTTGCTGGTCCGGTTCAAATTCTGCTACGAGATTTAACAGGCTGGGGGCCCGGAGAGTACTGGTTCCCAGACATTAGAACCTTGTTCGGAGCTATTATTGTTCTGTCACTTGTTCTCTACCCCTATGTTTATTTGCTATGCCGCGCGGCTTTTATGGAGCAAAACGTCTCCTTATTGCAATCCGCTCGGTTGTTAAAGTGTTCACCTTGGGAAAGCTTTCGTCGTATTTCCTTGCCGCTTGTTCGTCCATCAATGGCGGTCGGTCTATCACTGGTTGCAATGGAAACCATTGGTGACTTTGGTACCGTAAGTTACTTTGCAGTCAATACCTTAACGACTGCGGTTTACGATACTTGGTTAGGTTACTCAAGCTTAACGGCTGCTGCGAAAATATCGGCGATCATGCTGGTTATTGTGATCCTACTATTGAGTTCAGAGCGATACAGCCGTCGCAAACAGAAATTATTCCAGAATCAATTCAGTAGTCGTGAAGATTTTCGTTACGACCTTTCCGGTTGGAAGAAGTGGTTAGCATTGTTTTGGTGTTGGGGGTTGGTGTGTGTCGCATTCTTGTTCCCTCTTGCCCAGTTAATAATTTATGCCTACAAATATTTTGCTCAAAGCTGGACCCCTGAATTTAGAGAGTATGCCGTTAATAGCCTTTATGTTTCGGTAGTTGCTGCAATTATTGGTGTCGTTATTGCTTTGATTGTGAACTTCAATCAACGTGTTAGCCCAAGTAAGAAAAATCAGGCTTATATGCGTATCGCTTCCATGGGCTATGCCGTTCCAGGCACAGTGTTAGCCATTGGTGTGATGGTCCCAGTTTTGTTTATGGATCATTTAGTCAACGACATTGCAAAAGTGATGGAATGGACAGGACCAGGTTTGATCTTCTCTGGTTCTATGTTTGCACTTATCTTTGCCATGGTCGTGCGTTTTTCAGCGGTTGCAATTGGCAGCATTGAAAGCAGCTTGAGTAAAGTTTCTCCTTCATTGGATATGGCATCTAAAACAATGGGCTGCAATACCAACCAGATGTTACGTCGTGTTCATTTACCTTTGATTAAACGAGGCGCATTGATCGCCGGATTATTGGTGTTTATCGAATCAATGAAAGAGCTAAATGCGGCATTGCTGTTACGTCCTTTCAACTTCGAAACATTGGCGACCTATGTTTATAACTATGCCTCAGATGAGCACCTAGAGTTGGCGGCGATGCCTGCTGTATTATTGGTGTTAGTGGGTTTAATTCCTCTGATTATCGTAAACCGTTCCTTGGAGCAGAAACACTAATGAGTTGTGCATTATCAATTAAAGATCTGACTTGTAAGTACGAGTCCCAAACTATTTTGGAATCTCTTTCTTTAGAAGTTGAGCATGGTGAAATTGTTTGTCTGCTTGGTGCCAGTGGTTGTGGTAAGACAACGCTGCTTAAAGCGATTGCCGGCCTGCTTCCATTGAGTAGTGGTGTCATGAGCTTGAACTGTCAAACCATCGACGATGGAGACAACTGGTTACCACCTGAGCAGAGAAACATCGGAATGATCTTTCAAGATTACGCCCTGTTTCCGCACTTGACGGTAAACCAGAATATCTGCTTTGGCCTCAAAGGCCTCTCTGAGCAGCAAAAGAAAGAGAAAGTTCAAGAGATGTTGGAGCTAGTTCACTTAGATGAATTCGGTGACCGATACCCACATCAACTTTCTGGTGGTCAACAGCAGCGCGTAGCGATTGCTCGTTCTTTAGCGTACAAGCCAGACTTATTGTTATTGGATGAACCCTTCTCAAATATTGATACTCAAGTTCGCCATGAGTTGATCTCTCAGATTCGTAAAATATTTAAAAAGCAGGGTGTTACTGCTATTTTTGTAACGCACAGCCGTGAAGAAGCATTCGCTTTTTCAGATAAAATGGCGGTAATGAACCATGGTGTGATTGAGCAATATGGTTCAGCATCTGAGTTGTACTTCCACCCATCGAGTAAGTTTGTTGCAGATTTCTTAGGTGGTGGTAGCTACTTGAATGCACAGCGTATTTCAGATAATGAATTTGAAACGAGTTTGGGTCTGATAGAAGCGAAAGCACAAACTCAGATCGAAGTGGGAGCGGAATGTGCGTTGTTACTAAGACCACAGCATATAGTAGCGAGTCATGATGTCGACAGTAACCTGTCTGTGTTGGAACAACAATTTATGGGCGACCACTGTCGCTATGTGATTGAAGCTAACGGTCAGAAACTATTAGCAACGTCTTCTGAGGCTCTAGGTGTTGGTATGCCAGTCACCGTCAAAGTAGATACCAAAGGTGTATTGGCGTTTTAATGATACGCAGTAAGTATCGTTTTGCCGAAAAGTAAAATGCATTCGTAAAAAAGCCCAGTACTTTGATACAGAGTACTGGGCAAGAGTTCTTCACCTATAGGCTTTAACAAGGCAGTGGTTTGTTAAGTCCCATTCAAAACTGCTGCACTCTATAAATCTATAGAGAGAGGAAGTCTTTCACTTTTTGAAGAACACGTTCTGCAGTGTCTTTATCTTCCATTTCTGCGAAGATTCGCAGTAATGGCTCTGTTCCGGAGAAGCGAGCGATCACCCAACCGCCATTCTTGAAGTACACTTTAGCGCCATCTTCATAGCTGACTTTTTCAATTTCGTATTCAAATTCAGGCAGTTGTTTCTCTACGTAAATCTTGGTGTAGAGCGCTTCTTTCTCTGAAGGCTTAAACTGGCAATCTCCTTCTG
This sequence comes from Vibrio atlanticus, assembly GCF_024347315.1. Lineage (NCBI taxonomy): Bacteria > Pseudomonadati > Pseudomonadota > Gammaproteobacteria > Vibrionales > Vibrionaceae > Vibrio > Vibrio atlanticus. Next base: position 2,822,699 of record NZ_AP025460.1, on the reverse strand, counting down.
CCGTGTAGGCATAGCCATACTTAGAGTAGATTTCATCAAGTAACTCAGATAATTTTTTACCTGTTACACTGATCATCTCAACCAGTAAGCTTGAAGCAAATACGCCATCCTTACCTTTGATGTGACCTCGAATGGTTAAACCTCCCGAGCTTTCACCACCAATTAGTGAATCATCGGCTTCCATTTGAGAGCTGATATGCTTAAAGCCTACAGGAACCTCAAAGCTCTTCTCACCATGATCTGCCGCTACTTTGTCGAGTAGATGCGTGGTGGCGATGTTACGAACGACAGAGCCCTTCCAGCCTTTGTATTCCAGTAAGTAGTAGTAAAGTAGGAGTAGCACTTCGTTAGGGTGAATAAAGTGACCTTTCTCATCAATGATGCCTAAACGGTCGGCATCGCCATCAGTACCAATACCAATGTCATATCCTTCTGCTGCCACCAAGTGCTTCAAGCGATAGAGCGTAGCGGCATTCGGCGAAGGCATTAGGCCCCCGAAATCTGGGTTCTTACCATCGTTGATTACATCAACATCACAGCGACCGTTGATCAGTACTGTTTGTAGAGCATTTTTCGCAACACCAAACATTGGATCAATCAGTACGCGCAGGTTGGCTTTCTTTATCGAGTCGATATCAATGAAGTTGATGATTGAATCAACAAAGTCGTTCATCGGGTTGATGATCTCGATTTCTTTGTCATTCAATGCTTGTTCAAAATCGACTCTGACGACATCTTCACTGGTTAGGGTTGAAATCTGTTGTTCGATCTTTTCTGTGATGATCTCATCAGCATCACGGCCACCTTCAATGAAGATCTTAATACCGTTATAGTCTGCTGGGTTGTGAGAAGCGGTAATACACGCAGAGTAAATACATCCCATCTCTTTTGCTTGGAACATCACGATAGGTGTTGGAACGAACTTATCAATGAAGCTTACTTTGATGTTGTTCGCCGCAAGTACTTCTGCAAACCAGCATGCCGCTTTATCTGAAAGGAAGCGACGGTCATAGCCGATAACGAATCCATTCTTGGCTGCATCTTCATTATTGATGATGTTAGCGAGCGCTTGCGCTACAAGGCGAACATTGTCTCTGGTGAACTCTTCACCAATGAAAGCGCGCCAGCCACCTGTACCAAATTTAATCATTAGAAAATCCTTTTAGTCTCATTGCCTCAAGTCGATAAAGACTTGAGGCAAGAGCTGTTCGTTAAATTAAGTGACTAGCCTAGAACAACGACAACATCGTTCACGCTGCCTTCTGCTTGTACTGGGATTGCACCTTCAACTGACTCACCGTTGATAGTGATAGAGGTAACCCCTTTGCTTACTGCATTCGGGTTTTGCACTGTGATGTTGTAAGTCGCACCACGCCATTGACGAGTAACCTCGAATTCCGGCCAATCAGTCGGGATACAAGGATCAATCGTTAAGCCTTCAAAGCCTGTGCGAACACCAAGAATAAAGTTGGTTACCGCGAAGTAAGCCCAACCAGAGGTACCGGTTAACCATGGGTGGTTTGCACGGCCGTGGTCTTGGTGATCTTTACCCATGATGAACTGCACGTACGAGTATGGTTCTGCGTAGCGTGTTTCAATCATGTCATTTTGGTTGTACGGGTTCAGTGCGTCGTAGAATTTCATCGCACGGTCACCACGACCTAGCTTCGCTTCTGCTACCCAAGCCCATGGGTTCGGGTGAGAGAAGATTGCGCCATTCTCTTTTACGCCTTGATAAACGCGAGTCACAAAGCCGATATCATCGTTTGGTGTTGCGAATGAAGGAGAATTTAGGTGCAAGCCGTATTCAGAGAATAGGTTCTCATCAACAGCGTCCATCGCTTTCTCGCCACGCTCTTGAGAAACCGCGCCAGATAGAACCGCTAGCGTGTTCGACTCTAGGTGTACACGACCTTCAGCTTGTTGAGCGGTACCGATCTTGTCGCCATTTTTTGTTAGACCACGGATGTACCAGCCACCTTCGTCATCCCATAGGTGTGTTTCACAGGCTTCACGTACGTTCGCCGCCATTTCTGTGTATTTAGTAACGTCAGCATCGTTATTACGGAACTTAGCCAGGTCTAGGAATTCTTGTAGAGCCCAGAAGTGCAGGAATGAAACCATTGAAGATTCACCGCCACCAAGGTTCAAACAGTCATTCCAGTCTGCACGAAGGCCCTTACAGATACCTGTTTGCCCCACGTATTCTGCAGAAAAGTTCAGTGCCGCTTTCATGTGTTCGTAAACGGTCGCTTCGCCACCGTCTGCGTATGGAATTACTTCATCAAAGAAGTCGTGTTCACCTGTTTCCATTACATATTTGATGATGGTCGGAACGATCCATAAGTGATCATCAGAACAGGTGTCTTCAATGCCGTGGATCTTATCGTCATCTGAAGGCGTTGGAACAACCGTTGGTGATTTCGATGGCTCAACGTCTGCTTTCTCTGGATCGAACCAGTCTGGATCGAATAGGTGTAGACCGTAGCCGGCTTTCACTTGGCCACGAAGCAGGTCGATAATACGTTTCTTAGTCATTTGTGGGTTGGCATGAGGTACTGAAATCGCATCTTGCGCAGTATCACGGTAACCAAGGCCAGTACGACCACCCACTTCAATGAAGGATGCAAAGCGAGACCAAACCACACAGGTTTCGGCTTGGTATAGCGTCCATGTGTTGATCATGGTGTCTAAGCCTTCGTTTGGAGACTTAACTTGGAATTTGTTGCAACGCTCGTCCCAGTGATCTTTGATGCCTTGGAAAGCGGCATCGACATTAGCTGTGTCTTGGTACTTTTCACGTAGGCGCTCACCGTTGCCTTTACCGATACCTAGTACATAAGCAAAGCGAACTTCTTCACCCGGCTGAATCGTAAATTGCTTGTGCAGAGAACCACAATGGTTGTAACAGGTTTGGGCGCTGTTAGAACATTTACCGTTCTCAACGGCAATTGGGTTCGCTTCATCACGGTACATGCCAAGGAAGTTATCACGTTGGCCGTCGTAGCTGTCTGGTGAGAAAGTTGAAGCTAGGTAGTAGAAACCTTCAAAGTCGTTAGTGTTGTAGTACAGGTCGTATTCAAGAACACCTTCTTGGTAAGACGTACCCGCAGAGTACAAAGACATCTGATGGTTCTGATTATCCGATTGGATGTGGCTGAACGAGAACTCAACAAATGAGAAAGTACTGATGGTTCTTGGTTTGTCAGTGTTGTTCTTTAGTACGACATCCCAAACTTCCGCATCTTCACCCTTAGGAACGAATAACGTTTTGGTTGCTGTAATACCACTGTATTCACACTTGAATTTTGAGTATGACAGGCCGTGACGAACTTCGTAGTTCGCTTCATCTAGGCTCTTTGCCACTGGCTGCCAAGAGATAGACCAGTAATCGCCCGTCTCATCATCACGCAGGTAAACATAGTGTCCTGGACGGTCGAAGGTGCCGTTTGGACGGAATTTAGTAACACGGTTGTATTCCGGAGAATTGTAGAACGAGTAGCCGCCAGCATTGTGCGAAATCACGGTACAAAACTTTTCAGTACCTAGGTAGTTGGTCCAAGGTGCTGGTACATCAGGGCGAGTGATGACGTATTCGCGATTATCGTTATCGAAATAGCCGTATTTCATTGTCATTTCCTTTTTAACAAACTGCATCTATGCAGCTAATTTTTAAATAATGATGCTGAGTCGAATCTGACTGAGCACCTTAATCAGGGGAAGCAAGCACTCGACTTGAGTGTGCTTTGGTTTCGTTTATTCAGCTTTCCAAGGGTTGCGATAATCAACATTGAGTCTGTCGAGTAATGGCAGGTGGCCCTTTAGGCGAGATAGGTAATCTAGCCAGTTTCGGTTGTTTTTATGTGTCCAACATCCTTCAGCTAAAGCGCTAATTCTTGGAAATATCATGTAATCCATGCGCTTTTGATTGGTAACGATCTCACACCATAGAGCACACTGAATTCCGCGGATCCGCTTACGAATTGGATCGGTGTCGGATATCTCAGCGAGGGCTTCGTAGGTATAAGCTTGTTCTAAGGGGATAACGGCAGCCCAATCTACGCCCGGTTCTTCCGGTGCATAATCTTGGGTCATGTCGAGATAGGTAAACTGTGCTGGTTGCAGCACCACATCAAAGCCTTGGCGAGCACAATTGATAGCGGCTTCTTCACTGAGCCATGAATAGATGATGGTCTCTTTGCTCACCTTGTCGCCGTGCTGTGCTTCTTCCCAGCCCACCATGCGCTTACCAAGTTGTTTGAGTTTGTTTTCGGCATAACGGAATAGGTGGCCTTGTAAATCTTTGCTGTCTTGATATTGATGTTCTTTCATCAGAGCTTGAGCGGCAGGGCTGTTGGTCCACACTCCGGGTGGTACTTCGTCTGCGCCCATGTGGATCAATTCGCTAGGGAAAAGCTCCGCAACTTCTTCAATAACGGCATCTAAGAATTGGTAAGTACCCGGTAAACCTGGATTTAGCACGTTGTCGTTGTAGTGTTGAATACTCTTGTATTGTGTGGTGTCTGCTTGCTCAACTAGCATGTCAGGCAGTGACTTTATTGCGGCGCGGCAGTGTCCTGGGATGTCAATCTCAGGGATAACCGTGATGCTACGCTGCTCTGCGTATTCAATGACTTCACGAACCTGTTGTTGCGTGTAGAAACCGCCATAGTTATCCGCAATGTGGGTGTATTGCGGTTCTAATGCATGATCAGGACCGCGCCATGCGCCGACTTCAGTTAGCTGAGGTAGGCTCTTGATCTCGATTCTCCAACCTTCATCATCGGTTAGGTGCCAATGAAAAACGTTGAATTTGTAGTGCGCTAGTTGATTGATTAAGCGCTTCACTTGCTCTACTGAATGGAAGTGGCGCGCGCAATCTAACATCATGCCTCGGTACTTAAAGCGAGGGTGATCGGCGATTTTGCAGCATGGAATAGAAAAATTTTCGACATCCAGTTGTTGAACCAATTGAATCAGACTTGCCACGGCGTGTGTAAACCCAGACTGGCTACCTGATTCAACAATTATTTGTTGTTCAGTAATGCGGAGTTTGTATTCTGCTTCGTCTAATGTTGGATTGCTGCGAAATAGAATGTCGCCGCTTTCGTCTTTTGAAAGTTCAGTTGAAAGCTCATTCGAAAGAGATATTTCAAAGGTAGAAAGTAACTCTTGCTGCAACCAAGAGACGGCTTTATCTGCAAGGTGAGATTGAACCTCAATCTTGCATTCACAGCTTAGTGCGAAACTACCTTGCTTGAGTTCGATCTGATTTGGTTGAGGAATTAATGCGATCTCAGAAGCGTTAACTTCAGGTATTTGATTGCGTTCACGGTATGGTGAAGCCAGTACTATGGGTGATATCGCGACAGGCAGTACCGATGTTTCTCCATCATGATGTGATTGGATAAATGCATCATTAAGGCCATCCGAATAGAAGCGGAATGGTGCGCTTTGAATACTGAATTCAAGGTAGTAATGGTTATTGGCCTTTAACACGGGCGAACTTGGTTTGAACGAGCAAAAGCTTCCTACTTGAGTCAGTTCACCTTGCGATAGACTCTCAGGAAGGATGAATCGGTCAAATGCAAAATGCAGAGACCAATCTTTTACGTCGAGGTCACTTAAATTATGTACCGTAAGGCCAAATCGGCAGTTATTTTTTTGTTCAGAAAGAACAGCTAAGTCGATGCGATAATTCATATAACTTCCCTGCTAAGCCTGTTGATACAAGTTGTGTTGTGGTTTTCCGGCAAACATCAATGCACCTTCAATAGCGTCGAATTGAGGTTTAACGATCCATTGTTGTACAGGTGGTGATAGCCAGTTGAGAATACGCTCAGCGATACTTCCCATTAAGCACACCTTGTCAGCGCCTTTTCGATGAAGTGCTAATACAAACATTTCGATATCGGCTGCAGTCTGCTTAAGCATCTCGATAGCCAGTTCATCGCCTTCATTTGCCAGTTGAAAAATGACGGGTGAGAATTGACCGTAATCCTTTGGAATCGCGCCTTTTGACCATGCCACGATCGCATCAACATCATTATTGAAATGATTCATAACATGTTGAGTCAGTGGGGTTTTGTTACGAATACCATCTTCAGCGAGTAGAACTTGCTGAATTAAACGAAGGCCCATCACTGCGCCGCCGCCTTGGTCAGAAATTGGAAATTCACGACCGCCAACCACATGTTGTTCGCCGTTGTTTAGGTAGATACCACATGAACCTGTACCACCAATCATGATCGCGCCGTCTTGGCCATTATGTGCACCAATACATGCACCATAGGCGTCTGTATTGAGTGTCATACTTGCGAAAGGGTGTGCTTGTGCCATGAAGTCGAGCCATGCTGACTTCTGTTCAGCACCAGCTAGCGCCAAACCAACATGCATATTAGAAAAATCGTTAGAGTTGAGTTGCCCTTGTTGTGCGGCTTTAGTAATCGCATCAACAATTGAACTCATTGCAACATCGACACCCAAAAGGATGTTGGCACTGCCACTTTTCGCTTCACCAATGAGTTTGCCTTGGTCATCACGAATGCGAGCACGGCAAGATGTGCCGCCACCATCAATACCTACGTAGTAAAGCGTCATGATTATTGCTCCTTACTTTGTGCTAGGAAGTTGAATTGCGCAGCCGTTGCTAGCAAATACCACGCCCCATGAGGGATCCATTGTTCACCCCAGCGCCAGTTTTGAAGCATGTCGTCTTTCTGTGCTGGTGGGTTGAATGCGATGTCTTGTTCGTCTTCGAACCCTGCCGTGATGCCATTGCAAATCCCGCCTTTGGCATTGAAGAAACCAAGTTGTGGTAGATAGTCTGGGTTGTTATGACCGTGGCCATCAAGCATGCACATGTGGTAAGGATTCAATCCTAAAATCCAATCAAGGCTGTTTTGTGAAAGTTGGATTAGACGCTGCTGAAGGTCATTATCTTTAATGTGCGGTTGAACTAGGTAAGCCATGGTCGCAATTGAGCCAAGACGTGCGTTTTCGCCTTGCCACCAGTAGCCAGTTTCGTTTTGTTGAGCGACAAAGAAGGCATCGCGCTTAACACCATCGACAGACTTTACGTACTGTCTTGGGTAGCCAAATGGATTGATAACTTTGTCGGTAATGTTGATTTCGAACTGACAAGCTTGCTCAACAACCACACGTGCTTGTTCTTGCAACTCAGTGTCAGTTTCATTATCGATGTACTCGCACAGAGCAATCGCAGGAAGGCCAGCTTCAGCAGCATGGAAATAGGGGCGAGAGCCATCAGAGTTTGCCGACCAGAAGTGCGTAACTGAATCATCGGATTGCTGACGAGAGATCAAGCGACTAGCCCAAACTCTTGCTTCGGATAGGTATTGCTCGTCCTCTGTTACTCGGTACAGTTCATTGGCAGCGAGTAGGGCACAATATTCATCGATGATGTTTTCTTCGCCATCGTTTAGGTACTGTAGGTTATGTTCTTTTAAGTGCCAATAACCGCTAACGGCAGTTTCAAGATAAGTTTGGCTCGAGTAACTGCCCGAGGTTTCAAGTTCAGATGCAGCAGCTAATGCGGCGATAGCAACGCCCGCACCTTGTCGGTAGCCCGCTTGCAAGTCGGTTGATTTGTTACCTTCTTGAGTGGCGTATGCGCAGATGTCACGTTGATTGATGTCTTTACTCCACTTGTCGAATACCGTCATGTAAAAGTATCCGTCAGCGTCTTGCATACGCACTAAGAAATCGGCACCGAATAGGGCTTCTTCCACTAAACGAGTCATAGAGAATTTAGGAAAGTCTGGGTTATTGCTAGTCAAGCGCACGCTTTTGAGCATGTTCCAAACAACCATTGGAATTTGTTGTGGGTTGAGGTAGTTACCATAAGACAGGTGGCTAAAATACTTACTTACATCACCTGATGCGTCGTACCAACCGCCATGAACATCGACGTATCTGTCAGTGCCCATAATTTGTGCTTGTCGATCTTTTTTGTCGAAACTACCGCCACAGCGTTGTGACTTAAAGTAATGAAGCACATCAGAAAACGTGTGGTTCATTAATAGGTTGCTACCAATCTCAAATACTTCAGAGCGTAGGTTGTCAAAACGTAGGTAGTAGCGACCTGATTCAGTGAATGAACTGAAATCGATAGTGAAGAATTGCCCTTGATGCCAATTTGCTACGCGGCCTTGTTTAACCACATCAAAACTTCCGACAGTGATATGGTTGTCGGCACACACCAAAAGTGCAGTCGTACTTGATAAGCGAGCTTTCTTCGTTTGCAGAATAGCCTGCTTTGGAGCCGTGGATTCGTAGCCAATATGGTTGGTCAATAACAGCATCAATATTCTCCGACAGTCCTAGTTTCTATTGGCTAGGTACTTGAATGTTTTGGATATAAAATGTTTTGGATACAAATAGTTAGGGCCCGCAGACCCTAACTTGGTTTTATTGCTTAACTTTCGTGTAGGTAACAACGCACAAAGTGGTTATCAGCTAACTGCGTAACCCCTGGTAACTGCTCTTTACACTTGTCCATTGCATGAGTGCAACGGCCTGCAAATGGGCAACCTGCTGAGACTGGTGTCCAAAGAGGGATCTCACCTTTGTTGCCTGCGAGTTGTTCGTGGATCGATTTTTTAGGATCTGGAACCGCAGAAACAAGCAGTTGGGTGTAAGGATGCTGAGGGTTAGCAATCACATCATCGGTATCGCCCCATTCCACCATGTGTCCTACGTACATCACTGAAAGATCTTCAGCAATGTAACGAGCGGTTGCGATATCGTGGGTGATGTAAAGTAGAGACATTTGTTTCTCAAACTTCATTTCTTCCATCAGGTTCAAAACACCAGCACGAATCGATACATCAAGCATCGATGTTGGTTCATCGGCTAATACAACTTCTGCACCAACTGCAATGTTACGGGCTAGGTTGACACGTTGACGCTGACCACCAGAGAGTTGATGAGGGTACTTTTCTGCCGTTGCTTGTGGTGGCACTAAGCCAACTTGCTCTAGAAGATCGTACACACGTTCCTGTAACTCTTTCTTGTTGCCCGGAGATACTTTTTTGTGGATCAACAATGGTCGAGCTATGTGGTGAAAGATGTTATGTGTTGGGTTCAGGGAACCAAACGGGTCTTGCCATACCATCTGCACGCCTTCACGGTAGTGCATAAGATCTTTTCTGCTTGAGATCTCTTGGATATCACGACCTTTGTATTCGATCGTACCGCCCGAAGGCGCGTACATTTTTGCGATCATTTTTGCTGTTGTTGATTTGCCTGAACCTGACTCACCAACCACAGCTAGGCCGCGACTTTTATACATCTTGAATGATACGTCGTTAATCGCACGCATCATTGGGGTTTGAATTGTGGTACTGCTTATTGGGAAGTCTTTTACGACATTCTTGCCTTCTACCAATAATTGACCGAAATCTTTGCTCATAATTGTCTCCAGAATCCTTATTCGCTTTGCTTGCATTTCGGCGGTCGAGCCGCCTTATTCGTTATTCACGCTGAATCAGCGTGCAAGCTATAGCTTCCTTTGTACTATTGGGTCACCGTACAGGTGGCAGTTAGACAAATGTCCCGGGTCGATAGAACGCAGCTTGGTTGGCACCTTGGTACACGTTTCATGTACACGATCACAACGAGCTTGGAAACGACACCCTTCAGGAATTTCTAACAAGTTCAGAGGGTTGCCCGGAATACCCGCTAGTTTTGTCTTTGGCCCTGTCAGTGGAGGGAAAGAACTTCCCAGCCCTTTGGTATAAGGGTGGTAAGGGTTTTCTAGAATATCTTGAGCATTGGCAACTTCGATAAGCTCACCTGAGTACATGATGCCGATACGGTCAGAGAACTCGACCATCAATGACAAGTCATGAGTGATGAACAGAATCGAGAAGCCAAACTCTTCTTTTAGTGCATAGATCTTTTGTAGGATTTCGCGTTGAACAACCACATCAAGTGCGGTCGTTGGCTCATCCATAATGATCAGCTTTGGATTCAATGCTAAAGCGATAGCAATAACCAAGCGCTGACGCATGCCGCCAGAGAATTGGTGAGGGTAGTCACTCAATCGGCTCGGGTGAATATCTACGATTTCAAGTAGACCTTCAGCGCGTTGCTTAGCTTGCTCACGAGTCATGTTGGTGTGACGCATAATTACGTCACAGAACTGCTCTTCCATTGGTAATACAGGGTTGAGTGCGTTCATCGCACTCTGGAATACCATCGACATCTCGCTCCAACGGAACGCTTGCATACGGTCATCACTGTATTCAAGGATGTTCTCACCATTGAAGATAACCTCACCACCACTGATGTAAGCGGGCGGCTTATGCAGACGCATAAGAGAGAAAGCAACAGTTGATTTACCACAGCCAGATTCACCAGCTAGGCCGAATACTTCACCTGGAGCAATGTCGAAACTTACGTTGTTACACGCACGTACATCGCCAGACTCTGTGATGTAATCCACGCATAAATTGCGGATAGAAATTAGTGGTTCAGACATGATTATTTATCTCCGCTCCAAAGTGCATTTTGTGGTGGTAGTTCAGGTTCACGTTCTTCTTTGTCTTGTGCTGCTAATTTCTTCCAACGCTTCATGCCTTTGTGAGAACGCAGTTGCGGGTTGGCAATTTCATCGACAGCGAAGTTAAGTAGAGCAAGACCAGTTACAAGTAGTGTCAATGCGATACAAGGAGCCAACAGTTCCCACCAAGCGCCAATCAGCATTGATGAAGAGGTTTGAACGTTGTAAAGCATGATGCCCCAGCTGATTGTGTTCGGGTCACCAAGACCTAGGAACGAAATCGTTGCTTCCATCATGATTGCGTACATCACCGAACCGATGAAGCTCGCGCCAACGATAGAGATAAGGTTTGGAAGAATCTCTACGAAGATAATACGGAATGAAGATTCACCCAGAACTTCAGCGGCTTTTACAAACTCTTTTTCACGCAGTGCTAAGGTCTGGGAACGAACAACACGCGCGCCCCAAGCCCAGGACATAAAGCCGATAACCAAGGTTATGGTGAGTGGCCCTGCCTCACCGATAAAGGCTGCAACTACGAACAGTAATGGGTATTGAGGAATAACCAGCATGATGTTCATTGCGGCTGTCAGAACATCATCGACACGGCCGCCAAAGTAGCCTGCGGAAACACCGATAACCGTTGCTAGTAAACATACGGTAAGACCCGCACCAAAACCTACAGCAAGAGATACGCGTGCGCCGTATACCACTTGTGACCAAACGTCACGACCCATACGAGTTGTTCCCAGTACGTGGTCTGCCTTCTTAGACATTATCAACGTACGACGATCGTCTGCTAGGTTTTGAGCAACCCAGCCATCAGGGTTAGTTTGTGCAGACTTAACCACGAAGCCAGGGTATTCGTGTGGATTACCTGTACGTTTGTCTGGCACATGTTTTGTGATCAATGGAGCCGCAATCGCACCAAGAATAAAAATACTTAGGATGATGACGCCGGTTAAGGCCATCGGGTTACGCCAAATGAGTTTTAGAATATCTTTCATGATTATTTACCACCCTTACGAAGACGAGGGTCAAGAACAACGTAAAGCATGTCTGCAACTAGGTTAAAGAACAGCATGAATAGCGTCATGATAAGCAGTTGACCTTGCAGTACTTGGTAATCACGAGCGTTAATTGCGTTGAAAAGTACGCTGCCAAGGCCTGGGTAGTTAAAGATGATTTCGATAATTAACTGACCACCGATTGCCATACCTAGCGACATAGAAAGTGCTGTCACACTTGGTAGCATCGCGTTACGAGCTGCGTAATTGAATACCACTCGGTTTTCGCTAAGGCCTTTGCCTTTCGCCATGGTGATGTAATCTTCAGCTAGCAGGTTGATCATGTTGTTACGCATGTTTACTAGGAAGCCACCAATTTGAACAATGGATGCACATAGCAAAGGTAAGAAGGCGTGGTAAGCGACATCTTTAATGAATGCCCAGCTTGTCCAATCTGGAATCGTACCTGCGGTATAGGCGTAACCTGTTGGGAACCATTTCAAGCCGATTGCGAAGGTAAACAGTGCAAGCATGGCAATAACAACCTGAGGAACGGCTTGTAGAATAAGCATCCCGGGAGTCACAAAGGCATCGTATTTGCTGCCACGTTTCCACGCTGCAAAAATACCTAGGATTGAACCAATAGAGAAAGAAAGAATAACGGCGGTGCCTGCTAAGAATAGCGACCAACCGAATGCGCCACCTAACAGTGTATTTACTGAAAGTGGGTAGAATTGAATTGATGTACCAAGCTCCCAGCTTAGAATGTTCTTCATGTATGCGCCGTATTGAACCAGTAAGCCGCCATCAACGAAGCCTAATAGTTCTTTCATTGCCGCAATACGCTCAGGAGTAACTTGAACAGAAGCGTTCGCAAACATCATGGTAACTGGGTCACCAGGCATTGCTCTTGGAATAATAAAGTTTAACGTCGCTGCAACTAATAGCGCGACAAAATAAAATGACAAACGTCTTAAAAAATAACCCATAACTCACACCTTACTCACCCAGATTGTTTCCCTGTTTCTGGATTCAGGTCGCTCCTAGCGAAATTTGGAACGAAAAATCCCCTGACGACTAGCGCCATACTTTCAATTGATAGTGTGGGGATTTTTATAAGCGGCGTAAGAAGTTACGCCGCAAAGATTGAACGATTACTTATTTAACTGGTTTTAGGTCCAGTACATGAAGTAGACGCTCTGGAATACCAGCCCAAATGTTTGGACGGCCTTTTGGATTTTCTTCGTTCCACCAACCAGTGAATCGAGTTGTGTTGTATTGGTACATGTAAGCACCAGACATCACAGGGATTGTCACTTGGTCTGCAGCGATAATTTGCTGGATACCATGTGCAATATCTAGCTGTTCGTTCTTGTCAGCTGTTTTGTAGAAGCTGTTTAGAAGACCATCTAGCTTGTCATTTTTGTAGAAGTGCATAGCGAAACGAGGCATACCATCACCAGATTGTAGTGATGAGTTGTAAGCACTGTTCCAGTACGTGTATGGATCCGCACCGTGGAAGTAGTTTGTGTATGCTACGTCGTATGTACCTTCAAGCATTGCTTGGTTGTAAACAGAGAAGTCAGGTGTACGAGCTTTCGCTTTAATACCGATTTCGTTTAGTTGCTCTACCGCAAGTTGAACTGTGTTGTTGAAGTCAGTCCAGCCGTTTGGCGATTGAATCATTAGTTCGAAAGATTTGCCTGATGGAGTGTCAACAAAACCATCTTTGTTTACATCTTTGAAGCCAGCGTCAGCAAGAAGCTTCTTCGCGCCTTCAGCGTTGTAAGTGTTGAAGCCTTTGTATTTGTCGTGAGTTTTTTCATCAGACCAAGCTTCAAACGCGTAGCCAAGACCCGATGCGAAATCGTTCACAGTACCGCCACCGTAAAATGCGATGTCGATGATAGTTTGGCGATCAAGAGCCATAGAGAAAGCACGACGGAATTCAACGTTGCTCAATGCTTCATGCTTCGCAGCATCAGGGTGCTTGAAGTTAACGATGAATGCTTGTGTACCTGCTGGCGGGTACCAGTAGTGGTGTTTAGGGCTTGCTGCAGCGTATGTACGATCGATATCAGGAACGAAAGAAGACGTCCAATCCATTTCACTGTTTACAACTTTACCTAAGAACTGGTCGTTGTTCGCAATTTGTGGAACACGTAGACAGTCAACATCTAGGTTGTCTGCATCCCAGTAGTTCGGGTTAGCACACTGGATGTATAGCTGAGCTGTAAACGTATCGATTTCTGTAAACGGACCAGAACCTACTGGGTTCTCATTGGTAAACGTTGATGGATCTTTCACGTCTTTCCAGATGTGCTTAGGTACTACTGGTACTTTAGCAATCTCGTAAGGTACGTTTGAGTTTGCTTCTGTTAGTGTGAACTTAACTTGGTTGTCGTTCAGTTTTTCTACAGAAGTTACCCAAGAGTTGATACCAGATTGGTCAAGCTCTGGCTTCTCTTTTACAAGGTTGAAAGAAAAAACAACATCATCAGCAGAGAAAGTTTCTCCATCAGACCATTTAACACCCTTACGAATGTCGAAAACAACGCTCATCAGATCATCTGACATTTTGAAGTTTTCAGCTAGACGGAACACCGGAGTGTTACCGTGCATTTCGTTAAATACTACTAAAGGCTCGTACATGAAGTCAGTTGTAGTATGTAGGTTAGTAGCACCAAGGTACGGGTTAAAGTTACGTACGAATGTAGTGTACTCTTTCGGGTGAACGGTCAGTTCGCTGCGCTCTGCAGCTGTTGCTACTGATGCAAAACCTGTTGTAGCAGTTGCAATAATTGCTGTTGCTATTGCTGTTTTTTTTATATTGGCAAGCATAGCTGTTCCTTACTATTTGCTTTCATTTCACTAATGGATTGAATGTTATCTGTCGCTAATTAGTTAGTAGATACACACTCTAGTTAAAGGCCTACCTCTTCTTCGTTGCTCCAGACTCATCTTTGATTCTGAGAAGTGGTAAGAGTGGCCTGTAGGCCTTTGGCAGGAGTAAGAAAACACCTTATCGATGAATTAATCAAACTCGTTTCCCGTCAAAAACGTTAAAAACACACAGCGCCACGTCATTAACGTCAAAATGGCTTGCTTTGGTGGTTTTTTGTGCGCAATTGTTAAGGTGATGTGACTCGCATTTGGTTTTGTGGTGGTAGCTTTTTGTAAGTGGTCACTAACCCTTTCGGCTTTTAATTATAGATGCTTATCTTGCGGTGGTGTAATTGTAGATCTCGGTCACTTACCTATTTTACGTTAAATTTTTCTAGAAAATTAAATCTGCCGTTCTGTTGTGACTCGCTTCTCAAACTGCAACAAAGAGCCGGAGGAATGTGAAATTCAGCCAAGAATAAGGCTCAAAATAGTAACTGAACTGGTGATTGTTTAAGATTGAGTAACGTGTCATTTTGCTTGTTTAATGCCGTAAAAGAAGTGTGTTTGAATCGACGTCATTGTCCTTTGGTCGCGTACGATATTCACAAAAAAGCCCACGCTAGGTGGGCTTCATTATTTACAGTAGCTTGAGCTTACTTCAGAGCTAACTGGTCAGTAGTTTTTGTAGCTTATCCCTTAGGGTCTCAATATGAGTCCTTTCAGGTGTCTGTTCTTTACAGTGCTCAAGTATAAACTCGATAGAGCTCAGTACCGTTCGCCAGCGAGGCGTTTTCGGTAGAGTTTCTACACGTAGATATTTGTCTAGCGTTCTAGTTTGCAGGGTACTGCGGTCTAGGTAGACGCGCCACAAGCCACTCTTCTCTGCGAAGGCAAACTTGGTTTCCCCTGTAACAGACTCCCAGTAGATGATGGCATTAGTCATGACATCGACCAGCACTTCACGCATCAGCTCTTGTTTGTTTTTACCTTCACCGGTTGCTTTATCTGCAAGGCGAGTAAATTCACCACCAAGCTCTTTCAGTTGTTGAAGTTTATCTTTGTCACCCTCAAAGGCGTAGCTTGAAAGTGCCTCAACCGCCGTTTCAAGGTTATTGACTCGGTTTGAGTTAACCCCACCACCAACATTAAAGATATACATGGTGTCGAGCCCTGAGCCTTCAGGTAGCTTAAGGATATCACTTGGTATGCGCTGACGAGTGTCGTCTATATAGATATCAATATCACCACAGTAGTGAGCTTGTTCCACCTTAAGGTATTTAGGCGCAATGATCTCATCGGCCATAGAGCGTTTAAGCTGCTCTTGCCCGCGCCTAAATAGTTTTGCTGCAGCTTCGTTGGCAAATCGAATTCGTTGGTCATCACGAATACAGATGATGGCCTCAGGGGCTGATTCTAATTGCTCTAGCAAACGCCCTTGAGTTTCTAGTAGGTTAGCTTCAACCATGGCCCTGTGTTTAAGTTCTAGTTGCAGCTGATCATTCTCAAGACGTCTTTGCTCAGCTTTGCTTGCTGATAAGTGAGCCGTAATTCGCGCCGCCAGCTCTTGTTTGTTGAACGGTTTAGACAAGTAATCGTTGGCACCAGCTTCAAAGCCACGAACACGGTCTTCTGCTTGATTAAGAGCAGTGAGCATGATGATTGGCAACTGTGCATGATCGTATTGCTTACGCAGAGCTTCACACACCTGATAGCCACTCATACCTGGCATCATAATATCGAGCAGAAGTAACTCTGGCTTCTCTTTCTCAATCAGTTCAATGGTTTCTGGGCCGTCACATGCGGTGCGCACTCGATAACCTTCCAATTTCAAGAAACTGTCTAGCACGCGTAAATTTACTGGTTCATCGTCGGCGATAACCAGTAACGGACCGTCTGGATCTTCACTGATAATACTATTTTCTTGTTGGCTGTTATCAATTAAATCTGGCGCTTGGAAGTGCGAATAGCTTCCTGAATCACTGTAGTTATCCAATTCTTCTTGGGTGGCTAAAGGCAGGGTAAAGCTGAACGTCGTGCCAAGCATTGGTTGGCTACTTACGTACAGTGAACCGCCCATCAGTTCAATCAGTTGACGACTTATCGACAACCCAAGCCCTGCACCTTGGCGATAGTTACTTGAGTCTTGTCCTGCTTGAATCAGTGGTTCAAAGATGTGTTCTAAGTATTCAGCAGGTATGCCTTGGCCTGTATCAACAACTTGTACACGAATGTTGTCGTCGATAACGCTTGCTGAGATAACAATTTTACCTTCTGATGTGTACTTGATGGCATTGCCCACCAAGTTATACATCACTTGTTCTAATCGTTGAGGATCGGACGAAACCAACCCTAAGTCACTGGGTACTTGGTTAATAATTCGGATTGGCTTATTGCCCAACAGATGATGAGACAATTCTAGTACCAAGCTAGTAGCAGCAGATAAATCAACAGCAGATTTATTTATGTCTAAACTGCCGTAGCGCATTTTGTGGTAATCAAGTAGATCATCGACCAGTGTTGCCAATCTCTGGCCACTATTGATGATGATATCCAACTGGTACTTCTGGTTGGCAGGAATAGGACCGTTTGCACCAGATATTAGCGCTTCAGCGATACCTACCATGCCATGTAATGGCGTTCTCAATTCGTGTGATGTTGTTGCTAAGAATTCATCTTTAAGTTTGTTGGCCAGTTGCAACTCTTCATTTTGTTTTTGAATGGTCTTAAGGTTATCCTCAAGCTCATCATTTTGGCTCTTAATGAGCAGCATCTTTTCACGAATCGAACGTTGCATTCTTTCGAAGCTTACCGCGAGGCGGCCTATCTCATCTTTTCGTTCGGTATTAATCATGGTTTCATCAAGGTCACCCGCAGAGACTTTCTCTGCTGCCCATGTGAGCTTGAGTAACGGTGATGTGATGAAGTTAGACAGATAATGGGATGCGACAAATACAAGAATAATCGCCGTCAACATCACGATCACAAAGATCTTTTCTAACTGATGAATACGGGCAAACGCTTCTTTCTCTGGAAGCTCGACGACCAGTGCCCAAGTCGCATATTTGAGCTCAATTGGAGTATATGCAGCGATGATCGCTTGATCCTGAGCGTTGTCGAAGGTGCCAACGGCCGTTTCTCCTGCCAGAGCTTTATCAACAACATCTAAACTCAGATTAATCGACTCTTGTGAATGGGCAAGGCTACGTGGCAGATGATCATCGCCGACAAGCAAGGTTTGAATATTCGAACTCTTGTTGAGATCGGCAATAAGCTTAGTAATACCATTGATGGGTAGTCTAAACATGGCGTAACTGTGTAGGTAGCCCTGTTGAACGATAGGTGCGCCTAACCATGCGGTCTGTTTACCATTTTCGTCTTTAAAGTCAGAAACGATAACCGGCGTGTAGTCTTCGTTGGATTTGCGTTTGTCTTTTACGTCCTTTTCCAGGCGTTGAAAGGTTTTGCCGAGGTTTGCATCTTTGTACTTACCTGTCAGCAAGTTGGTGCCGTAGTCATCGCGCTTAAAAACTGAATAAGCGATGTTGCCGTTAATGTCGACCAATAAAATGTCGTCAAAATCAGAACGCTTAAGCAGCTCCAAATAAGAGTTGTGGTAGCGCTTGTGAAGTAGACGATAGCGCTCGCTGCCAATAAAGCTGCTGGATTCAGGGAGAATCGATGTTTTGATTTGATCGCCCGATCCTTGAATGTAGCGTTGCTGCGCATTAGCGCGTGCTTCGTCAATGTCTAAGCCGAGGCGTTGGAATGCATTGATCAAACCATAGAATCGTCCGCCACTGGCATTGGCAAGCTCTGAGCGAACAAAACCCATCACTTGGGATTCTTGAGCTTGTAGGTAATCGACAATTTGCTGCTGTTTAGTATCACGGACGGAAACAAGGTGCGAAGTACTTTGTTCCTGAAGATCCTGACTGTGCGATTGGAGGAAAAATATCGCGATAAGTGTTACTGGGGTAATACTAAGGACAAGAAATGCCAGCATTAGGGTATTTTGAAGGCGCTTAAACTTCTGCTTACGATAGAATCTAAACATAAATTGGGTACTACTTTCCTTTGATGTACTGCTTGAAAGGGATGAAAACAAGTACAGAGAATAGAATTAACGGGTTCCAATTTAACGAAATTAACGAGTTTTTTTACTTTGACAAGTAAGTGGTATTTAAAGCGTGTGCAAAAGCTCATTTTTATGGGCTTTTGATAGAAATATGAACAGACAGCGCAGATATTGACCCTGCGCTGTGTTAGATAGGCTATTTGCTTGCGTGATAGATCGCGAATTTGGTGGTCTTATTTAGAGTCGCGCATTTTCCAAAAGCTTGCTCAATAATTGGAATGTATTTTAAAAAACTGTTCGCAACAATAATCATCTCACCAGAACGCTTCATGTGGTTAGGAGCCTGAGCAAGTAAGGTTTCAGTCGCACTGTAGCTTGTATCCAAACCAGAATGGAATGGTGGGTTACTGATGATGAATTGGTAATCTTTTGATGTGTCAGAGTAGACATTTGAGGCGAAGACATTACCTGTTAAACCATTCGCTTCTAGCGTTGCTTGGCTAGACGCCACGGCAAATGCACTGATGTCGCACATTTCCAGTTCGATATCAGGGTGACGAGATGCCATTACTGCGCCCAATACGCCTGCACCACAACCGAAATCCAGTACTTTACCTTTTAGTTTTGGCAGGGTATCAAGTAATAGTTGGCTACCCACATCAAATTGACCATGACTGAAGACGCCTGGAAGGCTTTTCACGGTTAGTGATTGCTCACCAATGTTAACCGTGTAGGTTTTAAACCACTCTTGCAGGTTGAAGGCTGGTGGTTGCTCGAAGCATTGACCCCAGTAGAAAGAACAACGACGTGCTGAATCGTATTTCACGACTTTGCCGTAAGGAGCGAACATTTTCTCGATACTTTTAACACCAGAACGATTCTCGCCAACTACGACAATCTCGGTATCTTTACCTAACTTGGCAAATAACATCGCCAACAGAAATTCCGCTTCTGCTTTAGCCTTTGGCCAGTACAGCATCACTAAGTCAGCTTTGGTTTCTTCGGTAAACTCCGCACCATAAAAACGTTGGATGGTGTTGCAGCCTTCTAATTGACGGTAGTAGCTGTAATTAGAAGTAAACACGGTGACTGATTCACAATGTTTCGCTAATTCAACAGGGAATAAGTCTTCTGCCTCACCAGCAACTAAAACATGTTTGCCTTCAAAGTAGGCGAGTTGGCGTTGAGCAATCTGGCTTGGAGCGATATAAGCTGACATAGGACACTCTATTGAATCGTTAGCAAAAAATGAGGGCGGATTTTCGCATAATCCGCCCAAAGCTTGAAGTGTTTAATACGGGTTCGCCAATCAAGTTGACGTCAAGTTCGTTAACTTTTGTCTTGCTGGTTTAAAAAGTCTTTAAACTCTTCATCGTAGATGTTGAATAAGACAATGGTAATCGCAAAGATCAGTGGGCCGTAGATAAGACCAATTAGGCCAAACAGCTGAATCCCCCCTAACAGTGAGAAGAAGATCATTAGGGTATTCATGCCTGCACTGCCTTGCATCAGCAATGGACGCAGCAGGTTATCAATCGAGCCAACAATCGCTACACAGTAAACCGTTAGGAAAATCGCCCATGTGGTATCACCAGTTAGGAACAAGTAAGTTGCTGCTGGGATCCAGATTAATGCGGTACCCACAACTGGGATGAAAGAGGCAAAGCCCATCATGGTGCCCCAGAATAGGCCAGGGAAACCGGCAATCCACATACCTAAACCACCCGCAAAACCTTGCGCTATTGCGGTTAAAAATGAGCCCATAACGGCAGACTTAGAAACTTGCTCAATCTCGGTTAGAAGCTTGTCTTCTTGACTACGAGATAGCGGAAGAATATGACGAACCACACTGATGATTTTGTCGTGATCTCTTAGTAGGAAGAACAGAACAAACAGCATCAAGAAGAAATCCATTAAGAAGTTGGTCGCATCACCAAGGATTTTTGCACTGATACCAACCAGTTTAGAACCAAAACTTGTCGCGAATTCTCCGACTTTCTGTGCGATGGCTTGGGGCTCAATGTTGTCGAAAGGCAGGTAGTTATTCACAAACGACAGCGCTTTGACCACAAGTGGGTGTGCAAACAGAGTCTGAATACCGCCGTGTGTCACCCATTGGTAGGTGTTCTGAGAGAACAGAGAGCCTTGCTGAACAATTGCTGCAAATACTGCCAATAAAGGGATAACAATAATGAAAGTCAGGATCACACAAGAAAGTAGAGAGACTACGTTCTCTTTATTCGGTATCTTCTTTTCAAGCCATTCGTGAATTGGAAACATCAGCAACGAGATGATGAATGCCATTACTATGGAATTTACATAAGGCTCGATAAGCAAGTAACAAGCATAAGCCGCCGCAAGTAGGGCAATGATGATCACCCAGTGGCTGGTGTTGATTTTGAGTTTTTCTGACACGTTAATGGTCTCTATATTTGCGTTCTGAGTTTATAATGGCTGCAAAACAGAGAGTTAGCAATGAGGAGTTTTGATAATGGGATGCTGTAATAAAGATAAGAAATGCCAAGATGAAGAACAGCAGACAAAAAAAGAGATCCCTTGGTTCAGAATGTTCCTAGGTACGCTGATGTTGCTGGTTTTTCTTTTCTGGGAACGTTAGACGTTTTTGGTTAAGTTTTCGAATAAATTGACGGGTAATTAAGCGGAAACACTCGAGTTTAATTAAGTCGATGCATTAAAAAGGGCTGCGTTAATGCAGCCCTAAATTCAATCAGTTAGCGACTTATAAAGTGCTTTCGATTATTTGCTTTCAGCAGCAATGATCGCAAGAGAGCGGTCAGCAGCTTCTAGTGTTGCATCCAGTTCTTTTGAACCATGAGCAAGAGAAGTAAAGCTTGCTTCGAATGCTGAAGGTGCAAGGTAAACACCGTGATCTAACATTAGATGGAAGAAGCGCTTGAAGCGTTCTACATCACACTTAGTTACATCTTCGTAGCACGTTACCGTTTCTTGGTCTGTGAAGAAGAAACCAAACATACCGCCAACTTGGTGAACTAGCATAGGGATGCCGTGCTTGTCAGCAAGTTGCTTGAAGCCATTTGCCAACTGCTTAGTTTTAGACGCTAGACGCTTTTCGTTGCCTTCTTCTCTTAGAAGATTCAAACATGCGTAGCCAGCAGCCATTGCAACAGGGTTACCTGAAAGCGTACCTGCTTGGTAAACAGGCCCCGTTGGTGCGATGTATTGCATCACGTCTTTACGACCACCAAAAGCACCCACTGGCATGCCGCCGCCAATCACTTTACCAAGACACGTTAAGTCTGGCTTGATGTTGTAGTAAGCCTGAGCACAACCTTCAGCAACGCGGAAACCTGTCATTACTTCATCAAAGATTAGCAATGCACCTTCTTGATCACAGATCTCACGTAGACCTTCGTGGAAGCCTTCTACTGGTGGGATACAGTTCATGTTGCCCGCGACAGGCTCAACGATGATACACGCGATCTCACCTTTGTTTGCTGCGAAGATTTCACGTACTGAATCTAGATTATTGAAAGTTGCAGTTAGCGTTAGTTTCGCAAAATCAGCCGGTACGCCTGGAGAGCTTGGTTGACCTAAAGTCAGTGCGCCAGAACCTGCTTTTACAAGTAGGCTGTCTGCGTGACCGTGGTAACAACCTTCAAACTTAAGGATTTTGTCACGACCAGTAAAGCCACGAGCGAGACGAATCGCACTCATTGTTGCTTCTGTACCTGAGCTCACCATACGCAGCTGTTCCATTGATGGAACCATCTCAGATACAAGTTCAGCCATCTTGATTTCAGTTTCGGTTGGAGCACCAAAGCTAAGGCCGCGTTGAGCAGCTGCAATAACAGCGTCACGAATAACAACGTGGTTGTGACCAAGGATCATTGGACCCCAAGAGCCAACGTAATCGATATATGCTTTACCATCAGCATCAAAAATAAGTGGGCCATCAGCGCGTTCAACGAAGATAGGAGAACCACCTACGCCATTGAATGCACGAACTGGAGAGTTTACGCCACCAGGAATAGTTTGCTGTGCTTTTTCGTACAGCTCTGCTGATTTGGTCATTGATATATCCTCTTTTGACTGTCGGACCAATTGGCACGCATTGTACCTATCCGGAATCCAACTAGGAATGCCTTCGCTGATATAATCACCCGAATCTGGTTGTTTTGTGTGGTTACGCGTTTTAATTGTCAGATATTAGCGAGTTTACAGCAGTAAAAGGAACGATCCTGTGGTGAATACTTGAACGTTTCAGTCAGGTATTAGATAATCACCAGAATATAAGAAAATACTCAACAACTATGGTCTCGATTTAGATTTGTATCATGTTGTTTTTGACACAGGTAAGAGAGGTTGTCGTGAGCGAAGTAAATATCCCATTGTCCTTTTCTGATGCAGCAGCTACCCGCGTACAAACGCTAATTGCTGAAGAAGAAAACCCAGAGCTAAAACTGCGTGTATACATTACAGGCGGCGGTTGTAGTGGCTTCCAGTACGGCTTCACATTTGATGAAAAAGTAAATGATGGCGACACTACCATTGTAAATAGCGGTGTGACGCTGGTTGTTGACCCAATGAGCCTACAGTACTTAATGGGCGGCATGGTTGATTACACTGAAGGCCTAGAAGGCGCACGTTTCTTTGTGAACAACCCGAACGCGACAACAACATGTGGTTGTGGCGCATCATTTAGCGTTTAGCGTGCACTGAAAGGTAGCTTGAACGGAAAGCTACATTAGAAATATTTTAAACGCCGAGCCAATGCTCGGTGTTTTTGTTTATAAAAAATACACCATACAAAACAGACAGTAAGTCGACTTATTCTAGGCATGTACGCCAAGGTTAATTTGGGTGGTTATATTTAAGCTCTACTTCATTCATTTGTTTTATAGTAAACGCCATATTTTTTAAACTGTCGATAGCGTCCAACTTCGTTGGCTGTGGGTCTGTTAAGGTTACCTCTGTGCATCAGGATGTTGCATATGACGGTGTTAAGCTAATTAGCGCGCCTTAATCACATCGGACAAAAGGATTTGCTATGCCCACTCTATTTTCTAACTCTCCATTTTTTCAGAAACTGAAGCAGCCGTGGTTGGTTTCTCTGGTTCTAGTTGTACTGTTGTCGGTTTGGCTTGGTTTAGGAGTGGGGCAAGCGGAAGAGTCACCAGCAAAAAAAGCGACAGAAATTCCGCTGGCTAAGGTTTCCTTTCAAACATTCACTTCATCCCCCACCTTCAAAACGATTGACCTCTATGGACGAACAGCACCCGATAGGCATGCTCGATTGGGAGCGGAAGTCGCGGGCAAGATTGTTAGGTTGAACGTTGTGAAAGGCGATACGGTTAAAGTAGGGCAAGCCATTGCTCAGATAGATAAAGGTGACTTAGAGATTCAGCTAGAGCGAGCTTCGGCTTTATATCGATTGAAGCAGAAAGAATTTAAGGCGGCGCAGTCGCTGAAAAAAAGAGGGCTGCAAGGCGAGATAGCCTACACCACAGCTGAGGCTTCGTTAACTGAAGCGAAGGCTATGAAGCGTAATGCTGAACTGGCTCTAAAAAATACAGTCATCACATCGCCTTTCTCCGGTGTGGTTCAAGATTTGATGGTGGAGCTCGGTGATTTCGTTGGTGTTGGCGATCCTGTTGCGGGTGTGATTGATCTTGACCCTCTGGTCATCGAAGCCGATGTCAGTGAACGTCATATCCAGCATTTGTTAGTCAATCAATCTGCTTTGGTTCGTCTGTTAGGGCGAGAAGAAGCGGAAGGTCGTCTGCGTTACGTTTCTCGAATCTCTTCTGCTTCTACCAATACCTTCCCAATAGAGATTGAAATCGATAATTCCGATGGCCTGTTACCTGCCGGTGTCAGTGCTGAAGTAACACTCAACCTAGAAACAAGTGATGCTATCAAGATAACACCTGCGATGCTGGCACTGGATGAGGCCGGTAATCTTGGGGTCAAAACTTTGGTTTCAGCCGATGACTCACCAACCGTGAAATTTGTAGGTATTCAGCTAGTAAAGGCAGAACAAGATGGAGTTTGGCTCACAGGGTTAGGTCAGCGAGTTGATATTATCACTGTAGGCCAAGGGTTTGTGCGTGATGGTGATTCGGTGATTGCTGTTAAGCAAGGTGCTGAACTCTCTAACGTAACCGCAGAGTAGGAGATAACCGATGTATTCAATTATTGATGCAGCCTTGTCTCGTGCTCGAACAATGCTCTCTCTTTTGGCACTCATATTGGTCGCAGGTGTCGTTACCTATATTACGATCCCCAAAGAATCGAGCCCCGACATTACCATCCCGATTATCTACGTTTCTGTTGGGCACCAAGGTATTTCGCCAACCGATGCAGAACGCTTATTGGTTAGACCGATAGAACAAGAGCTGAGGTCGATTGAAGGCGTAAAAGAGATGACCGCAACCGCAGCAGAAGGCCACGCCTCAGTTGTGTTGGAGTTTAATGTTGGCGTTGATCTCACCAAAGCGATGGCTGATGTGCGTGATGCTGTCGATTTAGCCAAACCAAAATTGCCAGAAGACAGTGATGAGCCGACCGTAAATGAAGTAACACTCGCGTCTGAGCAACCTGTTCTGTCTGTTGTGCTTTTCGGTACTGTTCCTGAACGCACCATAGTGCAAATTGCTCGAGAACTTGGGGATAAGCTCGAAAGCTATCGCCAAATTCTAGAGGTCGATATTGCAGGCGATCGCGATGATATCGTCGAGATCATTGTCGATCCTCTGTTGATGGAGAGCTACAGCTTAGATCAAGCGGATATCTATAACCTGATCGCTCTGAACAATCGAGTGGTCGCCGCTGGTTTTGTTGACACTGGCTACGGACGTTTCTCAGTCAAAGTTCCTTCGGTGTTTAACTCTTTAAAAGACGTACTTGAGTTGCCTATCAAAGTGGATGGTAAACAGGTTGTAACCTTTGGTGATGTGGCCACGGTTCGTCGAGGGTTTCGAGATCCTGAAAGCTTTGCCCGTTTAGATGGTAAATCTGCGGTGGTCTTGGATATCAAGAAGCGTGCGGGTGAAAATATCATCGAAACCGTAGAGTTAGTTAAAGCGGTTATGGCTGGTGCTCAACAACAAGCGGAATGGCCAAATAACTTATTGGTTAAATACACCTGGGATGAATCTAAAGATGTGAAGATCATGCTCAACGATCTTCAAAACAATATCTTGTCCGCCATCATTTTAGTGGTGATCGTTATCATCGCCATTCTTGGTGTTCGAACCGCATTATTGGTTGGAATTTCAATACCTGGATCATTCCTCACGGGATTGTTGGTGTTGTCTGTGTTTGGTCTAACCGTCAACATTGTGGTTCTGTTCTCTTTGATCATGGCCGTTGGTATGTTGGTCGACGGCGCGATTGTTGTTACCGAGTTTGCCGATAGGCGAATGCAAGAAGGTGAAGGTAGAAAAGAAGCTTACCGAGACGCAGCGAAACGGATGGCGTGGCCGATAACCGCATCGACAGCGACAACCTTAGCTGCATTTGCTCCGTTACTGTTTTGGCCTGATGTGACAGGCGAATTCATGAAGTTTCTGCCACTAACACTGATTGCAACGCTAACCGCTTCATTGATTATGGCGTTGTTGTTTGTACCGGTATTAGGTGGCTTGATTGGCAAACCTCAATACGTATCGCCCAAGAGCCAAGCTCGAATGGTGGCACTGCATAATGGTGATTTTTCACAAGCAACGGGCTTAACCAAGGCGTATTACCACACGCTTTCGATTGCGATTAAGCATCCCTTTAAGATTCTGTTCAGTGCGATATTGCTCGCGGTTGCAGTTGGTTTTACTTACTCCAA
This sequence comes from Vibrio atlanticus, assembly GCF_024347315.1. Taxonomy (NCBI): domain Bacteria; kingdom Pseudomonadati; phylum Pseudomonadota; class Gammaproteobacteria; order Vibrionales; family Vibrionaceae; genus Vibrio; species Vibrio atlanticus. Next base: position 2,796,387 of record NZ_AP025460.1, on the reverse strand, counting down.
AGCGGGCCTAGGTGCAGAGTTCTTCCCTGAGGTTGATCCACCATTCTTTAATGTCAAAGTTCGCTCACATGGTGATCTTTCTATTCAAGAAAAAGATGACATCATGCGCGATATTGAGCAAATGATGCTTAATCATGATGAGTTCGATACTGTTTACACACGCACGGGTGGGGACGACCAGATTGGCTTGATCTCGATTACTCCTGTTGATTGGCAATATCGTCGTAGTGTTAAAGCGATTATTGATGAATTAAAGGTGCAAACCGATCAATACGCTGGTGTTGAGATTGAATATAAGTTTCCAGATGCAGGGCCTCCGGTTGAAAATGATTTAGTGATTGAGCTGTCAGCAACAACACCAGAACAGCTGAATCAGGCTGCAAAAATTGTAAGAAACTGGGCGGATGGTAATCAAGCTCTGACTAACATCAGTGATACAGCAAGCAAAGATGGCATTGATTGGAAAGTGGATATTCGCCGAGACGATGCCGCCCGTTTTGCAGCTGATGCGACCTTGGTGGGTAATACCGTTCAATTCGTTACCAATGGTCTCAAGATTGGTGATTACCTGCCTGATGACTCATCAGAAGAGGTCGATATCTTGGTGCGTTACCCTAATGATAAAAGAGATATCGGACGCTTTGACCAGTTGAGAGTCAAAACACCTGCTGGCTTGGTGCCGATCACCAACTTTGCTCAGATTGTTCCCGACCACAAGCAAGATACGATTAAACGCCTCGATGGTAAGCGCGTAGTGAACATCATGGCGGATATGGAAGAGGGCTATAACCTTGCCCTCGAACTGCCAAAGATTGAGCAAGCGTTAAGTGAATTGGGGCTACCTAGTAGAGTAGAATTTCGTATCCGTGGTCAAAATGAAGAGCAAGAAAACTCTTCTGCCTTCTTACAAAGTGCATTCATGGTTGCACTGGCGGTAATGGCGTTGATTTTGATTACTCAGTTTAATAGTTTCTATCAAGCATTCCTGATTCTGAGTGCGGTGCTGTTCTCAACGGTTGGTGTGTTCGTTGGTCTGCTTATCTTCCAACGTCCGTTTGGTATCGTGATGTCCGGTATTGGAGTGATTGCACTGGCAGGTATAGTGGTAAACAACAATATCGTGCTGATTGATACCTATAATCAGCTAATCAAAAGAGGCTTAGATAAGCGCGACGCAATTCTAAGAACTGGTGTCCAGCGTTTAAGGCCAGTAATGCTGACGACCGTGACTACGATCTTAGGCTTGATGCCGATGGTATTAGAGATGAACATCGACTTGATCAACCAAAAAATAGAGTTTGGAGCGCCGAGTACGCAATGGTGGTCGCAACTCGCTACGGCAATTGCGGGAGGCTTAGCATTCGCGACAGTCTTAACCTTGGTATTGACTCCTTGTTTGCTGATGCTAGGGCGAGATAAGAAACCCGAGATGATCCAAAGCAACGACGATGAACGATAAATACTAGTTCGACGGAAATAAAAAGAGCGCCTTGCTGGGCGCTATTTTCGTTGGCTTATAGGGTTCTTAACCTAATTAGTCGCTAGTAACTGGCCGTATCGCTCAAGGTTATTCAGTCGAATCTCTGAGTTGGCAATGAAGGTTGCTTTTGCTTTACCGGTTAACGACTTAGATTGCGGTAGTTTCACGGTTCGCGCATTTTTATGTACGCCATTGACCAAGAATTCATAGTGTAAGTGCGGGCCAGTCACACGGCCTGTACCGCCCAAAGTACCAATGGTTTGGCCTTGTTTTACGCGCTGACCTGTTTTCACCATACGTCGCTTCATGTGCAGATACTTAGTGATATAGGTGTTGCTGTGGCGAATGAACACGTAGTTACCATTGAATTGGTTGTAACCTGACTTCTGAACAATACCGTCACCGGCTGCCCAGATAGGTGTGCCAACAGGGGCTGCGTAGTCGGTGCCTCGGTGAGCTCGAACCTTACCGGTTACTGGGTGTTTTCTACGAGGGTTAAAGTTCGATGTTACACGACGAAAATCAATCGGTGAGCGCAAGAAGGCTTTCTTCATGGCACGACCATTTTCATCGAAGTAGTTGCCGCTTCTATCATCTAATACCGCGGTAAATGAATCACCTTGGTTTTTGAATACTGCCGCCATGATCTTACCACGACCTATCACTTCGCCTTCAACGACTTTCTCTTGGTACAAAATCTTAAAGCTGTCGTTGTTGCGAATATCCAACGCAAAGTCGATATCCCAACCGAAGATGCCCGCCAGTTCCATAATTTGGTTTGCGGTTAGGCCTGCATTGACGCCGGCGTTCCAGAAGTTAGACGTGATGTTGGCTTCGGCATAGTTGTATTGGTAGGCCACTTCCTTTTTGTCGAAGCTAGAGGAGAATGAATCGCCAGACTTAGTGATCTTGAAGCTTTCAAACGCACTAAGTTGTCGCTTCAACTGAATAAGGTCGTTGTTTTCATCAAAGCCGAATTGTAATACGTCGCCAGGTCTTAGGTTGGACAGCTGCTTTTTAATATCGTTGTTGGTATTGAGTAGAGTGATCAGCAAACGGTATGAAAGGCCAATACGTTCAAATAAAACAGAGGTGCTTTCGCCAGAGCGAACGGTGTATTTCTCCCATTTGAGTACTGCCGTCGGTGGTGCGTCACTTGAGCTAACAAGTGCTGATGCACTGATCGTCAGTGGGTAGTGTTTTCCAACGACTAAAGCTCCCGTATCGTCACGTAAGCTGTTGACGTCGGGGAGTAAGAAAATAGCGATAAAAATTACGGCACTAAAAAATGCGATAAATGCCCGGTGCAAAATGGGAAGGCGTGCAAAAATAGACAACATGTTCCGGTTCGTTCTGTAAATATTATGAAAATAGACGACGGAATAGTGTAACTGGTTTCAAAATACATCGCTATTCAAGTAAGATGTCTAATTATTATATTTTTGCCAAATCTGTGGGAGTGAACAAGAATGGCGAGTATTGAAGCTGCACTAGCCGAGATCAAACGTGGCGTAGAAGAACTGATTCCAGAAGACGAACTGATTGCGAAACTAAAAGAAGGTCGTCCTTTACGCATTAAACTGGGTGCCGATCCAACCGCTCCAGATATCCACCTAGGCCATACGGTTATCTTTAACAAGCTTCGTGCTTTCCAAGAGCTTGGTCATGAAGTGACGTTCCTTATCGGTGATTTCACAGCAATGGTTGGTGATCCATCAGGTAAGAACTCAACACGTCCACCGCTAAGCCGTGAAGACGTATTGAAGAATGCTGAAACTTACAAAGAGCAAGTATTCAAGATTCTAGATCCTGCGAAAACGCAAATTCGTTTCAACTCTGAGTGGTTATCTGAGCTTGGTGCAGAAGGCATGATTCGTCTTGCTTCTAACCAAACTGTTGCTCGTATGCTTGAGCGTGATGACTTTAAAAAGCGTTACGCTGGTGGTCAACCGATCGCAATCCACGAATTCATGTACCCACTTCTTCAAGGTCACGACTCTGTTGCACTAGAGAGCGATGTTGAGCTTGGCGGTACTGACCAGAAGTTTAACCTTCTTATGGGGCGTGAACTGCAAAAAGCAGCAGGTCAAAAACCACAAGCGGTACTGATGATGCCACTACTTGTTGGTCTAGACGGCGTTAAGAAGATGTCTAAGTCGGCGCACAACTACATCGGTATCAGTGAAGCACCAAGCGAGATGTTTGGTAAGATCATGTCTATCTCTGACGATCTAATGTGGAGCTACTACGAGCTACTGTCTTTCCGTCCTCTTGAAGAAGTTGCGGAACTGAAAGCTGGCGTTGAGGCGGGCAAAAACCCTCGTGACGTGAAAGTACTTCTTGCTAAAGAGATCATTGCTCGTTTCCACAGCGAAGCAGATGCTGAAGCGGCTGAGCAAGAGTTCGTTAACCGTTTTGCTAAGAACCAAGTTCCTGATGAAATGCCTGAATTTGAATTCGAAGCAGGCCTACCAATTGCGAACGTTCTAAAGGAAGCCGGTCTTGTAAACTCGACTTCTGATGCGATGCGTATGATCAAGCAAGGCGCAGCTAAGCTTGAAGGCGAGAAGATTGAAGACAGCAAGTTTGTACCTGAAGCAGGTACTGCGGTCTACCAAGTAGGTAAGCGTAAGTTTGCTCGTATTACGATTAAGTAATATTAAATCTCAATGATTTATAGAAAAGGCATCTTCGGATGCCTTTTTTATTGCTTAATTAGAAGCATAAACAGAGTTGAACATTACTTAGGTTTGCTCTGTGTTTGACTGAACTCAACCACATCTGTGTAGAAAGCACGCTCAAACTGGGTGATGGGTGCTTCTACTGGTTTTTCTGGATTTTGTTCTTCAGGGAAGTAGTCACGGACAAACTGCACAAACAGAGAGTTTGGTTCTCCCGCTTTATCTAATCCGTATCCCGCCATGTTGTAACTGCCGTATAGAGAACCACTTTTGGCGATAATGTTGCCTTGAATCGGTGCTTTTCTCATGCTTGGGCGGTACTTGAGCGTTCCATTTACACCTGATGTTGGCATCACTTCAATTAGATTTAGTTTTTGGTCGTTTTCCCAGATATAGCGAAGTACCTGCGCCATGGTTTGCGATCTCATTCGGTTATTTCTAGATAGCCCTGAACCATCGACGAGCTGCGCTTTACTGAGGTCAATATTAGCTTTAGTCAGTAATATCTGCTTTATCGCTTCAGTGCCGTTATTAAAACTGCCCGGTTGAACATAAAATGTCGCACCCAGCGTTTTGGTTAGGTTGTCTGCTATTAGATTGTCTGATTTCTTGAGCATTATATTGAGCAGTTCGGGAAGTTTCTCAGAGCTGTGACTTGCGATTAACGTGCTTTTGCCTGATTTATCTTTTTTACCAACGACCACATTGCCTTTTACTTCAATTCTCAGTTCTTTAAGAATCGATGTAACGACTTGATAGGTGTAAAGCTCTGGATTTTGAATCGCGAACTTGAGCGGCAGTGGTTTCTTACGCTCAACTAAGCAACCAGAGAGCTTGTAAGTGTTGTCTGGTGTCGTTATGAGCTCCAAGTCGCATTGTGTTGCCTTCTGCCCAGAGCGAGTTACCGTGGCGGCAGTAGTTGTCACGTCTATTGGGTAATGAGCTGGGATATATACGCGTGTTGTACCGTTATCTTTTGTATAAATAGAGGCTTGTGCGCAGTTACTGTCTAAGGTCATTGCACTAGAGGGAGCGCTGTAACAAACGCCTAAAATGTCCCAAGGCCAACCAACCGCTCGTTGATAGCCAGTAAAACCTGAGTCATCGAGGTATAAGTTGCCCTTGATTGTTTTAGATTGCGACTTAGCATATTGATCTAAAAGGTTTTTTAGATGCTCTCTTTGTAGTGTTGGGTCACCACTGAATGCGATCACGACATCTTTATTAGAACGCGCAATGCTGGTCGTGTAGTTAAAATTATCTCCTAACTCCAATTTGGCTGCCAAAGCGGTGACTAGCTTTAACGTACTGGCGGGTGGGTAAAAGCCATCGCTATTGGTGTTCAACTCACTCGAATCATCACTCAATGACTTCAGTATCAAGCTTGTGCTACTGCCATCGGGCAGTTTATCGAGAGGGAGGTATTCGAAAGCACTAATTGAATAGCTACACAGTGACAAACCACATAGGAGTAAACTGGATAGAAGGCGCATAGAAGATTTTCTTGGATGACTGATGTTTTCAGTATACAGATATAAAAAACGCCCGCTATAGAGCGGGCGTTTTGATTCTCAATTAACTAATTAATCAATTAGATAATCAGAATTAGAAGTCGTAACGTAGACCTAGAGCTAGCTCGTCTTCAGCACCTTTAGTACCAACTGTTGAAGTACCTAGCTTGTCGCTAGCGCTTAGTAGGTTGAAGTTGTACGATACGTAACCACGGAAGTTAGGCTTGAAGTAGTACGTTGCATCAACAGCGATATTGTCTGCCGATGTGTCGCTACCTGTTTCTGCGTTGTTGTATGTGGTTGAGAATACAGTTTGACCTAGAGTGTAAGCGGCTGCTACTTCGTAACCAGTGTAGTCTTGAACACCTGTGAACTTGCTACCAATGCTTGAAGCGTTTGAAGAGTTGTACTGGCGGTCAAAATCTTTTTCTCCGTCAGTGAATACACCAGCGAAGTATAGGTCGCCCATAGTGTAAGAGCCCGAAAGCATGTATTCGTTGTTCTTATCTTGGTCTGCGTAACCAGCACCTAGTTTAACGCCAGTTTCACCGATTGCGTAGATACCAGATAGAGAGTAGCCGTCTTGACCGTTGTCAGTGTAGCCTACGTTGTTTGCAGTGTCGTCTTTACGGTCAGCAAAACGGTAGCTTGCTTTAACGCTTAGGTCTTGGAATTGACCTTTGTAAGAAAGCATGTTGTCAGCACGGTCAGCAGCATTGATTTTGTCTGCTGCAGAGTTGCCGTGGTAAGCCATGATATCGGTAAAGTCAGTGATTACGCCTAGAGCGCCGTCATTTTTACCGTAAGTCACTTCACCGAATGTACCGCCAAGTCCAGCGTAAGCGTAACGGTTAGTTAGGCTGTCGCTATCGCTGTCTGTAGGACCACCGTTGTCAGCAGTTGTGAATTCGCCTTCGTAGAAACCAACACCGTATAGGCCGTCTTGGATTTCAACTTGACCTAGGAAGTTAAGACGGATACGAGAGTTGTCTTGTACGTTGCCATCTTTCATAGAAAGACGAGCTTCCGCACGGCCACCCATTTCTAGAGAAGTACCGTCTTGGTTGTATAGTTCTGAAGCGTTAGCACCAGTAGCAAGAGCTGCAGCAGATACAGCAAGCGCGATCATAGTCTTGTTCATGTTATTAATTCCTAATTACTGTCCATAAAGGTATTTATCAAGGATTTGAATCCTTTTTGTGTATTGCTCGTATTAATCAAGCTTCATAATCATGCTTAGAACAAAAGCGTGAAACTTGCCAGAACAATCCGTGGGGTACTTTTTAACCCTAAAGTTCCACCATCAGGTAGTAAAATGATATCAATAAAAATTATGCACACTGTTTTATTGAGTTTGTCGCCCTCTAAGTTTTTGATTTTGTGTGGTTTTTATAAAAGTGTGATCTGTGTTTATTTGGTTTATTTTTGTTTTTTTTAGATATTTCATCGCCAACTTATTGATGGTGAGGTTATTATTCATTTTTGTGATGTCTGTAATTTAGACCTAGATAAAGCTTTTATAACGCAAAGTGGAATAAAGGTGATTTAGCCATAAAGTTTGTTTACACTAAGCCAAATCGTTTTGTTTCTATCACCCAATAACTATGTTGGGTGGATTTATGTTGGCCAAAGAAAGCTTTGGCATAGAGGTAAAAAATGGAAAAGGTTCCAATGACAGTACGTGGCGCTCAGCAGCTACGTGACGAATTAGATCGCCTACTTAAGCTACGTCCTATTATTTCAGCAGCTATTGGTGAAGCTCGTGAACTCGGTGACTTGAAAGAGAACGCTGAATACCACGCAGCTCGTGAAGAGCAGGGTATCTGTGAAGCTCAAATTCGAGATATTGAATATAAGCTATCACTGGCTCAGATCATCGATGTAACGCAGATGGATAACACAGGTAAGATTATCTTTGGCACGACAGTGACTTTGATTGACGTAGATACGGATGAAGAATTCCGCTACCAAATCGTTTCTGAAGATGAAGCCGATATCAAAACGGGTCGCATTTCTGTGAAATCCCCAATTGCACGTGGTCTTATCGGTAAGATGGAAGGCGATGAAGTACTGATCTCTACCCCAGGTGGTGATAAAGACTTCGAAATCGACAAAGTAGAATACATCTAATTGAATTTTCTTTGTTTTTGATAAGTAAAAAGGTCGCTAATGCGACCTTTTTCGTTTCTCACGCTACACTAAAAGCTAAGCGCAGTGGCTTTCTTTTAATGAAGTTAGCTTATATTAAGCTCGCTTACTTGCGTGGAATCTCGATTTTACGTGCTTCTGACTGACGGAACAGTACTAGAACTTTACCGATAGTCTGTACTTTCTCAGCTTTAGATTCACGTACAATTGCATCGATAATCAGTTGCTTAGTCTCACGGTCTTCTGATGCAACTTTAATCTTGATCAGTTCGTGGTGGTCTAGAGCTAATTCGATTTCCGCTAGAACAGCTTCAGTAAGTCCATTTGCGCCCATTAGCACAACAGGTTTTAAACTGTGAGCTAGGCCCTTTAGATGCTGCTTTTGTTTGGTACTTAGGTTCATTACGCGGCCAATTTTATTTAGTATTAGGGTTGAAAAAACCTATTTTAACGCCATCTAAAGCTGAAGACTATAATTTATTCAGCAATTAGTACTTTCCTCCAATTTAGGTATCCAATGAGCAAACAGAAACACTCGGCCAGTTCAGGCCGTTGGTTGAAGGAACACTTCGACGACAAGTACGCAAATGAAGCCAGAAAAAAAGGCTATCGTTCGCGTGCTTATTTCAAAATGGAAGAGATTCAAACGAAAGATAAATTGCTGACTCCAGGGATGACCATTGTGGATTTGGGTGCAGCGCCTGGCGGTTGGTCTCAATATGCTGCTAAGATTATCGGAGACAACGGTCAAATCATTGCGTGTGACTTGTTACCAATGGATCCGATTGCTGGAGTGAGCTTTTTACAAGGCGATTTCCGCGAAGAAGCTGTGCTAGATGCGTTGCTGGAACGTATACAACCAAACATGGTTGATGTCGTGATGTCTGATATGGCACCTAATATAGCAGGCAACAATTCTGTGGATCAGCCAAGAGCTATGTATTTAGTTGAATTAGCTTTGGATATGTGTCGACAAGTTCTAGCTACCAATGGTAGTTTTGTTGTAAAAGTATTCCAAGGCGAAGGGTTTGACCAATATGTTAAGGACGTCCGTGAGATGTTTAAAACAGTCAAAGTTAGAAAACCCGACTCTTCTCGAGCTCGCTCTCGTGAAGTGTTTATCGTAGCAACTGGTTACAAAGGTTAACGATTCTCTTCCAAGAGTGAGAGTTAACAACATGGCTACAGGTTACAAACTGTAGTACCCTACCTTTAATTACAATTAGTTATCGAGAGGCTTACACCTTGAGTGACATGGCAAAAAATTTAATTCTGTGGCTTGTTATCGCGGTAGTGTTGATGTCGGTATTCCAGAGCTTCGGCCCTGGGGAAAGTAACGGCAGAGCAGTAGATTACACCACGTTTGTACAGGAAGTTGGCCAAGGCCAGATTCAAGACGCACAGTTCAATAACAGCGAAATCACCTTCACACGTCGTGGTGGTGGCTCTAAGTATGTAACTTACATGCCTGTTTATGATCAAAAGCTACTTGATGACTTAATTAATCAAAACGTAAAAGTTCAGGGTACACCACCTGAAGAGCAGAGCCTGCTTGGCACTATCTTCATTTCATGGTTCCCAATGATCTTACTGATTGGTGTGTGGATTTTCTTCATGCGTCAAATGCAAGGCGGCGGCGGCGGTAAAGGCGCAATGTCTTTTGGTAAGAGCAAAGCTCGAATGATGAGTGAAGAACAAATCAAAACGATGTTTGCTGATGTTGCTGGTTGTGACGAAGCAAAAGAAGACGTGAAAGAGCTTGTGGATTACCTTCGTGACCCAAGCCGCTTCCAAAAGCTTGGTGGTAAGATCCCGACAGGTATCCTGTTGGTCGGTCCTCCTGGTACGGGTAAGACATTGCTTGCAAAAGCGATTGCTGGTGAAGCGAAAGTACCGTTCTTTACTATCTCTGGTTCTGACTTCGTTGAAATGTTTGTTGGTGTTGGTGCATCTCGTGTGCGTGACATGTTCGAACAAGCGAAGAAAGCAGCGCCTTGTATCATCTTTATCGATGAAATCGATGCGGTAGGTCGTCAACGTGGCGCTGGTGTTGGTGGTGGTCATGATGAACGTGAGCAAACACTTAACCAAATGCTGGTTGAGATGGATGGTTTCGAAGGTAACGAAGGTATTATTGTTATCGCTGCGACTAACCGTCCAGACGTACTAGACCCTGCATTACTTCGTCCTGGTCGTTTTGACCGCCAAGTTGTGGTTGGTCTACCTGATGTACGTGGTCGTGAACAGATTCTTAAAGTACACATGCGTAAAGTGCCACTATCAGGTGATGTTGAACCATCTCTGATTGCTCGTGGTACTCCAGGTTTCTCTGGTGCAGACCTTGCGAACCTTGTTAACGAAGCGGCTCTATTTGCTGCTCGTGGTAACAAACGCAATGTATCTATGGTTGAGTTTGAACTTGCGAAAGACAAAATCATGATGGGTGCAGAGCGCCGTTCAATGGTGATGTCTGAGGAAGTGAAAGAGTCAACGGCTTACCACGAAGCAGGTCACGCAATTGTTGGTCGTTTGGTACCTGAACACGATCCAGTGTACAAAGTATCAATCATCCCACGTGGTCGTGCGCTTGGTGTAACTATGTACTTACCTGAGCAAGACCGCGTAAGCATGTCTCGCCAGCATCTAGAATCAATGATCTCTAGCTTGTACGGTGGTCGTCTTGCTGAAGAGCTTATCTACGGTAAAGACAAAGTTTCGACTGGTGCGTCTAACGATATCGAGCGTGCAACTGATATTGCTCGTAAGATGGTTACGCAGTGGGGCTTCTCTGAAAAACTAGGTCCTCTTCTTTATGCTGAAGAAGAAGGCGAAGTTTTCCTAGGTCGCGGCATGAGCCAAGCGAAACATGTTTCTGACGATACAACTAGATTAATCGATGAAGAAATTCGTATTCTTATCGACCGTAACTATGCTCGTGCGAAACAGATTCTTGAAGAGAACATGGATATCATGCACTCGATGAAAGATGCGCTAATGAAGTTTGAAACGATTGATGCAGGTCAGATTGATGACTTGATGGAACGCAAAGACGACATTCGTGAGCCTGCTGGTTGGGGTGACCAGGCGAAAGCTGAACCTGCAAAGGAAGAAGCTAAACCTGAAGCTAGATCAGAAGAGAAAGCCGAAGCCGAGCCAAAAGCTGAAGAGTCGACAGTTGAAGAAGCTAAATCTGAATCAGATGATGCTCAAAACAAAGATTCTTAATCGCTAAGCTATTAATTAAAACCCTGAGTACTCTCAGGGTTTTTCTGTTTCTAGGCCAAGATATTTTTTACCTTTAAGACCCACCTTCCATGATATTAAAAGCACACAATAAAACGCTCGTTTTAGACCGCCCACATGTGATGGGTATCCTCAATGTTACGCCTGACTCTTTCTCTGATGGCGGAAAATTCAATTCATTAGATAATGCTTTACTGCAAGCAGAGCGAATGATTCAGGCTGGCGTTAGCATTATTGATATTGGTGGTGAGTCGACTCGTCCGGGTGCTCCAGAGGTGTCCTTAGAGGAAGAGTTAGCTCGAGTTATCCCGGCGATCAAAGCGATTCGCGCCAAGTTTGATGTTTGGATCTCGATTGATACCAGCAAAGCTGAGGTGATGCGCCAGGCTGTTGATGCAGGGGCAGATTTGATCAATGATGTACGCGCACTGCAAGAGCCCGGAGCTCTAGAAGTGGCCGCAGAGGCTAATGTACCTATTTGCTTGATGCACATGAAAGGTCAGCCAAGAACTATGCAAGCCAATCCAAGCTACGAAGATGTCCTAACTGATGTCGAAGCCTTTTTACAAGAAAGGGTCGAAGCTTGTGAGGCGGCCGGTATCTCAAAAGAGCAGCTGATTCTTGACCCTGGTTTTGGTTTTGGTAAAACCATCGAACACAATTACCACCTATTAGCGCACTTTGAAAAGTTTCATACGCTTGGTTTGCCGGTCTTGGCGGGAATGTCGAGAAAATCGATGATCTTTAAGCTACTAGACAAAGTCCCAGATGACTGCATGGTCGCTAGCGTTACTTGCGCAACTATCGCAGCAATGAAAGGCGCACAAATTATTCGCGTTCATGATGTAGAAGATACATTGGAAGCGATGAAGATAATTGAAGTGATGAACAACAATCACTAAATAATAATTAAGGAAAATCAATATGTCTGATAAAAGACGTTACTTCGGCACAGATGGTGTACGTGGAAAAGTGGGCCAGTACCCAATCACACCTGATTTTGTTTTGAAGCTTGGCTGGGCTGCCGGTCGTGTTCTTGCGAAGCAGGGCACAAAGAAAGTTATCATTGGTAAAGATACTCGTATCTCTGGCTACATGCTTGAGTCTGCGCTAGAAGCGGGACTTGCTGCTGCTGGTCTTCAAGCTACGTTTACTGGGCCAATGCCAACACCTGCGGTTGCTTACCTAACACAAACTTTCCGTGCTGAAGCGGGAATTGTTATCTCTGCATCGCACAACCCCTTCTATGACAACGGCATCAAGTTCTTTTCGTCTGAAGGTACTAAATTGTCGGATGACATTGAACTCGCCATCGAAGCTGAGCTAGACAAAGATATCGAGTGCGTGGAATCTTCCGAATTAGGTAAAGCGGTGCGCCTAAATGATGCAGCAGGCCGTTATATTGAATTTTGTAAAAGTACATTCCCACACAAAATGACGCTAGCGGGTATGAAAATTGTGGTGGATTGCGCGCATGGTGCGACTTACCACATTGCGCCGGCTGTATTTAAAGAGCTGGGTGCTGAGGTTGTTGCGATTGGTGTGGAGCCAAATGGCACTAACATCAACCATGAAGTCGGTGCGACTGATGTACGCGCTCTACAAGCTAAAGTGGTTGAAGAGAAAGCTGCACTAGGCCTTGGTTTTGATGGCGACGGTGACCGTATCATTATGGTTGATGAGCTAGGCAACAAGGTTGATGGCGACCAAATCGCTTACATTATTGCTCGTGATGCTCTACGTCGTGGTGAACTAAAAGGCGGTGTTGTTGGAACATTGATGACGAACCTAGGCATGGAAAATGGACTTAAGCAATTAGGTATTCCATTTGTACGTGCTGCTGTCGGTGACCGTTATGTCATGGAGCAGCTTCTAGCTAAAGGCTGGAAGATCGGTGCTGAGAACTCGGGGCACGTTATCCTATTAGATAAAGTGACGACAGGTGATGCTATCGTTGCTGCTCTGCAAGTATTGGCCTCAGTTGTCGATAGTGAAATGACACTGAATGAGCTTTCTCAAGGTATGACGTTATACCCTCAAGTTCTAGAAAATGTTCGTTTCAGTGGTGATTCAAACCCACTAGAAGCAGAGGCTGTGAAAGCGGCTGTTATTGAAGTCGAGACGGAACTCGGTGAGAAAGGTCGTGTGCTATTACGCAAATCGGGTACTGAGCCACTACTGCGCGTAATGGTCGAAGGTGAAGATGCTGAACTTGTTCAGAGTTCTGCACTGAAAATTGCTGATGCAGTAAAAGCGAATTGCTAATAAAACGTTTGCCGTAACAGGCGAAGTCGGTCTCACTTGTGGGGGCCGGGTTTTAGTTATGTGATGATTAAAAAGGGACGCAAATGAGTTTTGTGTCCCTTTTGCCCTTTTTTTGACCACTTGCTTGGTAAAGGCTTATTTTTTAGTAAATTCCCCTTGTCAGTCATCGTCGCATTCGCTAGTATTGCTCGGCCTTCAGTTAGGAGGTCGCTAGCCTTGTTCTTAAAAATAGTTTTTTGAACGGCGCTGGCTCAACAATTAGGAACATAGGTGGAAAAATGTTTACAGTTCTACTTGTGATTTACCTGTTGGCAGCGCTTGGTGTAATTGGCCTAGTGTTGATTCAACAAGGTAAAGGCGCAGATATGGGAGCCTCTTTCGGTGCTGGCGCTTCAAACACTGTGTTTGGTGCTGGTGGCTCAGGAAATTTCCTTACCCGAATGACTGCAATTTTTGCAACTACATTTTTTATCCTTAGCTTAGTGCTTGGTAATATGTCTACACATAAAACTGAGTCACAGTGGATTGACCCGACTCAAGGTCAGGTGATTCAACAAGCTGAAGATGCAGTGAGTGAAGTTCCGGCGCAAGGCGACGAAATTCCACAATAATCTGTAAAGATTTGATGCCGAGATGGTGAAATTGGTAGACACGCTAGCATGAGGTGCTAGTGCCTTAGGGTGTGAGGGTTCGAGTCCCTCTCTCGGCACCATGTTTACAAACTTGTAAAACATCTTGTTGGGCGTATAATGCTCACAAGTCGGACGCGGGATGGAGCAGTTTGGTAGCTCGTCGGGCTCATAACCCGAAGGTCGTCGGTTCAAATCCGGCTCCCGCAACCAATTTCAATGCTATTATATAGCTTGTATTGGTAGCAAGTTTGCACAGTGTGAACCTCACTGTGAGTTAAGTGTGATATCAAATATGATGACACTTAACATATAAGGGTCCAGCAACAAAAACCCCGGCTTATACGGGGTTTTTTGTTATCTAAGCATTTATAAATGCATTTAGATGATAATGTTTGCTTGGAATTTAAATTGGGCTTTGAGCCCTTTTTTTGTTTCTGGAGTGGTTAAATGACTGGTTTAGAAAGACAACTTACTGAAATGCTTGACGCTCCAGTAGCAGCATCGGGTTATGAGTTAGTTGGATTAGAATTTATTCGTGCTGGTGAGCACTCAACGCTACGCATTTACATCGATTCACCAAATGGTATCAATGTAGATGATTGCTCTGAAGTTAGTCACCAAGTAAGTGCCGTAATGGACGTTGAAGATCCAATTTCAGTGGCTTATAACCTTGAAGTGTCTTCACCAGGTTTAGAGAGACCACTGTTCAAAGCTGAGCATTACCAACAATTTATTGGTCACGAGGTAAGCATCGTTTTGAAAATGGCTGTCGGCAACCGTCGTAAATGGAAAGGTGATATCCAATCTATCGAAGGCGAGACAGTGAAAGTATTGGTTGAAGGACAAGAAGAAGAATTCGTCCTGAGCAATATTGCGAAAGCTAACCTGATCCCTAAATTTTAGTTCTCCTAGAGAGAAGAGCTTAAGAGGCTAGATTAATGAACAAAGAAATTTTGGCGGTAGTAGAAGCTGTTTCTAATGAGAAAGCAGTTCCTCGTGAGCGTATTTTTGAAGCGCTTGAAATCGCGCTTGCAACGGCAACAAAAAAGAAAAGCGAACTAGAAATCGAAGTTCGTGTTGAGATTGACCGTAAAACGGGTAATTTCGAAACTTTCCGCCGTTGGGAAGCTGTTGAGGAAGTTGAATTCCCAACAAAAGAAATCTCTATTGAAGCTGCAAAGTACGATGATCCAGAGATCGAACTTGGCGGTTTCATCGAAGATGATATCGAATCAGTAACGTTTGACCGTATTACGACTCAAACAGCTAAGCAAGTTATCGTACAGAAAGTACGTGAAGCTGAACGCGCTCAAATCGTTGAACAGTTTATTGATAACGAAGGCGAGCTAGTCACTGGCGCAGTTAAGAAAGTTAACCGTGACACAGTGATTCTAGATCTAGGTAACAATGCTGAAGCGGTAATCCTTCGTGATGACCAACTTCCTCGTGAAAACTTCCGTCCAGGTGACCGTGTTCGTGGTCTTCTATACGCAGTTAAGCCAGAAGCTCGTGGTTTCCAGCTTTTTGTTACTCGTTCTAAGCCAGAAATGCTAGCTGAACTATTCCGTGTTGAAGTGCCTGAGATTGGTGAAGAGCTAATTGAACTTAAAGGTGCTGCACGTGACGCTGGTTCTCGTGCTAAAATCGCCGTTAAAACAAACGACAAACGTATTGACCCTGTTGGTGCGTGTGTTGGTATGCGTGGCGCACGTGTACAAGCGGTATCTAACGACCTTGGCGGTGAGCGTATCGATATCGTGCTTTGGGATGATAACCCGGCGCAATTCGTTATCAATGCAATGGCTCCTGCTGATGTTGCTTCTATCATCGTTGATGAAGATACGCACTCAATGGACATCGCGGTTGAAGCTGACAATCTAGCGCAAGCTATCGGTCGTAGCGGTCAAAATGTACGTCTAGCGTCTCAACTTACTGGTTGGGAACTGAACGTAATGACTGTTGCTGATCTAGAGAAGAAGCACCAAGAAGAAGCAGTTGCTTCTATTGAAAACTTCATGAAGCACCTAGATATCGAAGAAGACTTTGCTCAAATGCTTGTTGAAGAAGGCTTCTCTACGCTTGAAGAAGTAGCCTACGTTCCTGTGAACGAGCTTCTTGAAGTAGATGGTCTAGATGAAGGTATCGTTGAAGAATTGCGTAACCGCGCGAAAGACGCACTGACGACTCTAGCGCTAGCGAAAGAAGAAACTTTCGATGGTGTTGAGCCAGCTGAAGACCTACTTGCACTTGAAGGTCTTGAGCGTGAAATGGCTTACAAGCTAGCAGCAAAAGGCGTTGCGACATTGGAAGACCTAGCTGACCAAGGCGTTGATGAACTAGAAGGCATCGAAGACCTAACTGCAGAGCGTGCAGGCGAGCTAATTATGGCTGCGCGTAACATCTGTTGGTTCGGCGACGAAGAATAATTCAGCAAGGAGAGAGAGCGGTATGACACAATTAACAGTTAAAGCACTGAGTGAAGAGATTGGTACGCCAGTTGACCGCTTAATTGAACAACTTGCTGATGCAGGCATGAAGAAAGCAGGGTCGGACCAAGTGACTGATTCAGAGAAGCAAACATTGCTAACGCACCTTAAAAAGGAGCACGGCGATACTTCTGGTGAAACAGAACCGACTCGTTTAACTCTTCAACGCAAGACCCGCAGCACGCTAAGTGTTGCCGCTGGAGGCGGTAAGAGTAAGGATGTTCAAGTTGAGGTACGTAAAAAGCGTACTTACGTGAAGCGCAGCACTATTGAAGATGAAGCGAAACGTGAAGCTGAGGAAGTAGCTAATCGTGAAGCGGAAGAGAAAGCACAACGCGATGCTGAAGAGCAAGCGAAACGTGATGCTGCAGAGAAAGCACAGCGCGAAGCCGAAGCAAAAGTAACACGTGAAGCGGATGCAAAACGTGAAGCTGAAGAGAAGGCTCAACGCGCACAAGCTGAAAAGGCTAAAAAAGACATGAATTCAAAAAATGCAGACGCTAACGCACAAGCGAAAAAAGAAGCGGATGAACTTAAAGCTCGTCAAGAGCAAGAAGCAACTCGTAAAGCCGAAGCTGAAGCAGCTAAGCTTGTTGAAGAAGCTCGTAAGTTAGCAGAAGAGAACCAAGAACGTTGGTCTGAAGAAGAGAAGAAGAAGAAAGAGCAAGAGAAATCTGCGGATTACCATGTGACGACTTCTACTTACGCTCGTGAAGCTGAAGATGCGGCAGACAAAAAAGATGAGAAAGCACCTCGTCGTCGCAAGAAGAAACCAGCTCCAGCAACTCAACCTGGCAATAACCGTGGTGGTCGTAACCAACGCGGTCGTGGCGGTAAAGGTAAGCTTGCTAAACCAACTTCAATGCAGCAAGGCTTCGATAAGTCAGCGACTGTTGCAAAATCTGACGTTGCTATCGGCGAAACTATCGTTGTTTCTGAACTGGCTAGCAAAATGTCAGTTAAAGCAACTGAAGTTATCAAAGTAATGATGAAGATGGGCGCTATGGCGACTATCAACCAAGTGATCGACCAAGAAACAGCACAACTTGTTGCTGAAGAAATGGGTCACAAGGTAATCCTACGTAAAGAAAACGAACTTGAAGAAGCAGTACTAGCTGACCGTGATAGCGATGCTATCGCTGAAGGTCGTGCTCCTGTTGTTACTATCATGGGTCACGTTGACCACGGTAAAACTTCAACACTTGACTACATTCGTAAAGCACACGTTGCTTCTGGCGAAGCTGGCGGTATCACGCAGCACATTGGTGCTTACCACGTAGATACTGACAACGGCATGATCACGTTCCTTGATACTCCTGGACACGCGGCCTTTACTGCTATGCGTGCTCGTGGTGCTCAAGCGACAGATATCGTTGTACTTGTTGTTGCTGCAGACGATGGCGTAATGCCACAAACAATCGAAGCAATCCAGCACGCGAAAGCGGCAGGCGTTCCTCTGATTGTTGCTGTGAACAAGATCGACAAAGAGGGTGCAAACCCAGACAACGTTAAGAATGAGCTAGCTCAATACGACGTTATCCCTGAAGAATGGGGCGGTGAGAACATCTTCGTTCACATCTCTGCAAAACAGGGTACAAACATTGATGGTCTTCTAGAGTCTATCCTTCTTCAGTCTGAAGTTCTTGAGCTTACAGCGGTTAAAGAAGGCATGGCATCTGGTGTTGTTGTTGAATCTCGTCTTGATAAAGGTCGCGGTCCAGTTGCAACAGTACTAGTACAGTCTGGTACTCTAAACAAAGGCGATATCGTTCTTTGTGGTCAAGAGTACGGCCGTGTTCGTGCAATGCGTGATGAAAACGGTAAAGACATCGAAACTGCAGGTCCATCTATCCCTGTAGAAATTCTAGGTCTTTCTGGCGTTCCTGCTTCAGGTGATGAAGCGACTGTTGTACGTGATGAGCGTAAAGCTCGTGAAGTTGCAAACTACCGTCAAGGTAAATTCCGTGATGTTAAACTAGCTCGCCAACAAAAAGCGAAACTAGAGAACATGTTCGCGAACATGACGGCAGGCGAAGTTGCTGAACTTAACGTTGTACTTAAAGCTGACGTTCAAGGTTCTGTAGAAGCGATTGCTGACTCTCTACTGAAACTGTCAACTGACGAAGTTAAAGTGAACATCGTAGGTTCTGGTGTTGGTGGTATTACTGAAACTGACGCAACGCTTGCTGCAGCTTCTAACGCTATCATCCTTGGTTTCAACGTTCGTGCTGACGCAACTGCGCGTAATACAGTTCAGAACGAAAACCTAGATCTACGTTACTACTCAATCATCTACCAACTGATTGACGAAGTTAAACAGGCAATGGGCGGTATGCTTGCTCCTGAATTCCGTCAAGAAATCATTGGTCTTGCACAAGTTCGTGACGTATTTAAGTCGCCTAAACTTGGTGCAATCGCTGGTTGTATCGTTACTGAAGGTACGATTAAGCGTAGCAACCCAATCCGTGTACTTCGTGAAAACGTTGTTATCTACGAAGGTGAACTAGAGTCACTTCGTCGCTTTAAAGATGACGTTCAAGAAGTTAAGAATGGTTACGAGTGTGGTGTTGGCGTTAAGAACTACAACGACGTTCGCGTTGGTGACCAGATTGAAGTATTCGAAATCGTTGAGGTTAAACGTACTCTAGACTAATCAGTCTGTACGACTCGACATATTGACTAAGGTTACTAACATTACTAATAAAGGTAATAAGGTAATCGGTTGTTGAATACACCATGGGGGGCTGGTAATTACCAAGCCCCCCATCTTTCTAAGTGAGAAAAGAAAATGTCAAAAGAATTTAGCCGCACACAACGTGTGTCTCAGCAGCTTCAAAAGGAGCTTGCGCTTATCCTACAACGTGAAGTTCGTGACTCACGTATCGGTATGGTAACTATCTCAGACGTAGAAGTGTCTCGTGACCTTGCTTACGCAAAAGTGTTCGTTACTTTCCTATGTATCGGTGAGCAAACACCTGAATCATGTCTTGCTGCTCTTAAAGAGCATGAAGTGCCAGTTCGTATGGCTCTTGGTAAACGTATTCGTCACCGTCTAACACCTGAAGTGCGTTTTACTTACGACAACACACTAGTAGAAGGCATGCGTATGTCTAACTTAGTAAGTGAAGTTTTAAACGACGATAAGCGTAAGCAAGAAGAGTCTGGCCGCACTGACGAAACTCAGTCTAAGGGCGAAGAGTAATGGCTCGCCGTCGTAAAGGTCGCCCTATCAACGGGGTAATTCTGTTAGATAAGCCAACGGGCATTTCGTCTAATGATGCACTGCAAAAAGTAAAACGTATTTACTTTGCAGAGAAGGCAGGGCACACCGGTGCTCTTGATCCTCTTGCGACTGGCATGCTGCCAATTTGTCTTGGTGAAGCAACGAAGTTTTCTCAGTTTCTATTGGATTCTGACAAGCGCTACGTAGTAATCGCTAAGCTTGGTGAGCGTACCAATACCTCTGACTCTGATGGTGAAGTGGTTGAAACGCGTGAAATCAACGTGACTCAAGAGCAACTTGAACGCTGCATTGCAAGCTTCAAAGGGGAAACCGACCAGATTCCATCAATGTTCTCAGCATTGAAGTATCAAGGTAAGCCTTTGTATGAATACGCACGTGCAGGTATCGAGGTGCCTCGTGAATCTCGTAAAATTACTGTTTACTCTATTGAACTGCTTCGCTTTGAAGGTGATGAAGTTGAGATGGAAGTGCATTGTTCAAAAGGCACTTACATCCGTACAATCACCGATGATCTTGGTGAAATGCTAGGTTGTGGTGCCCACGTGACCATGCTTCGCCGTACTGGTGTTGCTAAGTATCCGTACGATCGTATGGTGACTTTGGAGCAGTTGAACGAGATCCTAGAGCAAGCGCAGGCGCAAGAAATTGCACCCAAAGAGCTGCTTGATCCACTATTAATGCCAATGGACACAGCCGTTGAAGACTTACCAGAAGTTAACTTAAACGCGGAACTGACTGACCTAGTTCAGCACGGTATGCCCGTTCAGGTTTCTGGTGCGCCAACTGAAGGTACGGTTCGCATGACAAGTGGTGAAGAGAAGCTGTTTGTTGGCGTTGCTCAAATTGCTGAAGATGGCCGAGTTGCACCGAAGCGTTTGGTTGTTTTCAGAGATGAAGAGCCACAAGCGTAACGCTGAAACCTAATTAGGTATTGGCGCTTAGCCTGGAAAAGCGAATCAATAATATAGAAAGCGAGCCCTTAATTTTAATGGTTCGCTTTTTTCGTTTTTCATGAGTTCGATTGTTATTGCACCAACTCGTAAACTTCCCTATAATCCTCGGCTCGCGTAGCGGCTGAATCAGAGATTGGCTGCTACAAATATAAACTTACTCTTATCAGGAGAGATTTATGTCTCTGAATGCAGAAACTAAAGCAGCAATCGTTGCAGAATACGCACAATCTGAAGGCGACACAGGTTCACCAGAAGTACAAGTAGCACTACTTACTGCTTCTATCAACCACCTACAAGGTCACTTCAAAGCGCACAAACACGATCACCACAGCCGTCGTGGTCTATTACGTATGGTTTCTAGCCGTCGTAAGCTTCTTGATTACTTGAAAGGCAAAAACCTTACTCGTTACCAAGACCTAATCAAGCGTCTAGGCCTACGTCGCTAATAGCGATGTCTGCAAAGACAGTTTGAAGAAAAGGAGCATTTATGCTCCTTTTTTTGTGCCTGTTATATTTTTAATGTTAAAAATGAAGGTTCTCTGTGCGGTTAACCTGATTTTTAATCGTGAAAATGTCTCTTACCAAGAAAATAGTTTATACTCTCGCACGCGAATAATTGTTTGATTATTTCGCACCCTAATTAGCTCAACAATAACAGTCACAGATGTCGGCCAATAGGTCGCGACTATTAAAAGCAGATGTTTAGTCTGATTGAACTTCTCGTCTTTTTTTACTAGTCGCGATTAGTTATTGCTGAGCATTCATTCACTTATTCTGAAAAGAGATTTTCAGATGAAGGATATACAATGTTTGAAAAACCAGTTGTAAAGTCATTCCAGTACGGTAACCACACCGTTACTCTAGAAACGGGCGTAATGGCACGTCAAGCTACTGCTGCTGTAATGGCGACTATGGACGATACATCAGTATTCGTTTCTGTTGTTGCTAAAAAAGAAGCTGTTGCGGGTCAAGATTTCTTCCCTCTAACAGTTAACTACCAAGAGCGTACATACGCTGCGGGTAAAATCCCTGGTGGTTTCTTCAAGCGTGAAGGTCGTCCATCTGAAGGCGAAACACTAACAGCTCGTCTGATTGACCGTCCAATTCGCCCACTTTTCCCAAGTGCGTTTAAAAACGAAGTTCAAGTTATCGCTACGGTTGTTTCTATCAACCCTGACGTAAACCCTGACATGATCACTATGATCGCAACGTCTGCTGCACTTGCTATCTCTGGTGCTCCATTCAATGGTCCTATCGGTGCTGCACGTGTTGGTCATATCGACGGCGAACTTGTTCTTAACCCATCAAATACTGAGCTTGAAAACTCTAAACTAGACCTAGTTGTGTCTGGTACAGAAGGCGCAGTACTTATGGTTGAATCTGAAGCAGATAACCTATCTGAAGAAGAAATGCTTTCAGCTGTTGTTTACGGTCACGACCAACAACAAGTTGTAATCAAAGCAATCAACGAGTTTGCTGCTGAAGTTGCAACTCCATCTTGGAACTGGGAAGCGCCAGCAGTTAACACTGAGCTTAAAGCTCAAGTTGCTGAACTTGCTGAAACTCGTCTATCTGACGCGTACCAGATCACTGAGAAAATGGCTCGTTACGAGCAAGTTGGCGCAATCAAGAACGACACTGTTGAAGCTCTAATTGCACAAGACGAAAACCTAGATGAGCGCGAAATCCGCGGCATGCTTGGTTCTCTAGAGAAAAACGTAGTACGTAGCCGCATCATTGCTGGCAACCCACGTATCGATGGCCGTGAAAAAGATATGGTTCGTGCGCTAGACGTACGTACTGGTGTTCTTCCACGTACACACGGTTCTTCTCTATTCACTCGTGGTGAAACTCAAGCACTTGTTACTGCAACGCTTGGTACACAACGTGATGCACAAATCATCGACAGCCTAATGGGTGAGAAGAAAGACAACTTCCTTCTACACTACAACTTCCCTCCATACTGTGTAGGTGAGACTGGTTTTGTTGGTTCTCCTAAGCGTCGTGAAATTGGTCACGGTAAGCTTGCTAAACGTGGTATCCAAGCAGTAATGCCTTCTGTTGACGAATTCCCATACACAGTTCGTGTTGTATCGGAAATCACAGAATCTAACGGTTCTTCTTCAATGGCTTCTGTATGTGGTACATCTCTAGCTCTTATGGATGCTGGTGTTCCAATCAAAGCTTCTGTTGCGGGTATCGCAATGGGTCTTGTTAAAGAAGGCGACGATTTCGTAGTTCTTTCTGACATCCTTGGCGACGAAGATCACCTAGGTGACATGGACTTTAAAGTAGCAGGTACTAACGCTGGTATCACTGCACTTCAAATGGACATCAAGATCGAAGGTATCACTAAAGAGATCATGCAAATTGCTCTTAACCAAGCGCAAGGTGCACGTAAGCACATCCTTTCTGTTATGGATGAAGCTATCTCAGGTGCTCGTGAAGATATCTCTGAATTCGCTCCACGTATCCACACAATGAAAATCAGCTCTGATAAGATCAAAGATGTTATCGGTAAAGGCGGCGCAGTTATCCGTGCTCTTTGTGAAGAAACAGGTACTACAATCGAAATCGAAGACGATGGCACAATCAAGATTGCTGCTACTGAAGGCGCAGCTGCTAAAGAAGCTATCCGTCGTATCGAAGAGATCACTGCTGAAGTTGAAGTTGGCCGCATTTACCAAGGTAAAGTTGCTCGTCTAGCTGACTTCGGTGCATTCGTTACTATCCTTCCAGGTAAAGATGGTCTAGTACACATATCTCAAATCGCTGACAAGCGCGTTGAGAAAGTGTCTGACTACCTAACTGAAGGTCAAGAAGTACCAGTTAAGGTTCTTGAAATTGACCGTCAAGGCCGTGTACGTCTAAGCATGAAAGAAGCAGTTGAAACGCCAGCTGAAGGCGAAGCACCTGCTGCTGAGTAATTCTTAGCCTATTAATGGGACTATCGCTTTTTAGTGATTTCTAACCCATTGGTAAAAAAGCATGTTATAAAGGGGAGCATATCGCTCCCCTTTTTTATTGCGGTCATAACAGGAGTAATTATTTGTGAAATGGTTTCAAACCGCGAGTATGTGTTTACTGCTTGTACTGACAGGTTGTGCGACAACATCAGATAACACCTCACGTTGGGTTTATCCACCAATGGCTGTGCCGCTGCAACCAAGCGTTCAGCAAGAGGTTCAAATTGCACGTCTTAGTCAATTATTACAGCGCCCAGACTTGAATGATGAAGTTCGATCTAAGATGCTGTTTGAACGTGGTAACTACTACGATAGTGTTGGCCTGCGTGATCTAGCACGTCTCGACTTCAACCAATCTCTTTCATTGAACCCTGCTCAACCTGATATCTTCAACCTTTTGGGGGTTTACTTTACGCAGGTAGGGGAGTTTGATGCGGCTTATGAATCTTTTGATTCTACGTTAGAGCTTGATCCTGCAAACTCTTACGCAGAAAGAAATCGCTCTATCGCACTCTACTACGGCGAGCGCTATGATTTAGCCAATGAAGAGATGACGAAGCATTATACCGATGATCCAAGTGATCCATTCCGTGCGCTTTGGTTGTATATCATTCAGCACGAACTCACGCCAGAGCAAGCTAAGCTTGATTTGCAAAAACGTTACGAGAGCCGTGATGAGCAGTGGGGTTGGGTATTAGTCGCGATTATGCTTGATGACATTACTGAAGAGCAGGCATTCAAAGCGATTCTAACTGGGACTCGTGACAACACGTTACTTGCGCAGCGTCTAACTGAGACATATTTCTACCTTGCTAAGCGTTACCACATGAATGGGGACTACGCGAATGCGATCTCTCTGTACAAGTTGTCAGTGTCTTTCAATGTGTATGAATATGTAGAGCATCGTTACTCTTTCTTAGAGCTAAGCCGTATATTTACTACTCTTAAAGCCGAGCACTTAGCAAAAGTTAAGTTGGCTGAGGCCGAAGAAAAAGCCGACACAAAGTAAACGATATATTTTGATTCCGAAGAACCGCTGCCTGTCAGCGGTTTTTTTATGCTCCTTTTTTATACTCCTTTTTTATAAACAAGGGGGCTAGTTTTGATTGATTTTTATTTAAACAACACTAAAATAGTTAGCCTTGCTAACTAAATGCGATTCTTGATTAGGTGAGTATGCTGAACCAGAATTTAGAAAAGATTGAGCGCTTCGCCTCTAAGATATGGCGAACTCAGGTAAATGAAGACCCTATTTGCCAATTGAGCTTCAATGAGTATGACTATTTGAAGGTCATTCAATCTTCTCCTGAACCGATCCGATTGACTGATCTTGCGATTGAGATGCAGGTTACAAAGCCTTCAGCAACCACTATGGTTCAGAGACTAGAGAGAAAGGGGCTTGTTGAGCGTAAAGCTTCTCTCGAAGATGCGAGGTCTAAGTTGGTCGTATTGACTAGCAAAGCTGAAGTCGGCTTAGAAGAAGAAAGTAAGATCTATCAGGTCATGGCACAGATACTGGAAAGTCGCTTGTCTGAGCAAGAGTCTCAGCAGCTAAACCTATTATTAAATAAAGCTTTGAAGTAAATAATTTAGATATTTAGTTAGCCTTGTTAACTAATTTTCGAGTCATATCTTGTTGATATGCGACTCACAGATGAAAGTAGAGTAAGAAATGAGTAACTCAATTAGTCGCCAGTTTTGGCGATACACAATCCCCACTGTGGCTGCCATGTTGGTTAATGGCCTGTACCAAGTGGTGGATGGCATTTTCATTGGCCGCTATGTGGGGGCTGATGGACTTGCAGGTATCAATGTTGCGTGGCCTGTGATTGGTTCGATTCTCGGTATTGGTATGTTGGTGGGCGTGGGTACCGGTGCACTGGTCTCGATTCGCCAAGGTGAAAAAGATACTCAAGGCGCTAAGCAGATCTTAGCAACGGGCTTAACCTTGTTGTTAGCGATAACGCCTATTGTCTCCGCATTGCTGTTTTTGTTTGCTGATAACTTCTTGCTTTGGCAGGGCGCTGAAGGGCGAGTGTATGAACTTGGCCTACAATACTTACACATTCTGATTGGCGCGAGTGTCTTCACGCTAGGTTCGATCGCGATGCCGTTTTTACTGCGTAACGATGACAGCCCGAACTTGGCCACCATACTGATGATTGTCGGTGCGGTGATCAATATAGCTCTGGATTATCTGTTTATTGCTCAGCTTGGTTGGGAGTTGAAGGGTGCAGCATTGGCAACCGCGATTGCTCAGTTTGTAGTAACAGGTTTGGGGTTAGCTTACTTCTTCTCACGTCGAGCAAACCTGCGCTTGCGTTGGAATGAACTGAGACTGAAGCTTGATGTGATTCCACAAATCTTTGCCATTGGTACATCAAGCTTCTTTATGTACGCTTACGGTTCGATGATGGTTGCGCTGCACAATGCGTTGTTCTCTCAATATGGCGACCAGTTGATGATTGGTGCTTACGCGATTTTGGGCTACATAGTGACGGTTTATTACCTCACAGCGGAAGGCATCGCAAATGGTATGCAGCCTTTAGTGAGTTACAACCACGGTGCTCGCAATCAAGCGAATATCCGTAAGTTATTGAAGATTGCGATGGTGAGCTCTGTCTTGATTGGTGTGGCGTTCGTACTGCTTCTGAACGCGTTCCCACGTGAGTTTGTGTCAGTCTTTAACTCAGATGAACCTCAGCTAGTTGAGTACACCGTGTTGGGTATTCGATTGCACATGTTTGCACTGGCGCTTGATGGTTTCTTAGTGGTAGCGGGTGCTTACTATCAGGCGGTCAACAAAGGCAGTAAAGCGATGTTTGTCATGCTAGGTAATATGCTTATCCAGTTACCTTTCTTGTACATTATGCCTAAGTTGTACGGTGTGCCGGGGATCTGGGTTGCGTACCCACTGTCTAATATTGCGCTAAGTGTGGTGGTGATGGTGATGCTCTACAAAGATGTAAAGAAGCTCGATGTCTCACCGATGGATACAGCGGCGGCATAGGTCGTATTTCTTAAGTAGAATTAAAAAGGTCTAGCGAATGCTAGACCTTTTTGTCTCTGTGGCTGATGGGTTTAACTCTAGAAACTAGATGTTTTTAACGTCTAAACCCGCAAGCTGATGCCAGTAGCCATTGCACTGGCGGCTTTCAATCTTCATTGGTTTTTGACCTTGCTCGTTCGCTCTGAAGTTATTGATTTCAGAGAAAGTGTCGATACCCAATGGACTCAGGCGAACGACATCGACCAAGTCATGCATACTCGGCAGATCATTGACTAGGTTGTAGCAGTAACCTGATTGCGTCTGGATACCATTAAGGTTAAATACCGATTGGCCCTCTTGGCTTTCGACCTGTAGACCTGTTGGGTATTTGATGCAGCAGGTTTCGCAATCGTCTTTGGCTTTGTTCTCTGCTCGGGCTGTAAAGCAACGTGCAGAGTAAGCAAGAGGTAAGTAGCCATGGCTAAACACTTCTACTTCGAACTTATTACGAATATTAAGCTCTTCGCACTGTGTCATTACGTTGCTTAGCCACTCGCGAGAAAGCTCAACGGGCATACACCAACGCGTCATACCTTGTTTCAAGAACAGGTTCAGAGTGCGTGCATTGTAGGTGTTCACCGCAGGGCCAACAACAAAAGGCACCTTACTTTCACTTGCCAGTTGAATCGCAGATACATCATTGGCTTCAATGGCGAAGTCACCGTTATCAATGTACTTCTTCATGATGTTGACTTCGCTTGGGGCTTCTAGCAATGCCATGGTTGAAAGTACCACTTGCTTACCTGAATCAGACAGCTCTTTTGCTATGTCCATCCAGTGTTTTGCTTTCATCTCACGGCGCTTTGAGCACACCGCTTCACCGAGGTAGATAATGTCAGCTGAGCTTGATTTTGCTTGCTCATAGAAGCTTTCAACATCTTGTTTTGGCCAAAAATAAAGTAGAGGGCCTAATGCGTATTTCATTGAGTTCTCCATTTGGCTCTATTGCCATTTACGGTGGTAAGCGCCAAGCGTGGTTTGTGTACCTTCAGATACATTCGCCAGTGTCGCATTCCAAGCTTGTTCCACTTGGTATTGTTCAGGGTTCGCTAAGTAGCGATCGATGGCTGCGCGCCAAGTGCGAGTGACTTGCTCGACATAAGCAGGGCTACGTTGGCGACCTTCAATCTTCACAGAAGCAACATTCGCGGCGAAAAGCTCTGGCAACATAGATAGTGTGTTAAGGCTAGTTGGCTCTTCAAGTGCGTGATAACGCTTTCGCTCACCATCTACTTCTGCTTCAAATCGGCCTTTACATAGCGTTGGGTAACCTGCGTTCTCACCTGCTTCATACTTGTCGATAAGGATTTCGTTCAAGCGAGATTCAAGTCCGCCATCCGTTTCTTGCCAGCGAACGTATTTTGCTGGAGAACATGCCCCAACCGTATTTGGCGATTCACCCGTCATGTATGAAGAGAGGTAGCAACGGCCTTCTGCCATGATACATAAGCTACCAAAAGCGAATACTTCGAGGTCAACGTCAGAAGTGATGTTACGAGAAAGCTGTTTGACCTGATGGATCGACAATACGCGCGGCAATACCACACGCTTAACGTTGAAATTTTTATGATAGAAGTCGATAGCGGCTGCATTGGTCGCAGATGCTTGTACTGATAAGTGCAGCTCTAGTTCTGGATATTTATTTGCAGCGTACTCGAGCACCGCAATGTCAGCGATGATCAGCGCATCAACGCCTAGTGCGGCGGCGTTATCTACAGCGTTAGTCCAGCGTTCGAAGCCGTTTGGGTGAGCAAAAGTATTTAAGGCAACGTGAATTTTCTTGTTGCGGTCATGCACATACTGCACAGCACGATCGAGCTTTTTACCCGCAAAGTTAAGGCCTGCGAAGTGTCGGGCATTCGTATCGTCTTTGAATCCGATATAGACAGCATCCGCACCGCAATCAATAGCGGTTTTCAAAGCAGGTAAGTTACCCGCTGGGCATAAGAGTTCCATTTGCTCACTACCAATAGAATAAAATTGAAGCGAGTATTTTATGAAGAATTATGAATGACGGAATTGATGTAAGGCAGGTTTAGATGGATAAATCTGCTTTTACCCCATTTGAGGTACTGACGAATGGCGAATTTACGCTTTAGCTTGGTGTTGGAGGGCGTGTTTAATTAATTCTTGTGACGACGGTTTTGGGCGAACAGTTCTTCAACCTCTTGTTTTGGTTGAGGGCGATAGAAGTGGAAACCTTGAATTGAACCACAGTTGAGGTTAGACAGCAGAGTTGCTTGTTCACTGGTTTCGACACCCTCTGCAACCACGGTTAAATCGAGAGATTTCCCAAGGTTGATGATGTTTTCAATTACGGTAATTTGCTTTGGTAAGGTATCGATATCTGAGATAAAAGCCCGGTCAATTTTAAGCTCATCAATCGGAAAGCGAGCAAGGTAAGATAGAGAAGAGTAACCCGTACCAAAGTCATCGATGGATAACGCAAAGCCAAGTCTCTTAATCGCGTTCAGCATTTGAAGCGTGTGTTCACTATCACTCATTACGGCACTTTCTGTAAGCTCAAAGGTAATCGCACTTGGATCTAGCTCAGTAGAACGCAGCAACTTCTCCATGAAATCAATCAATTTTGGATTACCAAACTGCTCTGGTGAAAGGTTGATCGCGACGCGACCAGGTAAAATACCTTGCATCTTCCAACGTTTCACCGTGGCAAATACTTCGCGCATTACCACACGACCAAGTTGTTCAATAAGGCCAGCTCGTTCCGCTACAGGAATAAATGCGGCAGGGCTAATATAACCTTCTACGGGGTGTTTCCAACGTACCAGAGCTTCTGCTCCGTTAATGGTGAAGTCACGCGCATTTACTTTTGGTTGGTACCAAACCTCAAGCCCGTTCTGTTGCAGTGCTTTTTGCAGTTCTATCTCAAGCCACAGTCGCATTCGCGCTTCTTTGTTCATCTGTTCGTTGAACTTGATCAGGCGGTTGCGTCCACGATCCTTAGCTTCATACATTGCGGTGTCAGCATTCTGTAGCAAGATACGTGCGTCACAGCCATCGTGAGGAAAGCTCACACTACCAATCGAGCAGGCTAAACGCTTGCTAAAATGGTGGAGATCGAAGGGTTGGTTGATCAGAGATATGATCTTTTCAGAGAGTATTTCAGGTGTTCGTGGGTGTTCAGGCTCAGGTAGAATAATACCAAATTCATCACCGCCTAAATGGCCAATAATAGCTTGACGAGGCAGTTGTCGTTTTAAGCGAGATGCGACCTCTTTAATCACTTTATCACCGATGTGGTGGCCAAGTGAGTCATTGATATTTTTGAAGTTATCGATGTCTAAGTAGAGCATCACAACAGGGGTCTTGTTGTGAATGAACTGCTCAAGGCTTTTGGTAAACCCAAGTCGGTTGTAGAGCTTAGTCAGTGTATCGATGTAGGCATCTTCACTGTTAGCGGGTGTGTATTGTTTTGTTGTTTCTTGAGCGTCTTGAATAAGTACGAGTTGGGTACTGCTTCCAAGAATGACCGTCGAGTCGATATTTAACTGAACTTTACGTTCAAAGCCACATCGAGCACCCGTTAAACAAACCAAGCCAGACTCAGAAATAATGGAGCTGAGGTCATTATTAAAGACTGTTTTGGTTTGTTCATCGATAAATAATCGGCCTAACTCTTCGCCAATCAATTCTGTGGTGGAGTTAAAACCAAGTAAGCGCGCAGCTGCAGGGTTCGAAGACAGAATGTAGTCGTTTTCAACTAATAGCAATCCGTCTGGGAGCAGGTGAGATAGCTTGTGGAATTTCGCTTCAGACTCTTCTAACGAACGGACAAGTACTTGGTTTTCAGATGTATCGAAGGCGTGAAAGATGATGTATTCAGTCTTTTTTCCATTGGTAAGCGGAGATAGGCTGAAGTGAAGGCTAGTGTCTAAAGCCGTTTCGTTTAGGGTAATTTCCGCCTCAATCGTTTCGCCATTGAATGCACGCTCATAGTAAGGCTTAAGGTGTTGGTAGAATTGCCCGCCCAAGGTTTGGCGGTCATTCATGCCTACAAGCTCTGTTTTACTTAAACCAGCAATATCACAGTAACGCTCATTCACCATAAAATAGTTATGTTGAGCATCAAGTACCGCAAAAAAGAACGGGCTGTTTGCAGTTAGCTGTGTA
Organism: Vibrio atlanticus; assembly: GCF_024347315.1. Lineage (NCBI taxonomy): Bacteria > Pseudomonadati > Pseudomonadota > Gammaproteobacteria > Vibrionales > Vibrionaceae > Vibrio > Vibrio atlanticus. The sequence goes on along the minus strand of NZ_AP025460.1, from coordinate 2,765,595 downwards.
AACCAATGTTGTAGTTGCTGGGGAGGCATCAAAGTACTACCAATTCTCCAAGAGCTTGAATATTCACTATCGATAAACATTGATTGCTTTTTGTTCAGCTATCGATGTTTACTTGTGAGTGCAGCGATTCGCTGTGATTTTCATGACCAGAGTTACTATAACTGCGATTATCAATATATTAAAGGTCGAGCATCAAACTGAATTAATTTGATACATAACAGTAACTGAGATCTCAACATCATCTATGATGCTTTCTATATTATTGACAAAGTTACGGATAAGTCACGTGATAAACAAGATACGCACTCAACTAGTTCAAAATGCCGCATCAATTTTGCGATCTCCAGTCCAGTTATTACCAAAATCAGTACAAAAAAAAGCCTTATTAGAAGCATTGAAAAATGTATTCAAGGAGGCTTTAGAGGATGGTGATTTTGAGTTCTTAGAAGACAAGTGGCTTAAAGTTTCAATAAAAGATATGGGGTTAAGTTGGTGTATTAGCTACAAAAATGAGCAACTAGTTGTCGCTGATAAAGAGGTCAATGAAGATGTGAGTTTTAGTGGCAATCTAAATGATCTCGTGTTGATTGCTGGGCGAAAAGAAGACCCAGATACGCTTTTCTTCCAGCGTCGACTGTCGATTGAAGGGGATACTGAGCTCGGTTTAGAGGTCAAAAACTTGATGGATAGCGTAGATTTGGACTTATTGCCGGCTCCTATGAAAACTTTGTTAAATCAATTAGCTGATTTTGTGCAGAAGGGAGTACAATCCCCAGATACACAAAGTGAGGTAATGAATGCTTATTCGAACTGAAGCACCGGCAGATATACTTGTCATTGATCGTTTATTGAAATCTGTTTTTGAAACGGATGCAGAAGCTAATTTGGTTATGAGCTTACGTGAGAATAGTCATTTAACGCTATCGCTGGTGGCTTGTTCTGATGAAGGGGAGGTGGTTGGTCACCTGATGTTTAGCCCTCTTACTCTTGATGGTGACGATCATAACTGGCAGGGGCTCGCACCTCTCGCCGTGAAAGAAGAGTTCCGCAATCAAGGCATTGCCAAATCACTGGTTGAAGACGCATTTTCTACTTTGGTAGATTTTGGTTACCCAGCCTGTGTTGTACTCGGTGATCCTGCTTACTACGGTCGTTTTGGTTTCAAGGCGGCGAGCGAATTTGGCCTGAGTTGTGTTTGGGATGTGCCTGAAGGCGCTTTTCAAGCGATTGAGTTGGTAGAAGGGGCGTTTGCTGGGCATTCTGGTGAAATTGCTTACAGCCCAGAGTTCAACGACTTATAAGCTGATTTACCACTCAATAAGATACAAACTGATTTAGTCTAAATAAAGGAGCTTGATGCTCCTTTATTTTTTGTTAGTATCAGCCCCAATGAGCACCGTTTAAGTTCACTCGAAGAATATTAATACCAACAAACCAAAGGTTACGACCGCTAGATATGTCACAAACACACGCGCAATATCTACAAGAGATGGGCATTAGCCAATGGGAGTTAAGTCACCCAGAGCGTTTGGCTGGTTATGAATCTGAATTGATTCCGCTATCGAGCGATTGCAAGTTACTATTGGTTTCGCCTGAAAAACCTCAGGAAGATCTCGCCGTGATGTTTGAGCGAGTACTCAAAAGTATCAAGCTCGACTTATCTCAAGCTTTACACCTTCAACCGCAACACTTGTCTGCTGTGGATTTAAGTTCGGTTGAATGGGTATGGTTTGCTGGTTGCGAATCTGCCCATGAACTGAAGGCAAAAACACTTCAATCTTCATTACTGTCTGACATTAACGGTAATAACCAACATCGCCGCGACTTATGGCAACAAATTTGTGCTTATGACTAATCAACTTTTACCCACTTCAGAACAACACCTAGACGCAATTTGGCAAATTGAGCAGGCCGCGCATTCTCATCCATGGTCTGAAACCATGATCCGAGATCTTGAGAGTCGAGGTGCTTGTCATCATGTTCTTGAAGTCGATGGGCAAGTGGTCGGGTACTTCTTTGCGCAAAATATCGTTGGCGAAGTCACGTTGCTTAATATCGCGGTAGACCCAAGCCAGCAAGGCAAAGGGTATGGGAAAGCGTTAACTGAACATTTCCTTGATATGTGCGAACAAGCTGACGCGGAAAGTGCTTGGCTGGAAGTTCGCGAAAGTAATGTGAATGCTTTTAATCTTTACGAGAAGGCTGGCTTTAATGAAGTCGACCGCCGTCGTAACTATTATCCAACTAAGCAAGGCAACGAAGACGCCATCATTATGAGCTATCTTTTTATGTCTTTTAGCTAGTCATGTTACGCCTTTTCGCGAACTAGACCGCTAGCTCCGGAATGAGCCACAAAATAGGGTGTAAACTGACCCTTTAGAAAGTGACACGCTTTCTGTATAATCCGCACACAGAATTCAAGGGCAAGTATTATCTACTTGCCCTTTTTACGCTTTAGATCAGCAAAGGGCGACTATGTCTTTCCAACAAGAAGTGAGCAAACGTAGAACGTTTGCGATTATCTCTCACCCGGATGCGGGTAAAACCACGATTACTGAAAAAGTTCTTTTATTCGGAAACGCGATTCAAAAAGCGGGTACCGTAAAAGGCCGTGGCTCTAACCAGCACGCTAAATCTGACTGGATGGAGATGGAAAAAGAACGTGGTATCTCGGTAACTACGTCTGTAATGCAATTCCCATACAACGATTGTCTAGTCAACCTACTCGATACTCCTGGACACGAAGATTTCTCGGAAGATACGTACCGTACATTAACCGCGGTTGACTCTTGTTTGATGGTTATCGATGCTGCGAAAGGTGTCGAGGATCGTACTCGTAAACTGATGGAAGTAACGCGTTTACGTGATACACCAATCGTAACGTTTATGAACAAACTTGACCGTGATGTTCGTGACCCAATGGAAGTGCTAGATGAAGTGGAAAGCGAGCTAGGTATGGCTTGTGCTCCAATCTCTTGGCCTATCGGTTGTGGTAAAGAGTTTAAAGGCGTTTACCACATTCACCGTGATGAAACGATTTTGTATGAATCTGGCCACGGCCATGAGATCCAAGAAGTTCGCATTATCAAAGGTCTAGATAACCCTGAACTAGACGAAGCTGTTGGCGAAGATCTGGCGAGCAGCGTTCGTGAAGAGCTTGAATTGGTTATTGGCGCATGTCCTGAGTTTGATCACGAACTATTCCTTGCTGGCGAGTTGACTCCAGTTTACTTCGGTACTGCATTGGGTAACTTCGGTGTTGACCATATGCTTGACGGCCTAACTCGATGGGCTCCTGCACCTCAAACGCGTCAAGCAAATGAGCGTGATGTTGAAGCGACTGAAGAGAAGTTCTCTGGTTTCGTATTTAAGATCCAAGCAAACATGGATCCAAAACACCGTGACCGTATCGCATTCATGCGTATCGTATCGGGCACTTACGACCAAGGTATGAAGATGAACCATGTTCGTACTGGTAAGAACGTGAGTATCTCAGATGCAGTAACCTTCATGGCGGGTGACCGTGCTCGTGCTGAAAAAGCATACGCGGGTGACATCATTGGTCTGCATAACCACGGCACAATCCAGATTGGCGATACCTTTACTCAAGGCGAAAGCTTGAAGTTTGCTGGTATTCCTAACTTTGCGCCTGAGCTATTCCGTCGTATTCGTCTGCGCGATCCATTAAAGCAGAAGCAACTTCTAAAAGGCTTGGTTCAGCTTTCTGAAGAGGGCGCGGTTCAAGTATTCCGTCCTTTGCAAAATAACGATCTGATCGTTGGTGCAGTTGGTGTACTTCAGTTTGATGTGGTTGTAGCGCGCTTGAAAGCGGAATACAACGTTGAAGCGATTTACGAAGGTGTGAACGTTGCAACTGCACGTTGGGTTGAATGTGATGACGCTAAGAAACTAGAAGAGTTCAAACGTAAGAGCCAAGCTAACCTAGCGTTAGATGGTGGTGATAACCTGTCTTATATTGCACCGACTATGGTGAATTTGAACCTAGCTTCTGAACGTTTCCCAGAAGTTCAATTCCGAGCGACGCGCGAGCACTAATCACTCTGTGCTCTATTCGAGTTAAACAAAAACGTCTATTGTTCTGCAATAGGCGTTTTTTTATTCGTGTCATTTGAGGTTAGAGGCTTAAGGTAAGTATGTTCAGTTGGATAAAAGCTTGGATTAAGAAATACGACAAGTGGTGCGAAGAGCTTGGCTTAACGCCTGAAAATAAGCGCAGCTGTGTGGCTTATCGCCGTGATCCTCAAGGAAAACAAACAGAGAGCAGGGAAGATGACATCGAAAATAAGTGACTTTCCGCTGTTTGACACCCATTGCCATGCGGACTTTGACATCTTTGAGCAAGGTTTTTCACTTGATAAAGGTATTGAAGGTTACGTTAAAGAGGCGAAACAGGCGCAAGTCGAGAAGTTGATCATCCCTTCTATTGGCCAAAGTAACTGGAGGAAGCTTGATGAAATCGCTCAATCTTACCCTAATGTTTACTACGCTTTAGGTTTCCATCCTTATTTTTTAGAGCAAGCCAATGACGAGCAATTCTCAGAGCTTCACCGATTACTCTCATCAAAACACAGTCAATGCGTTGCGATAGGAGAGTGTGGTCTCGACTTTTTTGTCGATGTTGCACGGGAGAAACAAGAGCGTTTTTTCATCCAACAAATAGAGCTAGCTAAGGCGTTTAAGCTGCCTTTAATCATCCATGAAAGGAAGTCTTTTAACCGACTTATTGAGCTAATAAAGCAGTATAAATTTACTTTGGGTGGTGTGATTCATGGATTTTCAGGGAGCGAACAGCAGGCTTTGGCGTGGATTCGGCTTGGTTTCTATATTGGCGTCGGTGGAACGATTACTTACCCAAGAGCACAAAAAACACGCACCACTATCTCAAAACTGCCTCTTGAATGCCTGGTATTAGAAACGGATGCCCCGGATATGCCCATGCATGGAAAACAAGGAAATGTTAATCATTCCAAGTATTTAGTTACGATCTTAAATGAACTATTTTTGCTTAGAAAAGAACCGAAGCAATCGGTTGCAGCGCAAATTTGGCAAAATAGCCATCGCGCATTCGGTATATGTGAATAAAATCGAAGGTTTTTGTTTATCGTTTGCGTAAATTGCACTTGGCTTGTGATTTGGCTCACATTTACGTGTGAATGGTACATGAATCTTCTACGAAAGTGTGAGGACGGCATTACTTTATTAGTGGTCGCATGAGTATAATTGCCTCCGCTTTATAGCCCCATTTTGTAACACGCCAATAAATAACTAATAAGGAAGTCATAAACTATGAGCCTGTTTATGAGCCTCGTCGGAATGGTTGCACTGATTGCAATCGCAGTACTACTATCCGACAACCGCAAAGCAATTAATCTAAGAACAGTGGGTGGCGCTTTCGCTATCCAATTCGCACTTGGTGCATTCGTACTTTACATCCCTTGGGGTCGTGATCTACTTGCAGGTTTCTCTGCTGGTGTAGCAAACGTGATCGACTACGGTAAAGATGGTACTGGCTTCCTATTTGGTAGCCTTGTTAACTTCTCAGTTGACGGTATCGGATTCATCTTTGCATTCCAAGTTCTACCAACACTAATCTTCTTCTCTGCTCTTATCTCTGTACTTTACTACATTGGTGCGATGCAAGTTGTAATCAAGGTTCTTGGTGGTGGTCTTCAGAAAGCTCTAGGTACTTCTCGCGCCGAGTCTATGTCTGCAGCTGCAAACATCTTCGTTGGTCAAACGGAAGCGCCTCTAGTTGTTCGTCCATTTGTTCCTAAAATGACTAACTCTGAACTATTCGCAGTAATGTGTGGTGGTTTAGCGTCTGTTGCTGGTGGTGTACTAGCGGGTTACGCATCTATGGGTGTACCTCTAGAGTACCTAGTAGCAGCGTCATTCATGGCAGCACCTGGTGGTCTACTATTCGCTAAAATCATCAAGCCTGAAACTGATGAAGTTGACGAGAACCTAGGTTCAGACATCGACGGTGGCGACGACAAGCCTGCTAACGTTATCGATGCAGCTGCTGGCGGTGCGTCAGTTGGTCTACAACTAGCACTTAACGTTGGTGCAATGCTACTAGCATTCATCGGTCTAATCGCTCTTATCAACGGTATCCTAGGTGGCATCGGTGGTTGGTTCGGTATGGAAAACCTAACTCTAGAACTTCTTCTAGGTTGGATCTTCGCACCGTTAGCATTCATCATTGGTGTTCCATGGGAAGAAGCAACTATTGCTGGTTCTTTCATTGGTCAGAAGACAGTTGTTAACGAATTCGTTGCATACCTAAACTTCGTACCATACATCGGTGAAAACGCTCAAATCGTTGAAGCGACTGGTCAAGTAATGTCTGTTAAGACTCAAGCAATTATCTCGTTCGCTCTATGTGGTTTCGCAAACCTTTCTTCAATTGCGATTCTTCTAGGTGGTCTAGGTGGTATTGCTCCAAACCGTCGTCACGACATCGCACGTATGGGTGTTAAAGCGGTTGTAGCTGGTACTCTATCTAACCTGATGGCAGCAACAATTGCTGGCTTCTTCCTGTCTTTCTAATCAGTTAGAAATCGATATATAGACGCCATAATAATATCGCCCCGTAGCAAGAAATTGCTGCGGGGCTTTTTTGTTTTTGGGCCTAGTGATTTTGAGCATTAGCATGAGTGAATGCTTGAAGTCGAAAATGGGTCTAGAATGTTTTTTTGAGATACAAACCGTTTGCGTTCTAAGGAGCACTACAATTTATTGATGGATACCTATAATGTATTAGCTAAAGGGATAGGATGTCTCTGCTGGCAAGAAAGTAACATTGAGATTAGCTCGAACGTTATTCTTCTGGGATTAAGCCAAACTTAGCAATACGCTATATTAGCAATACACTATAGATGTTAGACACAACATGACTGATTTGTTGTGCCATAGACCAAACTGGTACTGTGCGGTGACAAGGATTGCAATTGGTAGCGAAAGTTATCAAGTCTTCAGGGAACCAAGTCCGTTCATTTGTGACTACTGAGCATTACTAAAATATCCATCTATACTGGATGGATGGTGAAGTAGTTAACTATTTGAATATATTGATCGGAGATAGAAATGAGCGATTTAAAAGCAGCAGCTCTACGTGCACTTAAACTTATGGACCTAACTACGCTAAATGACGACGATACTACTGAAAAAGTAGTGGCACTTTGTCATGACGCGAAGACTGCAGTTGGCAACACCGCTGCAATCTGTATTTACCCTCGCTTCATCCCAGCAGCTAAAAAGGCGTTGCGTGAGCAAGGTACTCCAGAAGTACGCATTGCGACTGTAACTAACTTCCCTCATGGTAATGACGACATCGAAATTGCTGTTGCAGAAACAAAAGCAGCGGTAGCGTACGGCGCAGACGAAGTTGACGTAGTATTCCCATACCGTGCTCTTATTGCTGGCAACGAAGAAGTGGGTTTTGAGCTAGTTAAACAGTGTAAAGCCGCTTGTGGTGACATCACGCTTAAAGTGATCATCGAAACTGGTGAGCTAAAAGAAGAAGCACTGATCAAGAAAGCTTCTCAAATCTGTATCGAAGCCGGTGCAGACTTCATCAAAACTTCAACCGGTAAAGTGCCAGTAAACGCGACTCCTGAGTTCGCACGCATGATGCTTGAAGTTATTCGTGACATGGGCGTAGCTAAAACAGTGGGTTTCAAACCAGCTGGTGGAGTACGTACAGCTGAAGATGCTCAAGCTTACCTAGCGATGGCTGATGAGCTACTAGGCGCTGAGTGGGCAGACAACATGCACTACCGTTTTGGTGCTTCAAGCCTACTGACTAACCTTCTTAATACATTAGAAGTGACAGACGAAACTGCTGATCCAGCAGCATACTAATTTACCTATCGGGTATAACAAGTCTGTTTGATGGAGTGGTGTTAAGTCACTCCATATTACCTCTTTCCCTACAAACCATACTCACTAGAGTTTGGGAGGCACTAATGTATCTACCTCAAGAAATTATTCGCAGAAAACGTGATGGTGAAGTCCTAACGACTGAAGAAATTAACTTCTTCATTCAAGGCGTGGCTAAAAATACCGTTTCTGAAGGCCAAATTGCAGCATTCGCAATGGCTATCTTTTTTAATGAAATGACGATGCCAGAACGTATCGCACTGACGTGTGCAATGCGTGATTCGGGCATGGTGATTGACTGGAGCCACATGAACTTTGATGGCCCAATCGTTGATAAGCACTCTACTGGTGGTGTTGGTGACGTAACTTCTCTGATGCTTGGCCCTATGGTGGCAGCATGTGGTGGTTTCGTTCCAATGATCTCTGGTCGTGGTTTAGGCCACACTGGCGGTACGCTAGACAAACTTGAATCTATCCCTGGTTACAATATTACACCCACCAACGATGTGTTTGGTGCTGTAACCAAAGAAGCTGGCGTAGCGATCATCGGCCAAACTGGCGATTTAGCGCCAGCTGATAAGCGCGTTTACGCGACTCGAGATATCACGGCAACAGTCGACAACATCTCGTTGATCACAGCTTCAATTTTGTCTAAGAAATTGGCTGCTGGTCTTGATTCTTTAGTGATGGACGTAAAAGTAGGTTCAGGCGCATTCATGCCGACTTATGAAGCGTCTGAAGAGTTAGCAAAATCTATCGTTGCAGTAGCAAACGGCGCAGGTACTAAAACAACGGCAATCCTAACGGACATGAACCAAGTTCTGGCTTCTTCAGCGGGCAACGCAGTAGAAGTACGTGAAGCGGTTCAATTTCTAACCGGCGAATATCGTAACCCTCGTTTGCTAGAAATTACGATGGCATCGTGTGCTGAAATGCTGGTTCTAGGTAACCTTGCAAAAGATTCAGACGAAGCGCGTGAAAAACTGATGGCAGTACTGGATAACGGTAAAGCAGCAGAGTGCTTCGGTAAAATGGTAGCGGGCCTTGGTGGTCCAACTGATTTCGTAACGAACTACGATAACTACCTAGAAAAAGCAGAAATTGTTAAACCAGTGTACGCGCTAGAAAGCGGTGTAGTATCAGCGATGGATACGCGTGCAATTGGTATGGCTGTCGTTGGTATGGGCGGTGGTCGCCGCGTAGCAACAGACAGCATTGATTACGCAGTCGGTTTTGATAGCTTCATTCGCCTTGGCGAAGTAGCAAGTGACGATAAACCATTAGCAATGATTCATGCTCGCAATGAACAACAGTGGCAAGAAGCTGCAAAAGCATTACAAAATGCAATCACTGTGGGCGGAGAATATACAGCAACGCCAGACGTTTACCGTCAGATTCGTTCTGAAGACGTGTAAATAACAGGTATCGGCATACCTTGTGTATGCCGATAAACAGAGTTCTGGTGCAAAGAGCAATTAGTTGGTGAAGAAAATGAAAAGAGCATTTATTTTAGTTTTAGATTCATTCGGTATCGGCGAAACCGCAGATGCGAACACATTCGGTGATGTAGGTTCAGACACTATGGGTCACATTGCTGACCATTGTGATCAAGGTCTTGCGGACAATGCAGATCGTAAAGGCCCACTAACGCTGCCAAACCTGTCTAAGCTAGGTTTAGCTATGGCTCACAAAGAGTCTACAGGTCGCTTTGCTCCTGGTATGGACGTAGACGCTGAGATCATTGGCGCGTACGGTCACGCTGCTGAGCTGTCTTCTGGTAAAGACACGCCATCAGGTCACTGGGAAATCGCAGGTGTACCGGTATTGTTTGACTGGGGCTACTTCACCGACAAAGAAAACAGCTTTCCAAAAGAACTGACTGATCGCATCCTTGAGCGTGCAGGTCTATCTGGCTTCTTAGGTAACTGTCACTCATCGGGTACAGAAATCCTAGATAACCTGGGTGAAGAACACATGAAGAGTGGCTTGCCAATCTTCTACACTTCAGCAGACTCTGTTTTCCAAATCGCATGTCATGAAGAGACATTCGGTCTACAGAACTTATTAGACCTTTGTCAGATTGCTCGTGAAGAGCTAGAAGACTACAACATCGGCCGTGTTATTGCGCGTCCGTTCATTGGTCCAGGTAAAGGTCAGTTCGAACGTACTGGTAACCGTCGTGACCTTTCTGTTGAGCCGCCAGCGGCGACAGTTCTTCAGAAGTTGGTTGATGAGAAGGGCGGTAACGTTCACTCAATCGGTAAGATCTCTGATATCTACGCAGGTTGTGGTATTACTCAGAAAACGAAAGCAACAGGTATTCCTGCGCTATTTGAAGCAACTAAAGAAGCGATCACTGAAGCGGGCGACAACACTATCGTGTTCACTAACTTCGTTGATTTCGACTCAGCTTACGGCCACCGCCGTGATGTTGCAGGTTACGCAGCGGCACTTGAGTACTTCGATGGCCGTATCAATGAAATCATCGATATGATGAAAGAAGATGATGTACTTATCTTAACTGCTGACCACGGTTGTGATCCGACATGGCCAGGTACTGACCATACTCGTGAACATATCCCTGTGATTGTATACGGAAATAAGGTTCCTGCTGGCTCTCTAGGCCGTCGCGATACCTTCGCTGATATCGGTCAAAGCTTAGCGTCTTACTTTGGCACATCGCCAATGGGACACGGTACAAGCTTTCTATAATAGTTAACGAAGAGAGAGGGAAACCTCTCTCTTCTTTTTTGTTTTGAGATTAAGGATATTTTCAATGGCTACTCCACATATTAATGCTGAAATGGGTGATTTCGCTGACGTAGTTCTAATGCCCGGCGATCCGCTACGTGCAAAATACATCGCTGAAACCTTCCTAGAAGAAGTGGTTCAAGTGTGCGATGTTCGTAACATGTTTGGTTACACGGGGTCTTACAAAGGCCGTAAGGTTTCGGTAATGGGACATGGTATGGGTATTCCATCTTGTTCTATTTACGCGACTGAGTTGATCAAAGACTTTGGTGTGAAAAAGATCATTCGTGTCGGCAGTTGTGGTGCAGTGAGCGAAGATATCAAAGTACGCGATGTGGTTATCGGCATGGGTGCGTGTACCGACTCAAAAGTGAATCGTATTCGCTTTAAAGGTCATGACTTCGCGGCTATTGCGGATTACAAAATGGTGCGTGCGGCAGAAGATGCGGCAAAAGCGCGTGGTGTAGACGTCAAAGTCGGCAACCTATTCTCGGCTGAGTTGTTCTACACGCCAGATCCTGAAATGTTCGAAGTAATGGACAAATACGGCATTGTCGGCGTAGAAATGGAAGCAGCGGGTATCTATGGTGTATGTGCTGAATACGGCGCAAAAGCTCTGACAATTTGTACTGTTTCAGATCACATCAAAACTGGTGAGCAAACCACATCAGATGAACGTCAAACGACTTTCAATGACATGATGGTTATCGCACTAGACTCTGTGCTGCTTGGTGACCAAGACTAATCAGCTCATAGATTTCAAAAAGCTTAATAGATACCGCAAAGTTTAATAGATACCGCAAAGTTTAATAGATAACAAAAGCCCCGTTGCTGCCTGAGCTTCGGGGCTTTTTATTGAATTTGTTAAACTAAGCCGTTAAGAGCTGACATTTTTAAGCAGCCAGTTTTCCCCAGACTTAGCCTTTCTTTTACGAATAAGCATGATGAACAACACGCCACTGACAAATCCCATTAAGACCATGCCGATCATGTAGCGATCGCTCTTACGGTAGTGATGATCAGAAATAGCTGTCATTTTTCCTGTCTCAAAAGTCACGCGGATAAAGCCAATGATCGTACTCTCTGGAGAGTAAATAGGTTCAACGAGTTGCTGCCTGCCGATACTTGCCGTTGAAAGAGGTGTGTCTAAGCCAAGAACCTCGCGTACCGAGAGCGCTTTTTCACTCGAAGCCAGTCGGATCCCTTCTGCATCGTAGATGGTGGTATCAAATACCAATCGATCCTGAGACAGTTGGTTAGTGAGCTCTAGCAGGCGCTCTTGGTCTTGCTGAGTGATCATCTTACTGGCTGAAAGTGATGCCTGTGAGATCAGTAGCTTGGTCAGCGTTTCCAACTGTTTTGCTTGGATCTTCTCATTACCTTTACTGATCACGACCGTGTTTTTAATGGTTACCACGAACATAGCAGCCAACAAAATTAGGGCTAGTACTCGTAAAGCGTTACGTATTGAGAACAATGATTCATTCATGTTTCACGAAGCCTGAAATAAACAAATGTTATGATTAAGACATATTGAGACTTGCGTTTTCAAATTGCAATAGGTTAACGTTTAGCATAGTTAATTAGGAATCATACACATGGACGCTCAGAAATATCTGCCGATTAAAAGGCATACGACATTATTAACCCGACTCCCCGAGACACGTTTCGCTTCTCAACTCGCTAAATCTAAAGCCAATTGGATTGTGTTCGGTGAGTACCTATCTCCACAATCATTCGATGACATCGACTTTTTCACTGGTACCTACAACACCATCCTCAATACGTGGAAGGTGGGACATTATGAAGTGGCACTGATGTCAGGGAACTTAACCCCTGCACACGAAGAAATTTTACAAGCACTGAAGCTTGATTATGCTTGCCTTAGCGAGGTCCCAGACTTATCTAAGCCAGGTTTGATCGTGATGGATATGGACTCCACAGCAATCCAAATTGAATGCATCGATGAGATAGCAAAGCTCGCAGGAGTCGGAGAGTTAGTTTCTGAAATCACAGAGCGTGCGATGCAAGGCGAGCTCGACTTTGAACAGAGCCTACGCCAACGCGTTGGGGCACTGAAAGGTGCGGATGAGTCGATACTGGAGCAAGTGCGCCAGTCATTACCATTCATGCCAGACTTGGTTGAGCTAGTGAATACTCTGAATAAACTTGGCTGGAAGACGGCGATTGCATCGGGTGGTTTTACTTATTTCTCAGACTACCTGAAAGATACGCTTGATCTTGACCACGCTCAGTCAAACACGCTAGAGATCGTCAATGGTAAATTGACGGGTGAAGTATTAGGCGATGTTGTTTCCGCACAGACCAAAGCGGATATCTTGGTAGAACTTGCTGAAGAGTATGAACTGGAACTGCATAACACCGTTGCCGTGGGTGATGGTGCCAATGACTTGGTTATGATGGGTTCTGCTGGTTTAGGGATTGCTTACCATGCAAAACCGAAAGTTGAACAACAGGCACAAACTGCTGTGCGTTATGCTGGCTTAGGTGGGGTGCTTTGTATCTTGTCAGGTGTATTAGCTAAGCAGCAAAAAATCAGCTGGCAAGCGAAGCCTTAGTCATATTTAGGGCGGTATAACGGATACAAAAAAGCAGGCGATAAGCCTGCTTTTTCTACTTTTAAATCCGATAAGTCGACAAACCGGTAAGTTGATCTGGTTATTTAGTGCGAGAGTTCTAGTCGAATCAATACTTCATCGGTAATGTCTTCTATCTCACCATAACCAATAAAAGCGGTGACCTCACTCTCTAACTTCTTCGCTTGGTGCATACTGATGCGCGAAAGCTCGGCTAAGTCTGATTGGAACAAACTTGTTAATGGATTAAAGATAGGGGCGGTAGTGACTCGCAGTACATACACATCACCCAGATCTTGTGCTTTCTTAATGAACGAAATACGTTCTTTTGTAGATGCAAAGTCTTTCACCAACTTCGTATGTACAGATTGAATCTTGTTACCAAACTTTATCGCAGCAATGTATACGTCATGATGTTTTGGCTCTGCACCTTCAATTCTTTTCAGTGGCTCAGCTAATAGTGAATTAGAATGACCTTTGAAAATCGGTTCTAGTGAAAACTTTTGGTTGTGCCCAAGTTTAGCGAGTAACGCTAGATGCTTGTTCAGCGGGAAGTTCACACCAATGAGCTTACAACGCAACGTTGAGCCCGGCTTATCAATGAAAATTGGATTACTGACCATTTTGTTAAGCAAAACAGTGTGCAGTGATTTAAGCAGTGAATCGGTGGGCAGTATTTCTTGCTTCTTATTTAGCTTACTTTGGTTCTGATCGATAAGCCCATTAAGGAAGGCGATGGTGCGCATTGTTTTTGCATTCTCGGTGATAACCAATTGAACGTTGCAACCGTTCGGGCTTACACGAATTACATGGTAAGGCACTGTGCTTAATGGCAAGTTTTTATCATAGAGTTGCAGTTCATTGAAATTCACCACAACCGGATCATCAATCTTGAGTACCATTGGGTGTTCAAGGGTAATGCTTAGGCCACGTTTTGATATGTCTACAGTGTGTCCGTTTATTGTTGGGCTATCTTGTGATGTGAGTTGAATTGGTGATTTAAAGCTATATCTCGGTTCTTTACGACGACTTTGGGAATCAAAGTAGATACTTTGAATGTTCCCCACCACCGTTCGCGGATGACGAAAGCGATTAAGATCACTGCTTGGAATGCGTGGTTTTTCACTTAATAGATAATCGGCAGCACTTTCGTGATCACCGATCTCTTGCAAGATACCGCAATGAGTCAGTTGCGCTGAGCTTTGAGCAAGCGTATCTGAATGCTCAGCTAAGGCTTGTCGCTCAGAGTCGGATAATTCGAAAACCGAGAATTTGAACGCCTTCCAACTTTTACGTTTACCGCCGATGTGCCAGAACAGTTGCCTCTCTTCACGAGAAGCTTCAGGCAGCATCATCGAGTAGAACAAGGTCTTATTTTTATGTTCATGGGTAAAAGAGTAGATAACGTTACTGGTTCCCTTCACGCCAGGCTTAGCGAGTAAGTTCATACGTTGTTCGTTGAACAAAGTACCCAGAGCCTGTTGGTTACGCTCATCATGCCAGTATTGCCATTGGGGATGATTGTTATCCGTGAGCAGCGCGAGCTTCAACTCACTACCACTGAAGAATAGAGGGAGATTACAGGTGTACTTTAGATAGGTGTGTTCAATACCGCGAGTTCGCGTTCGAATGAGCCTATCTTGATTCTCATGGCTGGTTTTCTTGCTGACACTATTTAGAGATTCATCGAGTAAACGAGCCACACTCGTTGTATCGCTGATTCTCATGCATCTTAAAAATTTGACTGCATTGTTCTCGTAGGATTCATCAATGCCCAGAATACGAAATTCAACCGCCTCATTAACATCGGCCTCTAGCGACTTTTCAACAAGCTCAGTGAATTTAACACTGATGATTTCCCCTAGGTTGTATTTAAACGCTCTTGGTACCTTGAACTTTGCACCTGACGGAGAAATATCAACCGTCACACCATGTAGGCTTTGTCCTTTAGGCGTGGTGATTTCAACCTGTGAGCTAATCTTGAGCCTGTTTTCTTTGCGTTTTAAATCGTAACCGAGGTTAATGGCTTCTGCTTCATAGGGGCTATCAGCGTTAGTGATATCGTGGTCATCTTGAGAGGATGTTTTAACAATATTACGAAGAGGTTGAATGCGAGGTGTCATCACTAACTCCCACACGCCCTCGGTATAACCTTTAAATTTTTTAGTACCACGTTGATACGCGTTCAAAGCTATGTCATCAAGCCAATGTTTACGCTCGTCTAGCGTGAATTGATGACATTCATTATCAATACGCCCGCGTAAATCAATGCTCTTTGTGCACGGAGCCATGATACGATTCAGTTCCATTTTAACGAGCAGTTTTAGAGACGGTGATTCGCCTTCTGTCATTTGAGAAAGAAGGAATTCGAAATCTTCGGCATGGTAGGCCGGAATAAGTCGTTCTGCTACAGATAGAATTTCAGATTGCTGCATACTTTTCTTGTTAGAATGGATGGTGCGTTATTGTTATCGACGAGTTGTATTTGATCTTTAGGTATTCGTGGCCCTACTGCAACTTTTATTTTCACCTGTACGGTCAACGGGGTCACAAAATAGCAACATTTACCCGTTACTAAGCAAATTATTGAGGTTTTATGGCTAAGGCAAAGCGAGCTTATGTGTGTAATGACTGTGGTGCTGACTTTCCACGTTGGCAAGGGCAGTGCAATGCATGTGGTGCTTGGAACACGATTACAGAAGTTAGGTTAGCCGCTTCACCTCAGGTCGCGCGCAATGAACGACTAAGTGGTTACGCTGGTGGTGCAACTGAATCTTCGGTTCAAACGCTATCGGAAATCGACTTGCAAGAGGTCCCGCGCTTTAGTAGTGGCTTCAAAGAGCTTGATCGTGTACTTGGTGGTGGTGTTGTACCTGGCGCTGCGATTCTTATTGGTGGTAACCCTGGTGCCGGTAAATCAACGCTGTTATTGCAGACTATGTGTCAGCTTTCTTCCCAGTTACCGACACTTTATGTCACTGGCGAAGAATCTCTTCAACAAGTTGCGATGCGAGCATCTCGATTAGGGTTACCAAAAGAGCATCTCAAAATGCTCTCTGAAACCAATGTTGATAAAATCTGTCAGGTTGCAGAAAGAGAGCAGCCTAAGATCATGGTTATCGATTCAATCCAAGTTATGCATGTCGCTGATGTTCAATCGTCTCCAGGTAGTGTTGCTCAGGTGCGTGAATCGGCAACCGCATTAACGCGCTATGCGAAACAGAACAACGTTGCCGTATTCCTAGTGGGACACGTAACTAAAGACGGTACCTTAGCGGGACCAAAAGTACTTGAACACATTATTGACTGCTCTGTGCTGTTAGATGGCGGAACGGACAGTCGTTTTAGAACCTTGCGCAGCCACAAGAACCGTTTTGGTGCAGTGAATGAGCTAGGTGTGTTTGCTATGACAGGGCAAGGGCTAAAAGAAGTTAGCAATCCATCGGCTATTTTTCTGTCTCGTGGTGAAGAAGAAACCTCAGGCAGTTCAGTGATGGTAGTTTGGGAAGGAACGCGTCCACTTCTTGTTGAAATCCAAGCGCTGGTGGATTATTCGCAGCTGGCTAACCCGCGTCGTGTCGCTGTTGGTCTCGAGCAAAATCGACTGTCATTGTTACTAGCCGTGCTGCATAAACACGGCGGCTTACAAATGGCTGACCAAGATGTGTTTGTGAATGTCGTTGGTGGTGTTAAAGTAACCGAAACCAGTGCCGATCTTGCATTGGTAATGGCTTTACTTTCGAGTTTCAGAGACCGCGCATTGCCAAAAGATGTGGTGGTTTTTGGCGAAGTAGGCCTTGCTGGTGAGATTCGACCTGTACCGAGCGGTCAAGAGCGCTTAAATGAGGCGTTTAAACACGGCTTCAAGAGAGCCATTGTACCAGCGGCTAACATGCCTAAAGGTGGCATTCCAGGAATGCAGATCCACGGTGTGAAAAAATTATCGGAAGCAATTAATGCTTTTGATGAGTTGTAATTGAGCTCACTTCAGCTACTCTATACAGCAGAAATTCAGTCTAACTTAAACGCTATTTTCGCTTTAAGTTAGCACTAAACTTAACAATCATTTAGATTGTTTCTTCAGATTGCCTTTTTCTATATGTTAGAAAAAGGCAAAGTTTTTTAGTCCCAAATGCATGCAAAGCTATCAGTCCTCACAGATTGTGATATACTCTGCGCGCATTTTATATCCTATTAACAGAGTAAGACAATGGCAGATTTATCGAAATACAGAAACATTGGTATTTTCGCGCACGTTGATGCGGGTAAAACAACTACCACTGAGCGTATCCTTAAGCTAACTGGTCAGATCCACAAGACTGGTGAAGTACATGATGGCGAATCAACTACTGACTTCATGGAACAGGAAGCTGAGCGCGGAATTACTATCCAATCAGCAGCTGTAAGCTGTTTCTGGAACGGTCACCGTCTAAACGTTATCGATACTCCTGGACACGTTGACTTCACAGTTGAAGTATACCGTTCTCTTAAAGTACTTGATGGCGGTATCGGTGTATTCTGTGGTTCTGGTGGTGTTGAACCACAATCAGAAACTAACTGGCGCTACGCTAACGAATCAGAAGTATCTCGTCTGATCTTCGTTAACAAACTAGACCGTATGGGTGCAGATTTCTACAACGTTGTTGACCAAGTTAAAAACGTTCTAGGTGCAACTCCTCTAGTTATGGTTCTACCAATCGGCCGCGAAGATGAATTCGTGGGTGTTGTAGACCTTCTAAGCCGTAAAGCATACGTTTGGGATGACACTGGTCTTCCTGAAAACTACGAAATCACTGATGTTCCTGCGGACATGGTTGATGACGTTGAGCAATACCGTGAAGAGCTAATCGAAACTGCTGTAGAGCAAGACGATGACCTAATGGAAGCTTACATGGAAGGTGAAGAGCCTTCTATCGAAGATATCAAACGTTGTATCCGTAAAGGTACTCGTGATATCGCATTCTTCCCTACGTTCTGTGGTTCTGCGTTCAAGAACAAAGGCATGCAAGTTATCCTTGATGCTGTAGTAGATTACCTACCTTCTCCAACTGAAGTTGATCCTCAACCTCTAATGGATGAGAACGGCGAAGAAACAGGCAACCACGCTATCGTTTCTACTGAAGAAACTTTCAAAGCGCTTGCGTTCAAAATCATGGATGACCGTTTCGGTGCTCTAACTTTCGTTCGTATTTACTCTGGTAAATTGAACAAAGGTGACACGATCCTTAACTCATTCACAGGTAAAACTGAGCGTGTTGGCCGTATGGTTGAGATGCAAGCTGATGACCGTAACGAACTAACTAGCGCACAAGCTGGTGACATCATTGCGATCGTTGGTATGAAGAACGTGCAAACTGGTCACACTCTATGTGATCCAAAAGACCAAGTAACGCTTGAGCCAATGGTTTTCCCAACTCCAGTAATCTCTATCGCTGTATCTCCAAAAGATAAAGGCGGTTCTGAGAAAATGGGTATCGCGATCGGTAAAATGGTTGCAGAAGATCCATCTTTCCAAGTTGAGACTGACGAAGAAACTGGCGAAACTATCCTTAAAGGTATGGGTGAGCTTCACCTAGACATCAAGGTAGATATCCTTAAGCGTACTTACGGCGTTGACCTAACAGTTGGTGCTCCTCAAGTTGCTTACCGTGAAACTATCACTCAAGCAATTGAAGATAGCTACACGCATAAGAAACAGTCTGGTGGTTCTGGTCAATTCGGTAAGATCGATTACCGTATCAAACCTGGTGAAGCAGGTTCTGGCTTCAAGTTCAACTCAGTAGTTGTGGGCGGTAACGTTCCTAAAGAATTCTGGCCTGCAGTTGAGAAAGGCTTTGCTGGCATGATGGATAACGGCGTACTAGCTGGCTTCCCTACGCTAGACGTTGAAGTTGAACTTTTCGATGGTGGTTTCCACGCAGTCGATTCATCTGCTATCGCATTTGAAATCGCAGCGAAAGGCGCATTCCGTCAATCTATGCCTAAAGCTGGCGCGCAACTTCTTGAGCCTATCATGAACGTTGACGTGTTCACTCCAGACGATCACGTTGGTGATGTTATCGGTGACCTTAACCGTCGTCGTGGCATGATCAAAGATCAACAAGCTGGCGTTACTGGTGTTCGTATTAAAGCTGACGTACCTCTTTCTGAGATGTTCGGCTACATCGGTCACCTACGTACTATCACTTCTGGTCGTGGCCAATTCTCTATGGAATTCGCACAATACGCACCATGTCCAACTAACGTTGCTGACGAAGTGATTGCAAAAGTTAAAGCAGAAAAAGAAGCTGGTAAGTAATTAGCCCTTTTCTAAATTAGCTAAAAAAGCCCCGCAAGTGAAAGCTTGCGGGGCTTTTTATTGTTTGTAATATACCGCGAGGTGCGAGGTGCGAGGTGCGAGGTGCGAGGTGCGAGGTGCGAGGTGCTGATGTAGCCCCTAAAAAGTAGACACAGTGGTTGTCCCGTATTTATTCAACACGGGACTGATAAAGCAGGGAGAGACTAACGCTTTAAGTCGATGTAAATCTGCTCTACTTTGGTGCGTGCCCAATCTGTTTTACGCAAAAATTTTAAGCTCGATTTAATGCTCGGGTCTTTTTTAAAGCAGTTGATGTTCACCATGTAACTCAACTCTTCCCAACCGTAATGTTCAACCAATTCAGTCAGTAGCTTCTGTAGAGTGATACCGTGAAGTGGATTATTGTCTTGTGTCATGAGATGTTCTCGCCATTTATTTGAGCTAAGTATACCAGTTTCGCTTTATGAATTATCAGACCATTTAAGCTGGTAATCTGTCTCTATAATAGTTAGTTCTTCTCGACCTCTATTCCCAAACAACTGAACCTGATTTTGCATCCA
The DNA here is from genome assembly GCF_024347315.1 of Vibrio atlanticus. Taxonomy (NCBI): domain Bacteria; kingdom Pseudomonadati; phylum Pseudomonadota; class Gammaproteobacteria; order Vibrionales; family Vibrionaceae; genus Vibrio; species Vibrio atlanticus. The sequence goes on along the minus strand of NZ_AP025460.1, from coordinate 2,745,487 downwards.
AGCCTCAAAACGCTTTATCTTTTCTCGATGAAAGTAGCCAGCAGGGGCACATAAGAAGTAATTGTATTTAGGCTTGAGTGCTAAGTTACCGATTCGAACGAGTTTCTTTTCCTGCAAATACCGATAGACCAAACTGTGCTTCACAAGAGCAACGCCTTGTACGGATAATGCACCTTCTAAAACAAAATGCGAGCCATCAAATTGCAGTGATGAGCGTCCTGCCTTCGCTCCTACAATGTCTAGCCATAGATTCCAATCCATATCTGGCCATCGGTCTTCAATTAGCTCTGCTTTGTGTAGATCGTCGATGTCATAAATACCATGCTTCTCTTGGTAGATAGGGTGGCAGACAGGGTAAACCACTTCGTCCATTAACCAACGTGATTCAATGTTTGGATAATTACCATGACCATATCGAACGCAGACATCGACATTAGAATCTTCAAACGTCACCAGCTTGTTGGTCGGTTCAATCAACATGGATAGATCAGGGTGACGATCGCGAAAGTCTCCAATTCTAGGCACCAACCAGTGTTGAGCAAATGATGGTACGGTTGAAATAGACAGTTGAGTAGGATTGGGGTCTTGGTTTATTCGTCTTACCCCATCTTGAATATGAGCAAAGCCTTTCTTAGCTTGCAGGTAAAGCACATCACCTTCGTGAGTGAGTACTATTTTTCGGTGCTGACGAATAAACAAGTCTGCACCTAGCCACTCTTCAAGTTGACGAATTTGTTGGCTGACGGCAGCTGCCGTGACGAACAGCTTTTCAGCCGCGAGTTTAAAACTGCCTGTTTCAGCCGCAGTATAAAAATAGTAGATCCCTTGGAAAGGTGGGGTTCGTTCTCTCACATTAGTTTTCCTTAACCGAATGTCAGTATCTATCGTTTGTCGATATTTATCTATTGGTTGATTATTGACCATGATAAAGCGAAAAATCAACAGGAGATAGGCTATGAACACGATAACAGCGACATCAAGGGCTAACCAATCATTCTTATCATCGTTATCAATTAAGAAATTCTATTCTAACTTTGAGCGTTATCTTCAGAATCGTAGAACCAGAAAGCAGCTGTCTGAGTTACCAGAATATTTGTTGAGAGATGTCGGGATTACACAGGAACAAGTTGATAAGGAACTGAAGAAATCGTTTTGGGAGTGAGTGGAGTGTGTTAGGTGAGGCAGTAACTGACCTAAGGTTGAGCGCTTTGGTGCTAAAAAAGGAGCCGTAATGGCTCCCTCTCGGTTTTGATTACTCTTCCCAAACCACCAATTTATCTTTTGGCCAGTTATGACCGATTTCATGGTATTTCTGCTCAAGGATATGTCGCTTTATCTTGAGAGTAGGGGTAAGTACACCGTTGTCGATGCTCCACGGTTCCTTAATCATCAGTACCCCTTTGATCTTCTCATGCGAGGCTAACTGTTGGTTCATTTTTTCAATGACACGTTTACTTGTTCTTTCATAACGAGCCCGATCAAAATTAGGGAAGTCATGCGGTACCACGAGTAGGATAGGACCAGGTAAGCCTAAGCCGATCAAACACATCATTTCTACGCGGCTGTATTCAAACAGTTTGTTTTCGATTGGCACTGGAGCCACAAACTTACCTTTCGCAGTTTTAAAGGTGTCTTTTTTACGTCCCCGGATCGTTAGGTAGCCCTCGCTGTCGATATCACCAATATCGCCAGTATGAAGCCATCCCTCAGAGTTAAAAGACTCTTGGGTGGCTATGTCATTTTTGTAATAACCAGAGAACATACCTTTGCTTCGAACCAAAATCTCTTCATCTTCTGCAATTTTGAGTTCGATGCCCGGACCAGCATTACCCACAGTACCAATTTTGTCGGCTCTAAACGGGTGATTAATCGTGCTGTAGGCGAAAGACTCAGTCATTCCCCAAGCCTCGGTAATGTGTAGGCCAACACTCTCATACCATGCGAGTAGAGCCGGTGATACAGGTGCAGAACCACATCCCAAAACGCGGGCTTGATCTAACCCTAGGCCATCAGCCAGTTTCTTCTTAATGATGTTGTTGATAAACGGAATCTTAAGTAAGAAATTCAGTTTCTTCTGCGGAAGCTTATCTTGGATTCGTTGCTGGAACAGAGTCCATAAACGAGGAACTGAAATAAATAGAGTAGGGCGATGCATTTTCACATCATCAATAAAGGTATCTAAAGACTCCGGGAAAGCAGTGACTATACCGCCCATTACCGATGAGCCAAAGATGTAAACGCGTTCTGTAATATGGGCAAGCGGTAGATAAGAGAACAAGCGATCGCCGGGTTGGATACCAATATGATCGATCAACCGTTGAACTGACCACGTAAAGGCACCGTATGTGAGCATCGCGCCTTTTGGTAGCCCTGATGTACCCGACGTATAAACAAGCGACATTACTTTATCATCGTGATGCTGAGGACGCTTGGTTGAGGGGTCATGGGTATCGATGAGTTGTTCGAAAGTATGTTGGCACTTCGCTGCGCTATCGTAGGGAAGTGAGATACTCGCCAAGTTTGGATTGTCATCCAGTACTTTTTGAGTGGCCTTAGGATCGTCGAGTTTACCCGCAATCACAATTTTACTTTCACTGTGTTCAATACAGTACTGTATGGTATCGGCACCCGCTGTTGGAAAGATTGGGACGCTGACAAAATCTCCTAACATCATGGCAAGATCGCAGATAAACCACTCTGCACAGTTTTTCGATACGAGAGCGACTCGATCACCGGGTTGGGCTCCGAGTCCTTCTAATGCTGACGCCAGTTTCAGTGCTTTGTCGGCCACTTCTTTATAAGTAAACTCAACAAATTGGCGGTTAATAATTTGCTTTAAGTAGACTTCATCTGGGCGTTCTTCTGCCCATTTTAAAATCATGTCATTGGGTGTAGGGAGAGCTGTTGCTTGTTCTTGGCTAAACTCGTTAGGCTGAATCATTGTCTAACTCCATGTTTTTCGCTAAGTTATTTTTGTTAAAATCATGTTAAATGTACCATGATTTTTTCTTTTAGGGAGTAAAATTAGCGTTTATGTTCTTTGTTTTCCGTTATCTGTGCAGGCTCGCCTGTAACTTGCAGGCGTTACTCCAGTCCGTTTCTTAAAAATTCTCGAGAAATATGACACATCCTTGTATCCACATTGATAGGCAATGACAGCAATTTTTGATTCGGTATCTGCTTCGATTAACTTTTTGGCAAGTAGAATACGTTTATCGCACACGAAGTCTCTAAAGCTTACTCCAAAGTGTAGATGAAACTTCTTAGAAAAATAGGTGGTTGAACAGTGACATTTTTCGGCGATCTCTATTTCTCTGATTTCTTTGTTGATGTTGTCCATCACAAAGTTAACGACTTCGGATGTGAAGGCTTTTACAGGAAGCTGGTTGTTGTTGTTTGTGTCTCTGTCGATATCGAAGTGGGACTCGAACATATGCTGTGTCTTAGCCTTAAGATCTTCGAATTGACTGGTCAGATGATTACTGTTTGTTTCTATGATGAAAAATATATTTTTATGATTTCGAACGATATTAGGTAACGGGTCAGAGCAAATAATAACAATTCTTTTGTTCAAATTTTCGCAAATAGATAAAGCCATGGTAAGTAGTTGGATTTTATCAGGGGTATTCAAAATGAAAAATACCAGTCTGACGTCTAAGTTACTGATTATAGATATGTCTTGTTTGAAATTTGCAATAGAGAAATAGTGACTTATTTTATTAATAATAACGGAGTTGAAATCACTCTCTTGATCCGATAATAACGGGGTTACTATTTTCATACAGATACCCAATGCATTTCATATTCTCTTTTAGTCTAAAAGTGGCTAATTAATGAAGCTTTATATTTAGATTAGAAGTACCACAAAAAAGTGCAAGTAAATGGCAAAAAAATCCTAACCAAATATATCTCTCACCTCTAGATTTACTTTACAGGCAAACAAAGCCTGATACGTAAATCAAGGAGAGGTTCTCATGGATAAGTTTTTGAATAATTGTAAAGAATTCATGAAAGATGAAGAAGGGTTGACTGTTATCGAGTATGTAATTGGTGCAGCGTTACTGGTATTAGGCTTGACCACTATATTTACTGGTTTTGGGGCAGCCCTATCCGCTAAGCTTAATAACATCATTAACAGTATTTAATGATTACTGCCATGGTTGATCGGAGAGTGAGAAAGCAAAAGGGGTTAACGACTATTGAGTATGTCATTGGTGCTGCCTCGCTCATAATTTTTGTCGGGCTAATTTTTTCTGGAATGGCTACGACATTAGTGAGTAAATTTCAAAGTATTATATCGAGCGTATGAATTGAAATTATGATTAATGAGCCTTCTGTTTTTTGGGCATTGCTAATTGCTGTATCGGTATACGATGTTGAGAAACATCGTATACCGAACAAAATATTGATTCTTTTTTTGTTTTTTTATTTCTTATCAATGTTCAACAGCAATTACACCTTTGATAGTTTCTTAATGTCTTTATTTGGGTCGGTCGTATTCTTTTGTTTTGGATTGCTATTCTATTTTTTAAGAGCAATGTCTGCAGGGGATGTGAAGTTATTAGGTGTTGTAGGAATGTATTTGGGGTGGGGACAATTACTCGATGCATCGTACTTTATCTTGGTTTCTTCTGGAGTTGTTGGGGTTTTCTACCTGCTATACAACCTGTCCAACTCGAGCTGTTTTAGTATTAAAAGCTATTTTGAAAATAAGATAATTGTGCTTGGTGGAGCTGCACCAGTCATTGATAAAACAGCTAATTTACATACTCGGTATTCAAATAAAGTAACGATGCCTTTTGCTCCTTCTGTTGTTATAGGGTTAGCGATGTATAGCTACTTTACTTAAATCTGTTGTTGGTTAGCTTTGTGGGGAGACATAATATATGGATATTATAGGGCGTACTGCTCCAACAACCTTGAAGCCACAAATTTCAGCCCCAATCGTCCCTACATCTCTTGATATGTTGGGTGTTCCTGAAGTCGTTATTGAAAACCTTGTACTTAAGCATTTGTCGGCTTACCCAAAATCGGATGTTTTAGAGCTTTCTAATTATTTATGTGTTGTTACTCATATTGTAGAAAGCGCTTTGGCCGTTTTAAGAAAGAAGTCACTAATCGAAGTATTTCAGCCTACTTCTGATATTTCCCTCTCATCTGTGTCGCATAGTCATGTTCGTTATTCACTATCAGAAAAAGGGCTTGAAGAAGCGGATCTTGCTTTCAAGCGTGATGCTTATTTAGGCCCCGCACCGGTTTCGCTTACCCAATATAGTGAGGTGGTAAAACAACAAGACTTGAGAGCTGAGTTAGTAACTCGGCCACATGTCGAGGCGGCACTGAATGATGTATATGGTGTCGACAAAATGATTTCAGTACTTGGGCCTGCAATCAATTCGGGACGTGCTTTGTTACTGTATGGACATGCAGGAACGGGGAAAACATTTGTTGCGAGCCGTATTGTGAATGCTTTACATACCTCTGTGTTTATCCCTTATGCCGTCTATGCTCTGGGTAACATTATCAAAGTGTTCTCGGCGCAACATCATAAACCGTTGGATAGTAACGGCAGCGATCAAAGTATTTCCCTCAAAGATCAGTACGACAAGCGTTGGCTTAATTGTGAAAGACCCAATATCCAAGTTGGGGGAGAACTGACGATGGATATGCTTGAAGTCAATCACTCAGAAAATAGTCGAGTCTGGTTAGCTCCAGTTCAAATGATGGCAAACAATGGGATTTTTATCATTGATGACCTTGGTCGTCAGCCCATGCCTGTGGATGCGCTTCTTAACCGTTGGATAGTACCGATGGAGTACTCATTCGATTATTTGTCGCTGCCTAATGGTCAGCAGATAACGATGCCATTTGTATTAACGCTGGCCTTCTCTACCAATCTAAATCCCAAGAAAATAAGCGACCCTGCCTTTTTGCGTCGTTTAGGTTACAAGATTGAATTCAAGCCACTTAACCAACGAGACTATGAAGCTTTATGGATGAGCGTCGTTGCTGATAAAGAAGTAGAGCTTCAAGATGGATTCTTTGAGCGTTTGTCTCAAATGCACACGCTTCTTAAGGTGCCACTTTTCCCATGTTTACCGAAAGATCTCGTTGGTATAAGCAAAGATATTCTTTCGTTTGAACAACTCCCGCCTGTTATTACCTTCGATATTCTTTCCATGGCATGGGAAGTCTATTTTACCTCTGATGGACACGAGGAAGAAAATAATGAATAAGAGTCAAGTTTTCCTACTGTTTTTACTGTCCGTAGTATTTGGCTTAGCGGCTGTATTTTTTGCTAAGCAGTGGATGGAAGATCAAGTTCAACCAACCGTTGAAGTTGAAGCTGTGGAGCGTCATCCAGTCGTGGTGGCATCACAAGAAATTGAAGCTGGAACCATTATTGAGGAACAGTTCTTAGCGACAAAGTTGATGGAAGTTGATTGGATTAATGAAAATAATTTTTCCGATGCTTCTGAATTGGTTGGCAAAGTGGTGGCCAATACTATTTATGCTGGAGAAGTGCTTCATAAAATGCGTTTTACTATTCCAGGAGAAGGCTCAACGCTTGCTGCATTAATACCTGAGAATAAACGTGCGGTAACAATACGAGTGGATGACGTTATTGGTGTGGCTGGTTTTCTATTACCAGGTAATAAAGTTGACATACTTAGCACCGTTTCTTACAGCAAAAACTCAGCAGCAACTCGTACCGTGTTGAAAGATATCAAGGTATTGGCAGTAGACCAAACGGCAAAAACGAATGAAAACAGTCCTATTATCGTACGAGCTGTGACATTAGAGGTTTCACCTAAAGATGCTGAAAAACTTTTAACAGCGAAGAGTAAAGGCAGTATTCAACTGACACTGAGAAACCCTCATGAAGTTGAGAAAAAGGTTGTTCGTCGATACGTACCTAAGCCGAGTGTGACGATCATTAAAGGTACTCAAGCATCTAGTGTTCGCGTCAAGGATTGAGGTGAGTTATGAAAATAATAATAACGTGTATTTTGAGCTTCGTTTGTTTCTCTACACTGAGCTTTGCTGCTCTACAAACGGGTAAAACGGTAACGGTTCCTCATCACAAATCAACACATGTGGTGTTGTCAGGGAAAGCGAGCAAAGTGTCGCTTGGTGATCCTGATGTACTTGATATTGTGATGTTGAAATCGAGCGAGCTATTTTTAATCGGAAAAAAATTAGGTGCTACTAACCTAATGGCGTGGGACTCCCGTGGCCAGCTGATTGAATCGATCAACATCGAAGTCACTCATGATCTTAATAGCTTGAAAGCGAAGTTATATGAGTTTCTTCCTGATGAAACTATAGAGGTGCACAGTGCTCAGAATCGCTTGCTGCTGAGTGGGCAGGTGAGTAATCAGCAACAAATGAATGTAGCGATGCGAATAGCAGAAACCTACTCTTCGGGTGAAACAGCTGATGAATCGAAGGAAAGTGGTAGCGAGCAAGCTGCAGCGACAGGTGTTATCAACTTGATGTCTATTGGCGGTGCTCAACAAGTTATGTTGGAAGTGACGGTTGCCGAGGTTCAAAGAAGCTTGGTGAGAAAATTTGATGCAAACTTTCACTTCTTCCAAACGAGCGGATCGAATATTTCTTGGGGGGCGTCGTCAGTTCCTGCTGGTGTTCTAGGGGCTACGCCAATCTTTGATATTCCAACCTCTACTGATTACGGCATTTTAGGCTCGTTTATTGATAGTAATACCCTGTTTACATTCGCCCTGGATGTAGCCAAACAGAATGGTGTAGCGAAAGTATTAGCTGAGCCTAACTTAACGGCATTAAGTGGCTCCAAAGCTGAGTTTTTAGCGGGTGGTGAATTCCCTATCCCTGTGCCAGATGAAGATGGCATTACGATTGAATATAAAGAGTATGGAGTTGGATTGAAATTTATCCCAACGGTTCTGAGTGATAAAAAGATCAATCTAAACTTGGCTGTTGATGTGAGTGAAATTGCCAATAGCAGCTCGTTAACGATTGACCCAGGAACAACCAATGCGACCTACTTTATCCCACCAATTACTCGTCGAAGCGCGTCATCGACGCTTGAGCTAGCCGACGGACAAACTATTGGTATTGCTGGATTGCTCAGCGAGAATGTTAGGGATGTGAGTAACAAAATGCCGGGTATTGGTGATGTTCCCATCTTAGGGCAACTCTTTAATAGTCAAGAGTATGTATCTGGTGAAACAGAACTTGTCATTCTGGTCACCCCTCGACTTGCGAGTCCTATTGACCGAAGTAAAGTAACGTTACCAACAGACGCCTTTGTTGACCCGAATGATTTGGAATATTACTTATTAGGTCGAAGCGCTTATATCGCTGAACCGTCTGAATCGGATTCAGAGCAATCTCAAGCTTCACAGGGAATATCACCAACAGATGGTGGTAGCGAAGGCTCATTTGGACATGATTTATAAGGAGATAGATATGATTAGAATAATGATGGTCTTTCTCGTAATGGTGTTAGTTGGCTGTGCTAATGATGCTCGTTTAGGGCATTCGGTAGCACTCGTAAAAACGGAACAAACGTATAACCCTAATGCGACCCAAGAGAATTTACTCGTGGTACCGGATGGTACGGGGGAGCGGATGCAGACTGGTTACGATAGATATGTAGGCAGAGGTGAAAACGAACTGTCTGGAAGTAGTAGCCAGATCTTAGAAGAATTTAACTAAATCTGGAGGTACTCATATGTTGTATCGAGTATCAAAAAGTCCCAGAAAACAGCAAGGCTTAGTTGTCGTATTAGTTACCGCTGCGTTGCTTGTTTTCTTAGCTGTGTCAGCGTTGGCTGTAGATGTTAACCATATGCTGGTTAATAAAACACGCTTACAAAATGCTGTAGATTCAGCGGCGTTAGCTGCGGCAACCATACTGGACAATAGTAAAGACAAAGATGCGGTGGATGCTGAAATAGGCACTGCGTTAAATGCAATGGCAGCGTCAACAGGGAATCATGAGATTGATTTTACCACGGCTTCCATAAGCATTGATTACTCTAACGATCCTCAGGATTTTACTGGCACAGCCACCTTCGGTGACGACGATGATGTATATGTGCGCGTTCGAGTTGATTCGTTGGATATGGACGAATTCTTTATTCAAATGTTTGGATTAGTAAAAGAGGTTTCAGCAAGTGCCGTCGCTGGGCCAAGCTCTGGGCAAGAGGTTGTTAATAACGTTGTGCCAATTGGTGTTTGTATTGGTGACGGAACTTCGGACAACGACGTCGATCCTGAAGATGGATATCATGACGTTACAGGCGATGCAATAACGAGCGTGTTTGGTTATGAAGTCGGGACTGTCCATGCATTGAAGGTGGGTGACAGTAGCTTATCTGAAATGGGTAACGGTAATTATCATCTATTAGACTTTGGGTCTGGTGGTAAGGCTATAAAAGAGGGGTTAGGTGGTAGTTATGACCAACCTGTTAAAATTGGCGAAAACATCACGACCAAACCTGGTGGTACAGTTGGCCCTACAGGCGATGGTTTGAATACTCGTTTTGGTGATTACGGTGGTGGCTTAACGGCATCAGATTACCCTTCTGACTATGTAACTACAGAGCCTAGCGATGAGATTACGATTGACGCTAGTACTGGAGATATCGATTTTGATGGTACTTACAACTATGCGCAATATGAAGCTGATACCAACGCATGTATAGCAAATAACGGTTCAGGGTGTGCCGCTAATGGTGTTGCTTGGCGTCGTATTTTACCGATACCTATGGTGGATTGCTCAGGTAAAAGTGGCGGTGCCACTGACTTTACTGTGAATAAAATTGGTTGTTTTTTCTTGTTGCAAAAAGCACCAACTAATAACTCAGGTACGCCTGCCGTCTTTGGTGAGTTTATTCACTCCTGTAGTGTTGTTGGTGGTTCAGGCAGTACAGAATCAACAACGGAAGGAACTTATAAGATTGTTTTGTATAAGGATCCTGATAGTGGGGAGTCTTGATTATGAAATCTTTAATTAAATCTAATCGTGGCTTTGCTGCTATCGAGATGGTAATCGCGACTCCTGTATTGCTATTTTTCCTTATATTAGTGCTTGAGTTGGGCAATATGATGATTCACTACAATGTGATATCTAAATCCGTTCAAAATGGCGCCCGCTATGCGGTTAGTGAGGTCTATGGAACCAAAGGTGGAACGCTGGCTCCGTCAACAGAAATACAGAATGTGGTGGTTTATGGTCAAAACACCGCTGGAACGGCGCTATTGTCGAATTTAGTTGTTTCTGACGTGACAATTAGCCCACCAAATACAGACAGCTATGTACGTGTGAGTGTGACCTACAATTATATTCCTCACTTTGTGTCGATCCCGTTTTCTTCGGCGAGCTTTTCTATTCCGATTAGTGTCTCTTCGATAATGAGGGTGTTGTGATGAAACGTTACAAAAAGCGCATTAAAGGCATCGCTATTATCGAATTTACCATAGTGTCTTGGCTCGTTTTTCTTTTGGTTTTTCTTATATTAGCGCTGGGTGCTTACATATTTTCGCTTCAAATGGTGAGTGAGGCGACTAGAAAAGCGGCAAGATTGGCCACGGTTTGCTACGTTGCTGATAGGGACAATATCGCGGGAATGGTTGTTGCTGATCTCCCTCTTGTTGGTTTTACCGCGGCGAATTTGGAAGTTGCATATTTAGATGTGAGTGGGAATGAAATTACATCTGGTTATGATACGGATCCTGTCTTTAGTAGCATTAAATTTGTAAGGGCACGAGCGACAGGGTACGGAATTCAATTAATTGATAATTTGAGTTTTTTAGGTACGAGTGGTTACTTGGCTGCTCCCTCATTTGAAACCATCTTACCTGCAGAAAGTTTAGGTGTGGTAAGGGCGGACTCCGAAACTCGGAATCGGTGTCCATAAGTTATTTTATACAGGAGTAGCGGTATGGGGGAAGCGATCAAAATCACGCCTAATGAGAACGATATTACGCGTTTGAGAACAAACCTAAAAGTCTGGTTGATCTACAGTACTGAGGGTTTTCTCTCACACATGAGTCAAGAGCTGAAGAAATGTCGAAATGTGCATGTGACATCATTTTCTCTCGGAGCAATGAGTGAAGAGTACTTAAAAAGTGCCGATGTTCCAGAACTTATTTTTGTTGAAGCACATGGCAACTGGGCTCAAAAAATGGTTGAGCTACAGGGTTATGATCTATCGCTAGAAGAACAAGATTTATCTTTAGTTGTACTCGGTGATGAAAGTGACAATGGCTCATTAAAAATCGCGCTGCGTCTAGGGGCTTCTGATTTCTTATCTCACAACGTGACGCTTTCTGATTTGCTCCCGCTGCTCAAGAAAACGGCGGCCGAAAAGCTTGAGAACTCAAGCTACGGTGAGTTTATTCTGTTTTTAAACACCAAGGGGGGAATGGGGGCGACCACCTTGGCGTTGAATACCGCTATTGAGATGGCCAGTCAGCACCCCGGTGAGGTTTTGTTACTTGATATCGACCTTCAATTTGGTGTGATTCCTGATTATTTAAATATTGTTCCTACTTATAGTGTTTCGGATGCGATCAATAGTTCGAATGACCTAGATGAAATATCGTTGGGAACTTTGGTAAATAAGCACGAATCTGGCTTACATGTTCTAAGCTTTAAGCATGAGAACAATGCTGATGACTTTGAACAGGCACAGAAAATAGGCCGATTGCTTCCTATATTACGCCGTTTTTACCCTTATGTGATCATTGACCTCTCTAGAGGATTAGACCATGTGTTTGCATCCGCAATATCACCAGCAACAAAGGTGCTTCTTGTTTTGCAACAGAGCCTAGTGTCAGTCAAAAACACAAGTCGACTCATTAAGTCTCTGAAATTTGAGTACGGCTTACAAAGTGATTCTATTGAGGTCATTCTGAACCGTTATGAAAAGCGACACTCAATTAAATTAAAAGATATTGAACAGGCGGTAGGTAAGCATGACATACACCTTATGCCTAATGATTTCAAAGTTGCATTAGAGAGTGCCAACTTGGGGCAACCGCTAGTTCAGTCGAGAAAGAAAAGTTCTATTACTCGCTCTATTATCGATTTGTCACACATTCTTTCACCACCAGAGCAGGAAGAGAAAGGGTGGCTGAAAAAGCTGTTTTCATAATGGGTTGATAAAAAGTAAACGCGAGGGATTGTGATGTTCTTTAAACGAAAAAATGTAAATCCAGAGTTTGAAAAAAGAGTAGAACAGATTTCGCATGATTCAGAAGATGCCAATCCTGTTGAACGTTTATCAAGCGTTGAGGTGTCTAGCCACTCTCGCAGTGCAGAAGCTCATGTAGAAAAAGAAAAGGCGATTGATGAGGCTCGGAAAGTTCTCGAACAAGAGCTATCAATTAAACACTTTTTCCATAAGCAGCTCCTTGAAACGTTAGACTTAGGGTTGCTTTCAAGCTTGGAAAAAGAGCGAGCTAAGCTAGACCTACATGAAGCCATCGTACAATTGATGGCTGACGATGGGAGCCATGCACTCAGTGCCGAAGGGCGTAAGCGGGTGATCAAGCAGATAGAAGATGAGGTTTTTGGCCTTGGGCCGCTTGAGCCTCTATTAGCCGATCAAACGGTCTCCGATATATTAGTCAACGGCCCTAAAAGTGTTTACGTTGAGCGAAGGGGTAAACTCGAAAAAACGCCATACACTTTTCTGGATGACCGTCATCTGAGAAACATTATTGATCGCATAGTCAGTCAGGTAGGGCGTCGAATAGATGAAGCATCACCTATGGTAGATGCGCGCTTAGTCGATGGGTCACGTGTTAACGCCATTATCCCTCCTTTGGCTCTTGATGGTCCTTCCGTTTCAATCCGTCGTTTTGCCGTTGATCGTTTGACGATGGATAACTTGATTAGCTACGACTCCGTCTCGCCTCAAATGGCTAAGTTTGTCGAAGCCGCCGTGAAAGGAGAACTTAATATCTTGATTTCAGGAGGGACGGGGTCAGGAAAAACAACCACACTAAACATCTTTTCTGGTTTTATCCCTCGAGACCAACGAATCATTACTATAGAAGACTCTGCAGAGTTACAACTTCAACAACCCCATGTTATTCGCCTAGAAACCCGCCCTGCTAACTTAGAAGGGAAAGGGGAGATTAGTCAGAGAGAGTTGGTAAAAAACACCTTACGTATGCGACCAGACCGAATTGTGGTTGGTGAGGTGCGTGGTAGCGAAGCCGTTGATATGTTGGCGGCAATGAATACTGGTCACGATGGGTCTCTCGCGACTATTCACGCCAATACCCCCCGAGATGCCTTAAGCCGTGTTGAAAACATGTTCTCTATGGCTGGTTGGAACATTTCAACCAAAAACTTAAGAGCCCAAATTGCTTCGGCGATCCACCTTGTTGTTCAAATGGAACGACAAGAAGATGGTAAGCGCCGTATGGTGAGTATTCAAGAGATCAACGGCATGGAGGGGGAGGTGATTACCATGTCGGAAATTTTCCGTTTTCAACGTAAAGGTATTGATGAAGATGGCAATATTATCGGCTATTTCACTGCGACGGGGGTCGTACCTCAATATCATGACCAGTTAGTTAAACGTGGACTCGATCTGCCTTTCGAGCTCTTCACTGAGACTCATGGTTAAGGAGAGATTATGGATAATGTAAGTGTTTCACTCGGCCTATTATTCATCGCGGTGCTTTTTATCTCCCAAGCTTTGTTATTGCCTGCTGCGGGGAAAAAAGCTAAGCATAAAGAGCTTTCTCGACGTTTGAAAGAGACCCAACGTAATATCGATGAAGAGAGCTTATCGCTACTCAAAGAGCATTATAATAAAGACTTATCCCCATTAGATCGCAAGCTCATCGTTATCCCTTATTTTGCTGGCTTAAAACGGATGTTGGAGTTAGCCGGTATTAGAGTTTCGCTAAGTCGCTTTTTACTCATTGTTGCTCTATGCGGTGTGTCGCTCACTCTGATATCAATAATGACTCAACAAGAGTGGTTCATTAGCCTAACTGCATTCATTGCTGTCTGGGTTGTTGCTTACCTGTATGTGCAAAATCGAGTGAGTTATCGAATGGCTCGATTTGAAGAGCAGCTCCCTGAAGCGTTGGATATTATTCGACGAGCATTACAAGCTGGGCAGCCGCTAATTCAATCATTCAATGAGGTTGGTGAAGAACTCCCTGACCCTATCGGTGCCGAGTTTAAAAATACCTATAACCTACTTAACTATGGTTACGATTTACGTTTGGCTATTTTACAGATGGCTGAGCGTGTCCCCACCGTATCAATGTTAGCTTTTTCTAGTGCGGTAATGTTGCAGAAAGAAACAGGGGGTAACCTCTCCGAAAATCTTCAAAAAGTATCCGAAGTTCTCAGATCTCGCTTTAAGTTAGAAAGGAAAATAAAAACGCTTTCTGCTGAAAGTCGGCTATCAGCATGGATATTAACCTTATCCCCATTTGGTTTGTTTTTTGCTTTGAAAGTGGCGAATCCAGATTATATTGAGCCGCTTTATAATGACCCTCGCGGCGTTTCAATGGTCAGTGTTGGTATCGTACTTTTAGCGATTGGAGCCCTATGGATTAAGCGAATCATCAGCATAGAGGTTTAACCTATGGAATTATTAAACATTGAAGTTTGGAAGCAAATGTTAGCGGACTTTGGAGTCAGCTCTCAGATGGTTATCTACGTAATGATTTTGCTTACCACCATTTTGTTAACATTGACTCTAGGGTTGTTTATTTTGGGAACCCGATCCCCTTTAGATAAAAAGCTCAAACAGATATCAGAAACGGGTTCACCCAATAATAGAAAGCCTTATGACTTCTCTAATACGTTGGAGTCGCTGAGTCCTTTTATTAGTAAAGGTAATAAAAAGGATAATGAAACCTACTCACAAAAGTTGATGCATGCAGGCTTTCATGAAAAAAATGCGTTATCGGTTTTTTATGCATTGAAAGTGTTATCGAGTTTGGTCGGTATCATCGCGGGCTTTATGGTTTATTACATCTCATTCGGTGGTAGCTACAATAATTTATTGATCATGACCTGCGTCTTTCTTGGGACTTTCACTCCCAATATTATCTTGAGCAAGTTGCAAAAAGAGCGACAGAAGAAAATTAGAAATGGTGTACCAGATGCTCTTGATCTTCTTGTAGTTTGTACGGAATCTGGTCTAGGCTTTAATGCAGCACTTGGACGAGTTGCTTCTGAGCTTTATGTTTCTCAGCCAGAGTTAGCCGATGAATTGGAGACTGTTTTTGCCAAGATACAAGCAGGTGTCACCATGCCAGATGCGCTGAGGCAGTTCATTGACCGGACGGGGCTGGTCGAATTAGAGGGGTTGGTTTCTTTGCTTTCTCATGCGTCTAGAATGGGGGGAAGCTTAGCGCAGACTCTTCGTGATTATACGGTAGATTTTCGAGATAAGCGTCAGCAAGCTGCTGAAGAAATCGCGGCCAAGATACCGACTAAAATGTTGTTCCCTATGTTGTTGTTTATTTGGCCTTGCTTTTTTATTGTCGCGTTAGGGCCTGGGATCATTATTGTTATTGATGCACTTGGTGCACCAGGAGTAAGTTTATGATACGAGTGAGTAGATATTTTCTAGCTTTATTAGTGTTCGTTATTCTTGGTTGTGCATCCTCGGATGAGCCGACAAACCAATTTGATGCAGAGTTGTATTCAGGTAAACCAATCGATACCTTAAGCAGTGATGACCCTCCACTGAGTGAGAAAGAAGCCATTATGCGTGGTGATGTAGCATTGAGGGATAACAATATCGATTTGGCCCTTTATGAATATATTCGCTCTCTATCCTTTCCAGAGAAAGAGTTTCACGATAAAACGCTTTTTACGATAGGCCAAATTCATTCATCTCGTGGTAACTATGCACTATCCGAGAAAGCTTATTTAGCAGCATTAGATTTTAACCCTGCACATACCGAAGTCCTAGAGCAATTAGGTGTTTTGTATACAAAGCAGCGTCGCAAAGAGGAAGGGCGGAGTTATTTCTTTAAAGCGATTAATGCAGATCAAGTACGTTTAAAAAGTAGTGAAACGATTACAAATTACCAAGCCTTAAGTCAAAGTGAAGTGGCTGGTTTGAAGGTTGATAGCATGTCTCCCGAATTAGCTTTCATGGGGATAGGTGTGCTGGAAGATGTCGATGGAAAACACCAGATAGCGCAAGAGTACTTTAAAAAATCACTGACAATAGACAAAAGTTCAGTTAAAGCTTTGTTGAATATGGGGTACTCCCACTACATGTATGGCAATTACAAGGAAGCGTATCAATACACTCGTTCGGCTTTAGAGATAGAACCTAATAATGAAAAGGCTCAAAACAACCTTGCGCTTATTTACTTGGCTGCCGGGGATATCAAAAAGGCAATCAACGTTTTTATGAGACACATGGAAGCTCCTGAAGCTTTGAATAATGTCGGTTATTTTTTAATTTTGCAGGGTAAGCCTGACGAAGCCATTCCCTATCTACAACAAGCTATCGATAAAAAAGCATCTTATTATAAAGTAGCCAACGACAACTTAAGTAGAGCCTTATCAGAGGTCAGAGAGATGGAGCAGTAACGACTTAAATTATTATCTTTGGGTTAATGAAAAGGATATTCATCTTGCCTAAGAGTGAAAATTTTAATAAAGATATCATCATTATTTCTGTTGTTTGGCTGCTGTGTGCGACTGCGATATTTTTCTATAAATGGGAGAGTATCTCAACACTGGTTTTAAATGATAATGACGATTACATGCGCTTTGTTCAATTTCAAGATTGGATGAATAGTGGGCGCTGGTATCTAAAACCAATGGATAATTTCAATGCCGCTGATGGTATTGTTATCCATTGGTCCCGATTCCCCGATCTGATACTTTCTGTTATTGCGTATCCTTTATTGTTTGTTGTGGATGAAAGTACCGCTTATTCACTGTCTATTTCTATTGTACCTTTGCTTTATCTACTCCTCTATTCACTGTCATGCTTCTATTTATGTAACCATTACTTCGGAGAGCGCTATCGGTTTTTGAGCATGATGTTTGCCCTGTTTTCCCCATCGGTTATGCATTTTATTCCTGGCTCCATAGATCACCATAATATTCAGCTTATTTTGGCTATCTTGTTCCTATCTCTAACACCTATAACTGTAAGTCAAATTAATCAATTATGGCGAGTGTATGCTCAATCTATTCTATTGGCATTGTCGTTATGGACTGGGTTAGACAATATCCTTTTGTTTGCGAGTTTTTTTATCGTCTACACTGTGTATTGTTTTTTTGTTAGCAAGAGTTGGTTTGTTTATGTATCAAGGCTATATCTGTTCTGCTGTGTTTCAGTTGTTATCTCCGTTTTATTAAACAGACCTTATAATGAGTTCTTTGATTTTAAGTACGATGAAGTGTCATTTGTTATTGTGGTTTTGTTTTTTGTTGGTTGGGCTTTTGTTAATAATTACAATTGGTTTAAATTTGATAGTTGGCCTTTTGGGTTGCGTTCGTTTATGTTTGTTATATTGGGTATTGGATATGTGACTCCAGTAGCTTTGTTATATCCAAATATTACCAGTGCTTTGTTTGTCGATTATCCACCTATACTTCAGACTTATTGGCTTGACCATGTTTCTGAAGCTAAATCAATTTTTCAGTATATAAGTGAGAATGGATTATTATCTATTGACAATTATGTGTTACTGGTCATCCCTGCTTTATTGTATCCTTTTTTTAGAGTTAATAATCATCATTGTACAATCTTGTATATTATTTTTGTATTGAATTTATTCCTTGCCATATTCTGGCAGGTTAGGGTGATAAGATTATGTTTTATTTTATCAAGCCCTTTTCAGGCTTATGTAGTTATAAGGTTGTCTGAGTTTGTAAAATATTCAATATTTAAAGTGTTGATTATATTATTAGGAGCTCCATTAGTAATGGCATTTCTAGTGATAGCGGTTGGTAATGATGACTTCGAAAGAAATGCGGTTGAAAATGACAAGAAAACTCTATTTAGAGTATTGGAAGAAAAGGGCATCGAATCAAAGGTTATTCTTACTGGGATTGAGACGGGTGCACCTGTGTTGGCACACACTAATAACCGCATAATTGCAGCCCCTTATCATAGAAATATTGTTGGTAATCAATTTCTTATAGAGGTTATGTTAGAGAGGGATATGAGTTTAGCCAAGGACGAAATCCAAGCTAAGAACATTGATTATATTGTTATAGGAAATGACGCCCACTTAATGGTTTTGAAAAAATCAGCAAGTGAAGAGGCTCTTATAAACAAATTATACAGCTCAAATGTTCCCAGCTGGTTGGAGATCATATATGACGATGTTCCTGATGGCTACCGAATCTTTAGGGTTAGGGAGAGTTTATGAATAGTATAAAAGTTGCAGTATTACTCCCATGTTTTAATGAAGCGGGTGCTATCGGAAAGACAGTTATGTCTTTTAAGCAGGCTTTACCTGATGCGTCTATTTATGTGTATGACAACAACTCAACCGACAACACGGTAAACGAGGCCTTGCAAGCTGGGGCTATTGTTCGACATGAGCCTCGCCAAGGTAAAGGGGAGGTAGTCAGGAGAATGTTCTCTGATATTGATGCTGATATCTATGTGATGGCTGATGGTGATGACACTTACGATGCGTCAATATGCCCTGCGCTGATCGAACAATTGGATAATGAAAAACTTGATATGATTATTGGAAGTCGAGAGCGAGCTTCAATGGCTTATCCCAAAGGGCATATCCTAGGAAATAAGCTGTTTTCATCGCTGATTAATTTAGCATTCAATGCTCAATTGAGTGATGTGTTTTCTGGTTATCGAATTATGAGCCATCGATTTGTCAAAACCGTACCCATTTTCAGTGATGGCTTCCAAATAGAAACAGAGCTTACCGTTCATGCGCTACATCATAATATGCCAATCAAAGAAGTTTCGACGCAATATCAATCAAGGCCTGAAGGCACAGCCAGCAAATTGAATACCTTTAGTGATGGGCTCAAAATTCTCAATTTCATTTTGTTCTTATTGAGAGATGTAAAGCCAATGTTTTTCTTTGGCGTGTTGTCTATGTTGCTTTGCTTCATTTCATTGGTTTTAGGAATCCCCGTTATCATCGACTTCATCGATACTGGGCTCGTCGAAAGGGTGCCTACTGCGATTTTGTCTAGCTCAATTGCGTTGATAGCGGTGATGTCTTTTTTCTGTGGGTTGATACTCGACAACGTATCACGAGGTAGGCGAGAGATGAGGATTCTTTCTATATTAAGAACGAGTGATAAAACGCTATCTGAATAGGAATCAAGCATGAGAACAAGCAAGGATGAAGACAAAGAGTGGATCGATTATTTGTCCCGTTTCAGTGACGAATATGATGAGCGAGTTTATAACGGCAATACAACGGGTTATGTGATGAGAGCTGGCCACATAGCATGTGAAAAGCCATTTGGTGAAAGTGAACACTTTTCGAGAGTGTTAGAAGTGGGCTCCGGTACAGGTGAACACTTGCTGCACGTCAAACACACCTTTGACGAGTATATCGTGAGTGATGGCGATGCTGCGGCTCTTAAGGTGGCAAAAGAGCAACTCAGTCGTATCAATTCTTATGACAAACTCACTTTTAACGTAACTAATGCTTGTGAGTTAGATTTTGAAAGCAATAGTTTTGACCGCGTGATCGCAACTCATATATTGGAGCACTTATACGAGCCTCACTTGGTGATCAAAGAGTGGTTGCGAGTGTTAAAACCTGGAGGCACTCTGTCTATTTTGATTCCTACCGATCCTGGGATCGCTTGGAAAATCGGCCGTTATATGACGACAAGAAAACACGCCTTACAGAAGGGGTGGCATTACGATTACATTATGGCGAGAGAGCATGTCAATCCATGTAATAACTTAATCGCTTTCTTAAGGTATTACCTTCCTGAACACCAAAAATCATTTTGGCCGCTGAGCTTTGTACCGCTTATTGATTGCAATTTGTTCTTTAACTTCCACGGGGTTAAACCACTATAGGAAGTAAAAGATACTTTTAGTTTTTGAAAGAAGAGCGGGAAAACAAGAAGTAAGCGATCAAACCTCTCACTTCTTATTTGTCTGTCTATTAATGGATAGCTCAGATCGCCAATCCTGTCACTGCGCCAAACAACATAAACACACCCACTAACCCTACAATCGGGACCTTTACGGTTTTTAATAACCACACACCAACAATGATCAGAGCGAAGTCTATGCCGCTGCTCACTGCGCTTGTGAAGATGGGTTGATACAGGGCCGCAAGCAATAGACCAACAACTGCTGCATTCACACCGGTAAGCGCACCTGCCACCAAAGGCTTGCTTGCAATCGCCTGCCAATTCTTCAGTACAGCCAGTAGCAATAAGAAACCCGGTAAGAACACCGCAACTGTTGCGAGCAGTGCACCTGTAATCGGTGCCGATGGCATCAACACATAGCCTAGATAAGTGGCTAATGTAAACATTGGGCCCGGTACAGCTTGCGCAGCGGCATAGCCTGTTAGGAAGGTATCTTGGGACAGTTGATCACCAATACCATTTTGTAGCAGAGGAAGAACCACGTGCCCGCCACCGAATACCAAACTACCTGCTTGGTAAAATAAACCAAATACTTCGATGCCTTGAGAATATGCACTAAACAGCGGTAAACCGACCAATAGTGCTACAAAAATGACAAGCGGCGTTATGGATATCTTATGTGTCGAAGGCGTTGTTTTTAAGTCCTGTGAGGTTAAGAACTTACTGCCAACCATCGCTGCAAATAGGAGCACTAAGACTTGAGGCCAGATCCCAGGAATCAAAAGTAGAACAATCGCGGTGATCACACACAGTGCTGTTGCTATCTTTGATTGGCAAAAGTTTTTGTACATGCCGAAAGTGGCGTCAGCTACAACCACGACCGCGAGTAGCTTAAGTCCGTGGATGATTGAAATGAAAAGCGGTGCTTCCAACAACTGATTGCTCACTAAGGCCAATATCAACATTAGGATGACAGAAGGGGAGGTGAAGCCTACAAATGCGGCAATCGCACCGGTTAAGCCACCTTTTTTGTAACCAACCGCGAAGCCAACCTGACTTGAGCCTGGGCCCGGTAGAAATTGACTGAGGGCGACAATTTGTCCGTACTCTTCGTCGGATAACCAATTCAGCTTCTCAACAAAGGTTTTACGGAAGTAGCCAATATGTGCTGCTGGTCCGCCAAAGCTAATCCAGCCAAGCCAGAAAAAGGTTTTAAAAATTGAAAGCATGATCGATTCCAGATAAATGTTTAGCGTAATTTAGGTGGAGTTGAACTATGATTCAAATTAATTGTTTTAATTATAATTATGAATGATATGGGATTGATTTGTGGCTGATTTTAACTGGAAAGGAATTGACCTTAACTTATTGATTGCACTGCAAGCTCTATATAAAACCAACAGTGTGAGCAAAGCGGCTGAACGTTGTTATGTCAGCCAGTCTGCGATGAGTCATAGTTTACAAAGGCTACGAAAGTTGTTTGATGACCCTCTGTTTGAGCGTGTCGGTAGCAAGATGGAGGCGACCGATCGAGCCATTGAACTGTCCAGTACGGTAGAAGCTCTGCTCAATGCCATCCAGTCAGAGGTGTTACTGTCTAAATCGTTTGATGCCGCGACTTATAAAGGGACTTGGAAGATTGGTCTTACCGATTATGCTGAGCAGATGTTCGCGCCAGCATTGTTTGACCTCATCAAGCAATCCTCTCCTAATTCGCAAGTCGTGCTGTTCAATGTAAACCGGAGTAACTATCAGCAAGTATTTGAAGACGCCAAGCTTGATATGGCGATAGGCAGTTTTGGTGAGGTCTCAAAGCAATATCGAACCACACATTTGTACACAGAGCAACATGTATGTTTATTCGACAAGTCGGTTGTATCTATTGAGGGGCCGATATCGTTAGAACAGTTTGTTGCTGTCGAGCATGCTCTTGTTTCACCTGCTGGATCTTTAAAGACTGGCGTTGATAAACGTTTGGCTGAATTAGGCTTCAGCCGAAAAGTGGCTATATGTTCAAGCAATTTTTTAACAGTAAAACGTTTGATAAGAGGTAGGGAGCTATTGTGTATCGTCCCCAAACTGGTGGCACGCAATGATATTCAAGACCAAGATACCGTGGTAGCAGTGGAGCCACCTATCGATGTGCCTGATTTTGATATACAGCTCATCTATCGCAAGGCTAAGCATTTAGATGATAAAAATAAGCTACTTAGAAAGCTTTTTACACAAGCCGTTTCATCTGTGGTTGCTGCATAGTTGCAGCAGTTGTTCGGTCATCAATTTTATGCGAATTATTTTTAGAAAAATCCGGATTATTATAAGAACCCGACTATACTTAATTTACGACTAAAAGCAGTCGTAAAGAATAGGCTTTTTGATTTACCTAAGTAAAAAAATTGATTATATCCTAATGATATAGCTGAAAAAACTACCAGGCTAAACGGACTTAGTTGGTCTTAAAAGCGCTAGCTCCCCCTAGCGCTTTTTCTTTTGTTCTAAGTTAGCTCTAATCTCTTAGGTGTTTACAGGTTTGAGTTGTTTAACCCCGATTTAGAACAGCTAACGATCGAGTTCACTGACTAAGAGCAACGAGCTATGTAGACCGACAAATTATGAGTATCAACTAGCTACGAACGGTCAGTATCAAGCCATCAATCACACTGTGGTGGTGATCAGAAACCCCAGCAAGGTTGCCGTATTTCGGCTGGTGGCGATCATTTTCTAATGGATGGTGCCAACCTTGTGTATGTTCCACAAAGTGCGCCGCAAAGCTTTCAGACACCTCTAAACATCCTGCCATGACAGTATCAACATAGGTTTGAACGATAGGGCTGTTTTCACAAGGCGCTTCGATTTCGTCTTTGATGTATACCCAGATCGATTGATCCGCTTTAAATTCGGTTTGGCTCTCTATCTGATCGTTTCTTAACTCAATTCGATGATAACCACGCTCACGACGATCAAATTCAGCCAACGCAACATCATCGACCTCCAGCAAAACACCATTCACTTGTCCCTCACCAAGATTGACGATCAACGGTGACAAAACATAGCTGTCGTCGATTTTACTCCAGTGACGCACTAGGCCGTGCACTATCGCAGGAATCGCTTGTCCTGTTTGACCTGTGAGTTGACGAGAAGAGGAGTTGATCAAGCTACCATAACCAAAAATATACATCGCGTTCCCTGTCTGTTCTTTTGTATTTGAGACTAGTCTTACTATATGTTTGGCTTCATCAAATGTCAGTAGTTTTTTATTTTACACACCTTCGAGTCTAAATGACTTTTTGTGGTGTGTTTAATTGACACTTTTTTGATGTCTAAATACCCCTTATTGCTTGTTTTTATTGGCTTTATATCTTTGGCGCGTTTCATGCATTGTGTTAGGCAATATTGCGGTGATGATTACTGTACCTTGAATTTGGCTATTGGTAGCAATTCAATATAAGCCACACTTGGCTTGTTATCTGAAATGAGGAATGAGTTTGTTAAATATCACAGATAAAAGCGTAGAAGATGCGATTCCAGCTTATCTTCGTTTAGGTTTTAGACCTTTCTTCTTTCTAGGCAGTCTCTATGCCGTGATTGCTATCGTCGCTTGGGTTGTCATGTTCCAAAATGGTCAGCCTGAAGTGTTAAAAGTGCCCGCGCTTTGGTGGCACGTACATGAAATGCTGTTTGGTTTTTCTATGGCGATTGTGGTTGGTTTTGTTTTAACCGCCGTGCAAACGTGGACGGGAGTCAACGGAACCAAACATTATCGATTAGCTGCGCTCGTTGGTTTGTGGCTAGCACCTCGCATTCTATTTTGGACACCGGCGCCATTGTGGTTAATCTCATCGGTTGAAGCGTTGTTCTTGATCTTTGCCGCTTACGAGATTGGTTTCCGTGTCGTGAAATCGAAAGGCTGGAAGAACCTGTTTTTTGTGCCGCTGTTTATATTGGCTATCGTCGCCAACTTTGCTAGTTACGCGACGATTAAAGGCATGCCTCCATTCCCATCGTCTGCAGTATGGCACGCAATGTTATGGTGGTTTACCTTGCTATTATCCGTGATGGGTGGACGAGTTATCCCGTTCTTCACGGCCCGTCGTTTTGACTTTGAAAAAGCACAACCACTGGTTTGGTTGGAATGGCTAGCGAACCTGCCTTTGGTTGGATTGTTTGTGCTGAGCTTCTTCCCGTTGACTTTTGCTCAAGTGGGCAATGAGTTGATGGTGTTTGCAGGTGTGACTCAGTTGGTTCGCTTTGTTCGTTGGAAGCCTTGGACAACGTTGTCTGAGCCTTTGGTGTGGTCACTGCATGCGGCTTATTTGTGTATTCCTTTGAGCTTGTTGCTAAGAGGCTTGTTAGATAATCCATTTGCAAGCCATAACATGCTGCACCTGTTTGCGATTGGCGGTTTGAGTGGGCTCATTCTTGCGATGATCACACGTGTCACCATGGGACACACAGGCCGTGCTATCTATAAAGGGCCAAGTATGGCACTGGCGTTCTCGGCTATCTTTATCGCGGCATTAGTTCGTAGCTTAGGTGTCACTTTCTTCCCTGCTTACTTATTTGAGATGGTCAACATCAGCGCGGGTTTATGGACGTTGGCGTTTGGTCTGTTTATCTGGAAGTTTGGCATGATGCTGTTAACACCAAGAGTGGATGGTCATCCGGGGTAAGCGTATTGATTTTCTAACACATTTTTAAAGGGAAGCACTAAGCTTCCCTTTTTGATCGCAGCTAATTATCGCTTTAATTTGTCTCTGTTTGAGAACAGTTCATTTCATTGTTGTCGATAAAATAGCATAGAAGTTGATGGTGAATCGGAGAGTTACGAACCCATTGAAATCCGGCACACACGATTTACGGCACTGGAGTGTGATCCGCTGCAAATATTTGCAGCAATATTCATTGATTTGTGCTCTAATACCGCGCTTACCAAGGGATGGTGTTAAAAGATGCTCACTTAGATGGAGTTATCAAAGTTGACCGATCCCTTAATGATCTCCCTTAGGAAAAATAGAACATGTCTAAGAACAAAAAATTTGATATCCGCTTTACAGAAAAACGCAACGGTTGGTGTGCAGAGATTACTCGTCAAGTAACGTCTCGCAGCACAACAGTATCTAAGCGTGAGTCTGGTTTTGAAACTGAAGCTCTAGCACAAGAGTGGGCAGAGAAAGAGCTAGCATCTTTCATCGCAAACCAAGCTGAACGTAACGAGCGTAAATCAGAGCAGCGTAAAGAGCGTGACGAACTACGTCATACTAAAGAGCTTAAAGCTGAGCAAGCACGTGAAGCACGCGCAAAAGCTCGTGAAGAAGAGCAAGAAGACGCTGAGTAATTTAGCGCTTAATTAATTTACAGGTTCCTTAATTTTAAGATAAGGGACAAGTAAAAAAAGCCCCAATATAACTTTTTTCTTTCTAGTCAAAAGTGTATTGGGGCTTTTTAGTTTGTGGAGTTTATTTTCGAAAATGTAGCCACTTCTTGCTAGGGCGTGTTGATCTTTCGTGAGTGTTTTTTGAACAGCATGGTAAAGAGTTATAATTTGCTTCGCCAAAAGTAAAACCATAACCAATACCATGCCAAGAACAATGCTAACTGATATTCGCTGGGAACTGCTACTCCAAGTTATGAAAAGTACAGGTCGTATTTACGATAAAACTGAACATCGAATGACATTTGAAGGAATACTTTATCGAATGAGAACAGGTATTCCTTGGCGAGATCTACCCTCTGAGTTCGGAGAGTGGAGTACCGTTTACAGACGATTTAATCTTTGGTCAAAGAAAGGGATTTTAGATAAACTTTTCAAAAGCTTATCTAGCATGGCTGATTTTGAATGGGTCTTTCTTGATGGCTCTATAGTTCGAGCGCATCAGCATAGTACAGGTGCAGCTACTGAAAGCTCAGAGCAAATAGGAAAAAGTCGCGGGGGCAACTCAACCAAAATTCACTTAGCCGTAGATAGTGGTGGTCTGCCGATTTGCTTTGATTTATCAGAAGGACAACGCCACGATATAGTGCATGCCGAAAGCTTAGTTGAACAACTCGATGAAGTTAATACTATCGTTTGTGATAAAGGATATGACAGCGAACCTTTCCGTACTTTTGTTAAGGAACGTGGCGGAGAAACGGTAATTGCTAAACGCAATTACGGACAAGATATAGACAAAGACAGTATGGATTGGTGTCTATACAAGTATCGTCACTTGGTCGAAAATGCCTTTGGGAGAATTAAGCATTATCGAGCTATTTCAAGTAGATATGACAAGCTAGAAAGGAATTATGCCAGCATGTTATCGCTGGCATTCATGTTAATGTGGCTACCGATGTATTGTTGAACACAAAATGTACAGCAAAGATCAACACGCCCTAGTGACTACATGTCATTCATTGATTAGTTGTTAAGCGTCGTTAGCCAATCATCTTCCGCTACTTCTTCAATATAGCTCTCAACTGATTGTCCCACTTCATCGTCATCTTGTTTGAAGTAAGCAATGTGGAATACTGCGTCACCTTCGTTTACTAACGGTAGAGTTTGTTGGCCAATTACGATACCGCCTTTGGTTGTGATCACTTGGCCCTCTTGGTGACCTAATGGAGAGCTTATGTAAGCAAGGGTTTGTCCTGCTTCAACTTGTTCGCCAAGTCTCACCATGTTACGCAAAATACCGTCTGACTCAGCGCGGATCCAGCTGGTGGATTTGCTCAACACTGGCTCTGGCAACTTTTTACGGTTTGGGCGCAGCATGCCGATTTCTTTCATCACTTGATGTACGCCAAGGTAACCCGCACGAATCGCTAGGTGATCAAAACGCAACGCTTCACCACCTTCGTAAGTTAATACAGGGATACCCAATTTTTCCGCTTCGCTACGAAGTGATCCGTCACGCAGTGGTGAGTCAATGATCACTGGTGTTGCGAACGCTTTTGCGATGCGCAATGTTTCTGGGTTCGACAGGTTTGCACGGATCTGTGGCAAGTTAGTACGGTGAATTGCACCTGTGTGTAGATCCAAAATAAAATCACAGTGCTTCGCCACATTCTCAAAGAAAGTGTAAGCGATGCGTGATGTTAGCGATCCTTTCTCACTGCCTGGGAAGCAACGGTTTAGGTCACGACGGTCTGGTAGGTAACGAGATTTATGGATAAAGCCAAACACGTTAACGATAGGCACAACAATCAAGGTACCTTTCAGTTTCTTTGGATCAATCGCGTTTGTCAGTTGTCGTGCAATCTCAACACCGTTTAGCTCATCGCCGTGGATAGCAGCATTTACCATCAGTGTTGGGCCTGCTTGGCGACCGTGAATAATTTCAATCGGGATCGAAAGTGGAGAGTGCGTGTAAAGCTGAGCCGCTTGCAGTTCAATCTCCATTCGCTGTCCTGGCTGAACAGTATAACCAAGTAATTCGAATGGTTGATTAGGTTTTAGTCTTGCCATTTAGGTTGTTCTCAACATGGTGATAATTCGTTAACACGGAATGTACCAATCGTTGATTTTTAGTACGAATCAATCGGTTTACGGTGACGACAAAAGTTTTCTATGGAGTTGTCTATAAATAAGCTTCCAGTTTTAATTTGACTCATTATAGGGTGTTTCAAATTGTGGTTTTTCTGACAGTACACTGATATTTGTCATTTGGTTGGTTGCTATTATCCACCGCCATTTTTTGGCGGCCAAATTCAAATATCGAGATGAAAATGAAGAAAACAATTTCAAAAGTTGTAGCACTAGCGGTGGTATCTGTTGCTTTATCTGGCTGTGTTGGTAGCAACGCAGTAACGGGTTACCTAATGAAGTTCAACCTTAAAGCCGTTGATAACCGTTACGCTCGTGGTGGTTTGAACATATTGCTTGCACCGGCTTACGGTCTAACAGTTGCAGCTGATTACTTGGTATTCAACTCACTAGAGTTCTGGACGGGCAGCAACCCACTAACAGGTGCACCGCATATATTTGATACTAAGATTGATACTTACCTTGATATCAACCATCAGCTTGATAAGTCACTGACTGAAGCACCTGTGGGTCCTATTACGAGTGCTGATATGATTGAGAAAGGTCAAATGCAGCAGATCGACGAAAACACGATCCAAATGGACATCACTTACCAGTCTGGTGAGCGTGCGACATTGATCGGAGTTCGTGATGGTGAGATGGTGACATACTTCATCGACGGCGAAGTAGTGGCACAAACTTCAATTGATGAGTTAGAAAGCTACGCGGCTTCACGCGCTTAATTGTTTATTTAGTCACAAGTACATAGCTACAAAGATTGGATACAAAAACAGGTACTCATTGAGTACCTGTTTTATTTTGTGTCTATAAACGGTGTTTACTGAAAAGTGCTATTTAGTGAAGAGCCCTATTTATTGGAAACACCATTTATTGAACATACATAGTTTATCGAATTATGCTTTTTCTGGGATAGCTGCAAGCAGTGCAACCATTTGATTCCAGAATAGCTCAACCGTATCGATCTTCACTTTCTCATCAGGAGAGTGAGGGAACTTGATGGTTGGGCCGAAAGAAACCATATCCATGTTCGGGTAAGGTTCTTTGAATAGACCACACTCAAGACCAGCGTGGATAACCATGATGTTTGGTTTGTGACCGTAGATACCTTCGTACATGTCGCGGAAGATGTGCATGATTTCTGAATCTGCATCTGGCTTCCAACCTGGGTAAGCACCAGAGAACGCGATGTTAGCGCCTGCTAGTTCAGCAACAGAGTGAAGCATGCTTTCTACTTGGCTACGACCTGAATCGATAAGAGAACGGATCAGGCAAAGCACTGTGATTGAGTTCTCTTCTGTTGTGATAACACCTACGTTTAGAGACGTTTCAACAACACCTTCAATCTCGTCACTCATACGAGTCACGCCGTTTGGACATGCGTTAAGTGCCGCGATAAAGCGAGCTTGGTCTGCTGACGCAAGTGCGCCCATTTCTACAGAAGCTTCTTCGTTGAAAGTCACGATGCTGTCTTCTACTTTACCTAGCTCTGTTGAAAGCAGCTCTGTGTAGTAGTTGTATAGCGAAGCCAGTTTCTCTTGGTTTTCAGCAGGAACAGCAACCGTTACGAAACCTTCACGAGGAATAGCGTTACGAAGGCTACCACCTTTGAATTCGACGATGCGAAGGTCTAGCTCTTTTGCGTGACCCGCTAGGAAACGAGCAAGCAGTTTGTTTGCGTTTGCACGACCTGTGTGGATGTCGCAACCAGAGTGACCGCCTTTTAGGCCTTTTAGCGTTAGCTTACGTGTAACGAAGTCAGCTGGAATCGCGTTACGTGCAATTTCAAATGTCATTGCCCCGTCGATACCGCCAGCACAACCCATGTACACTTCGCCTTCTTGCTCTGAGTCAGTATTAAGAAGGATATCACCTTCTAACCAACCCGCTTCAAGACCGAAAGCACCTGTCATGCCTGCTTCTTCATCTACGGTAAGTAGAACTTCGATAGGGCCGTGTTGGATTTCGTTCGAAGCCAGAACCGCTAGGCAAGAAGCCATGCCCATGCCGTTATCAGCGCCAAGCGTTGTGCCTTTCGCTGTAACCCACTCACCATCAATGTATGGTTGGATTGGATCTTTAGCGAAGTCATGAACTGTGTCTTCGTTCTTTTGTGGAACCATATCGATGTGAGCTTGCAGCACGACACCTTTTTTGTTTTCCATACCCGCCGTTGCAGGCTTTTTGATGAATACGTTACCCGTTGGGTCACGACGTACATCTAGGCCTTGCTCTGTTGCCCAAGCAATAATGTATTGAGCAAGTTCTTCTTCATGTTTCGAAGGGTGCGGGATTGAACAAATTTTATCGAAAAACTGCCAAATAGGGGCAGGGGACAATTTACTGATCTCAGAATGGAATTCAGACACGGATGACTCCTTTTTTATTTGATAACCATATATTTAGGTTTTGTAATGGCAAAAAACTAGAACAAAAATCTAAAATATGGGTCTGTTTTGATGGCAACAGCATACCACTTGAGCGTTTTGACGAGTAGCGGTTCTAAACCTCAAATAGCTCAAATTTTGAAAGCGATCTTGTCTATCTGATCATAAATAAGCGCGTTGATGCTTATAAATGGTACAGGCAAACGTTTGTTTAATTCAATTTTGTAATTTAATTGCAAGAATGAGTTTGTAAAATAACCGTAAATAGCCAAAAGTGTGACGTATAGCAAAAAATACTTGTAATCTTTTTTCTTTAGGGTATGTTAATAACCAACTTCTGAAGTGAAGAGTAAATGCTCAAAGGATGAGTCCGTTTTATCGCCTCCAAGGAACCGAGAAATCAAATTCGTTTTTTATTGATTTATTAAGGTGATAGTTATGAAAGGTTTACCATCTGCAATGTTCTGGATTAACAGCTCTGTTTACACTCGCAACTTTGCATACCCTACAAGCTTTGGTTACTAATACCACAAGCATGTAACTCGAACAGTTTTGTTCACCCCTATATATTGGAATTATTTTACAGCCCTTTTGGTTGACAGATTCTACCGCCACTCAGTTTTGAGTGGCGTTTTTTTTGCCTGCTACTTTTCCAAACCGCTTTCGCTTATCACTTTTCCTGCTGTTCTGCGTGGTTGTTTTTTAAACGCCGAAATATCAATTTGCGCCTTATTACTGATCCTGTTGAAAAATACATAACTATTGTGGGTTTGAATTCGGAATTTATTAGCTAGATTCTCAATGAAAATAGCCGATGGTAGAAAAAGCAACCAACTAATCATATTGAATGTTTTGATTTTAATTGCTTGTTTTTAATAATTATTTTCCATTTATGCTTTTATTTTTAATCGCTCTGTTTCATACGGCATTCTGATAAAGATCGATTAGAGCCTTAATTCTATCTGGAATTTGTTATTTGATAACTTTATAATCCACAGCCAATCGATTACGCAACCGTTTACTTTTTACCCTTATAGGATTCGATAATGTTCGAAAAGCTATTCAAACTCAGTGAAAATGGCACCAATGTGCGCACTGAAATCATCGCAGGTCTAACAACCTTCCTAACAATGGCTTACATCATTTTTGTAAACCCAATGATTCTAGCTGATGCTGGTATGGACCATGGCGCTGTATTTGTAGCAACCTGTTTAGCAGCTGCTATTGGCTGTTTCATCATGGGCTTTGTTGCTAACTACCCAATTGCTCAAGCTCCAGGCATGGGTTTGAATGCATTCTTTACCTACGCTGTTGTAATGGGGATGGGTTATACGTGGCAAGTTGCTTTGGCAGCGGTTTTCGTATCGGGCGTGATCTTCATCTTCTTAAGCATCTTTAAGATCCGTGAATGGATTATCAACTCGATCCCAATGTCTCTGCGTGTTGGTATCTCTGCAGGTATCGGTCTTTTCCTAGCGTTTATTGCTCTTAGCAATGCTGGCATCGTTGTTTCTAACCCTGCAACGAAAGTTTCACTGGGTGACATTACCGCGATTGCTCCTATCCTAGGTGCGCTTGGTTTCTTCCTTACGATTGCTCTTGTTCACCGTGGCGTGAAAGGCGCAGTAATGATTGCGATTCTAGCTATCACAGCTGTCGGTATTGCTATTGGTGACGTTCAATACGGCGGCATCATGTCGACACCACCAAGTCTTGCACCAACATTCATGCAGCTTGATTTCTCTGCTGTATTTGAAATAGGTATGATTTCAGTAGTATTCGCTTTCTTGTTCGTCGATTTATTCGATACAGCGGGCACTCTGGTTGGTGTTGCAACGAAAGCAAACCTAATCAAAGAAGACGGTAAACTGCCTCGTCTGAACAAGGCACTGCTTGCTGACTCAACAGCAACATCAATTGGTGCACTGCTAGGTACATCAAATACAACCTCTTACGTTGAGAGTGTTGCGGGTGTCGCTGAAGGCGGCCGTACCGGTCTAACAGCGGTTGTTGTTGGTATCTTGTTCCTACTGGCTCTTTTCTTCTCACCGCTTGCCGGTATGATTCCAGCCTACGCAACATCAGGTGCATTGTTCTATGTAGCAATTTTGATGATGTCTGGCCTAGTTGGTATTGATTGGCGTGATCTTACGGAAGCAGCCCCAGTCGTGGTAACATGTCTGCTTATGCCGTTGACATACTCTATCGCTGAGGGTATCTCACTAGGCTTCATCGCTTACGCTGCAATTAAGCTGCTAAGTGGTAAAGGTCGCGACGTTTCACCGGCTGTGTGGGTAATGTCGGCTATCTTTATTCTTAAATATACTTTCGCTTAATCGTCTAGATTTCTGCTTAATCGCTGAAGAGGCTATGTTTGAAATAGCCTCTAATAACATGACAAAATTATTAGGTTTTATACTATGAGCAACAAATTCGTTATCACTTGGGACAACATGCAGACTTACTGCCGTCAACTTGCTGAAAAGCAAATGCCAGCAGAGCAGTGGAAAGGCATCTGGGCTGTAAGCCGTGGTGGTTTGGTTCCTGGTGCAATCTTGGCTCGTGAGCTAGGTATTCGTCACGTAGATACGATTTGTATTTCTAGCTACGACCACGATCACCAACGTGATATGACAGTCGTTAAAGCACCTGAAGGTGACGGCGAAGGCTTCCTAATCGTTGAAGATCTTGTTGATAGTGGTGACACTGCACGCAAGCTTCGCGAAATGTACCCGAAAGCGAAACTGATCGCTGTGTGTGCAAAGCCATCTGGTGCTGACTTGCTAGACGAGTACATCGTTGATATCGCTCAAGACACATGGATTGAGCAACCTTGGGATACTAGCCTAAGCTACGTTGAGCCGGTAAATCGCAAGTCAAAATAAGCGTAAACTTAGTTTTTTGAGAAATGACCCTTTATAGGGTCATTTTTTTTTATATGATTAGTAACAACCATTTCTTATTAAGTATCCCAATGTCTGAATCAGAAGAAACGAGCTCAAACCTTTCGGAAACCTTGTTTGTAAAGCACAAGCAGGCTAAAGAGACCTCAATGCTGACACAATACATGCCAAGCTCTGAAGCGCTATTGGATGAGAAGCGTGAACAGCAAAACTCATCATGGTACCGAAACCTAAGACGTCTTCAGTGGGTATGGCAAGGCGTTAACCCCATTGAGCAAGAAGCGGTATTGGCTCGCATCGCGTCATCAGATAACTCTCGTACAACCGATGAGTGGCTTGATACGGTCATGGGTTACCGAAGTGGTAACTGGGCATACGAATGGACCAAACTGGGTATGCAGCATCAAAATCGCTCGAACGAGAAGAAGGGTGAAGAGATGGCTGAAGAGCTGTTTTCAGCATCGTTGTGCTTCAGCATTGCGGGCTACCCACATCTCAAGAACGACAATTTGGCGGCTCAGGCTCAAGTGTTGGCCAACGCAGCTTATTCTGAAGCAATTAAGCATACGAAGTTGATCGTCAAACAGATTGATATTCCATACCAAAACAAAAAGATCAAAGCGAATTTGCATCTAACCAAAACAGACAAACCACAACCGGTTGTGATTGTCAGCGCTGGTCTAGATAGCTTGCAAACCGATATGTGGCGCTTGTTTAGGGATTATTTAGCACCAAAGAACATTGCCATGCTAACGGTAGACATGCCATCGATAGGGCACAGTGCACATTGGCCGTTAACAGAAGACTCATCTTGTCTTCACCAAGCTGTCTTGAATGAACTGCCTAATATCCCGTGGGTCGATCACCACAAGGTTGGCTTGTTTGGCTTCCGCTTTGGTGGCAATGCGATGGTGAGATTATCTTTCCTTGAGCAGCATAAGCTTAAAGCGTGTATCTCTTTAGGCGCGCCAATTCACGATATCTTTGTTCATGCCGACAAATTGAAACAGATGCCTAAAATGCATTTAGATGTGTTGGCTTCGCGTCTTGGTAAAGGGGCCGTTGATATCAATAGTCTTTCTGGGCAATTGATGGCGTGGTCACTCAAGGTGCAAGGTTTGCTGTCAAACAGTAAAACCAGTGTGCCTATCTTGGCATTAGCGTTAGAGGGCGACCCAGTATCACCTCCAATGGATAACCAACTGGTTGCTATTTACAGTGATTACGGCAAAGCGAAGAAAATCAAAGCTAAATCAATTACACAGGGGTATGAGCAATCCCTCGAATTGGCGATAAAGTGGCTTGAGGATGAATTATTTAGATGACATTTCTCCTAAATTAGTTAAGCATGAAAAGTGTACAAAGTAAGTACCTGATACTCAGAAATAATTTATAAAACCCAATTACGTAGTTTCTACGTATAACAGTCTGAGTAACGTCATTCTTAACATTGAAATGGAGATTCAATATGTCAGAAGTGACACAACAACCTACGCATTATCGCTTGTTAAATGTTTTAAAGGCTATTGGCCCTTACTTAAGGGAGCCGCAATCAGAAGAAGGCCACTATATTTTTGATTGCTTGTCTGTGTGTGTGAACGATAAAAAATCGCCAGAAGAACGTGAGTTTTGGGGCTGGTGGTTGGAGCTGGATAAGTCGGAAGAAGGATTTTCGGCGAAGTACAACACGGGTAAATACAACATCGATGGTAACTGGGATCCTTTGCCATTACCTAAAAAGGCGATCGCTGAGGTCTCTCGAACTCAAGAAGCCTTTCACCAAAAGCTGGTTGATGAACTTCAAAAGAAATTTGAAATCGGCGTTCAGTTAGACGAAGAGTCTGTCGAATTCGTCTGATTTTAAAGGTTACTCTTCTATATAAAGCAAAAAGGTGCGATTTCGCACCTTTTCTGCTTGTGAATTCCCCTTTTGATTGCTAAAACATCACCTCTTATTTGTTTTATCCATAAAAGACTTCATGACAACAAATCATCAAAGCGGGACAACAACACAGCGTAAAACTGTCGTTGTTAAACTGGGTACCAGTGTCTTAACTGGTGGAACATTGGCATTAGACCGCGCTCATATGGTTGAGCTGGTTCGTCAATGTGCTGAATTAAAAAAACAAGGCCACTCTGTGGTTATGGTTTCGTCTGGTGCAATTGCAGCCGGACGTGAGCACCTTGGTTACCCCGCACTTCCCAACTCGATGGCAAGCAAACAATTGCTTGCGGCAGTTGGGCAAAGTCAGTTGATTCAAGTTTGGGAGTCTTTGTTTGCTATCTATGGCCTTAAGATTGGCCAGATGCTACTGACTCGTGCTGATCTCGATGATCGCGAGCGCTTTCTTAACGCACGTGACACGATCAACGCGCTTGTTGAGCACGATATTATTCCGGTAGTAAACGAAAACGACGCAGTAGCCACCAACGAAATTAAAGTGGGCGACAATGATAACTTGTCGGCCTTAGTGGGGATTTTGTGCGGCGCTGATAAGCTTTTGCTTTTAACTGACCAAAAAGGCCTGTTTACCGCTGACCCTCGCAAAGATCCAAACGCTGAACTCATCAAAGAAGTAAAAACCATTGATGACACATTGCGTAAGATCGCAGGCGGCAGTGGTACTACGTTAGGTACCGGCGGCATGGCGACAAAACTGCAGGCGGCTGATATTGCTCGTCGCGCTGGCATCGAAGTAATTATTGCTGCGGGCAGTGCTGAAAATGTGGTGTTTGACTCACTGAGTGACAACCCGCAAGGAACTCGTTTCTTACCGTTAGCGGAAGCGCTTGAAAATCGTAAACGCTGGATTCTAGCGGGCCCTGCTTCAGCTGGTGACATTGTGGTCGACGACGGCGCAGTAAACGCAGTCAACACTAAAGGCAGCAGCTTGTTGGCGAAAGGGGTTGTTCGAGTTAAAGGCGAATTCTCTCGTGGTGAAGTCACCCAAGTCACAGACAGTAAAGGCAAAGTAATTGCGCGTGGTATCGCCAGTTATTCAAGCCAAGACCTAGCAAAAATTGCAGGCAAGCACAGTAAAGATATTGGCGACATCCTTGGCTACGATTACGGGGCAGAAGTCATTCACCGTGACGACTTGGTTGTAATCCAAGAATAGCTCGTGATGAGAAGGTGAATCACCTTTTTGCATCCAAAGACAGACAGAATTTAGGGAGAGTTAAACGTGGATTTAACTAACATGGGTATCGCAGCAAAAGACGCTGCTTTCCACCTAGCGACCGCATCTACGGCGCAAAAGAATAAAGCATTGGCGATCATCGCTGATGAGCTAGAAGCAAACGCAACAACGATTTTAGAAGCAAACGCGAAAGATATCGAACTTGGCCGTGAAGCGGGTCTGACTGATGCACTGCTTGATCGTCTATTGCTGAACGAAGAACGCTTAACCGGTATCGCTAACGATGTACGTAACGTGATTAGCCTGAATGATCCAGTCGGCAGCGAGATTGACAGTAAGGTACTTGAAAACGGTATGTCACTGTCTCGCCGTCGTGTACCACTTGGTGTGGTTGGTGTTATTTATGAAGCGCGTCCAAACGTAACCATCGATATTGCAGCGCTGTGTCTCAAAACTGGTAACGCAAGCATCCTACGTGGCGGCAAAGAGACATTCTTCTCAAACATGGAGCTGGTTAAAGTAATCCAGTCTGCATTAGAGAAAGCGGAACTTCCTGCAGCTTCTGTGCAGTACATCGAGAAACCCGATCGTGAACTTGTCTCTCAACTGCTTAAACTGGATGACTACGTGGATATGATCATTCCTCGTGGTGGCGCTGGTCTGCACAAGATGTGTAAAGAGAACAGTACTATTCCAGTTATCATCGGTGGTTTCGGTATCAGCCATATCTTTGTTGATGAGAGCGCTGATCTTGAGAAGTCTGTTGATGTGGTTGAAAACTCGAAAGTACAACGCCCATCTGCGTGTAACTCGTTAGATACATTGCTAGTGCATGAAGCGGTTGCTGAAGCTTTCTTAGCGCAGCTAACACAGCGTTTAGCGGGCAAAGTAACCTTGGTTGCTGACGCTAGTGCAAAATCATTGCTTACTGGTTTCGAAGACCAACGTGATGCAGTTGAAGGTGACTTTGACACTGAGTGGCTAAGCTACACGCTAGGCGTAAAAGTAGTTGCGGATGTGGCAGAAGCGATTGACCACATGCGCGTACACAACGCGAGTCACTCAGATGCGATTATGACTAACAGTCTAGAGAGCTCAGAGCGCTTTATTAATTCAGTCGGTTCAGCTGCAGTCTATGTGAATGCATCAACACGTTTTACTGATGGCGCACAGTTTGGTTTGGGTGCAGAAGTTGCTGTGTCTACTCAAAAGCTGCATGCTCGAGGCCCAATGGGCTTAGAAGAGCTGACAAGCTACAAGTGGGTAGGTAAAGCGAACTATTTAGTTCGCGGTTAACGCTGGTCGTTAATTTTATTCCTCAGCTCATTTTTGAAATGGCGCTCGAGTAGCAATAATCAATGAATTACCACACAAAAGGGCCTTAATTGGCCCTTTTTCTTTCCTAACGTTTGGCAATTCCGTTACACTGATATTCAATTATTTGGAGGTGATATGCATTGTCCTTTTTGTTCAGAGAACGACACTAAAGTAATCGATTCAAGACTGGTAGCCGATGGCCATCAGGTTCGTCGTCGCCGTCAATGCCTTGCATGTAGTGAACGTTTTACGACTTTCGAATCGGCAGAACTTGTGATGCCTAAAGTCATAAAGTCGAATGGAAACCGCGAACCATTTAATGAAGATAAAATGGTCGGTGGTGTACAGCGCGCCCTAGAAAAACGCCCAGTGAGTGCTGATGCAATTGAACTTGCGATCAGTACGATTAAGTCACAACTCCGTGCAACTGGTGAGCGTGAAGTACCAAGCGAGATGATCGGTAATCTTGTGATGGGCCAATTGAAAGAATTGGATAAAGTGGCGTACATCCGTTTTGCCTCTGTTTACCGCAGCTTTGAAGACATCCGAGAGTTTGGCGAAGAAATCGCTAAATTAGAGGATTAACTCCTCAATCATGTCAAACTTTACTCCCCTAGATTTTCAAATGATGTCGCGTGCTATTAAGTTAGCCAAACGCGGCATTTACACTACTGCACCAAACCCGAATGTGGGTTGTGTCATCGTACAAACCGACGGTCAGATCGTTGGCGAAGGTTTTCATGCCAAAGCTGGCGAAGCTCATGCCGAAGTGCACGCTATGAGAATGGCGGGTGATAAGGCAAAAGGTGCGACAGCTTACGTTACGCTTGAACCTTGTTCTCATTACGGTAGAACGCCGCCTTGTGCTGAAGGTTTGATTAAGGCTCAAGTTTCAAAAGTGATTTGTGCCATGCAGGATCCAAACCCTAAAGTCGCAGGCCGTGGTATCAAGATGCTATGCGACGCGGGCATTGAGGTTGAAATCGGTTTATTAGAGCAAGACGCTCTCGACTTGAACCCTGCATTTATCAAGCGTATGCAAACGGGCATGCCATTCGTTCAGTTAAAAATGGCCGCTAGCCTTGATGGCCAAACGGCATTGGAAAATGGTCAAAGCCAGTGGATCACGTCGCCAGAAGCGCGTCGTGATGTTCAGAACTACCGAGCAAAATCAGGCGCTGTGTTGTCAACTAGCCAGACGGTGATTGAAGACAACGCGTCGTTGAATGTTCGCTGGACTGAGTTACCAAGTAGTATCAAAGATCATTACGCTGAAGACGAACTGCGTCAGCCAATTCGCGTAATTCTTGATCGCCAAAATCAACTGTATCCTGAACTCAAGTTATTCCAAACTCCAACATCGGTATTGAGAGTCGCTGAAACCTCTGCTGATATTGAAGTCGGAATCACAGATGCAGGTCAGCTCGATTTACACGATCTGATGCGTCAATTGCCAGCGAACCATATTGATCATATTTGGGTAGAAGCGGGCGCAACATTGGCAAAAAGCTTGATTGAAGCGCAGTTAGTGGATGAGCTAATCCTTTATTTAGCACCTAAACTAATGGGCAGTGACGGACGAGGTTTGATGGGCGCATTAGGGCTCACTTCAATGTCTGATGTGATTGACCTAGAGATTAAAGATGTTCGACAGGTTGGTGTGGATATTCGCATCGTCGCGAAACCAATTGTGGCTAACAAATAGTAACGAAACCATAGTGGAAATAGTTCTGCTAACCAAATACATGTCGTTGACAACAAAAAGAGTTTTAAAATGTTTACAGGAATTGTAGAAGCCGTAGGTACATTGAGTGCAATCACTCCCCGCGGAGAAGACATCACCGTAACGGTTAATGTTGGTAATCTTGATATGGCTGACGTTAAGTTAGGCGACAGTATCGCGACCAATGGTGTTTGTTTGACGGTTGTTGAGTATAACGATCACAGCTACAGTGCAGACCTTTCGCTTGAGACCCTGAAAAAAACGGGTTTTGTCGATTACCAAGCTGGCGACAAGGTCAACCTAGAAAAAGCAATGTTACCGACCACGCGTTTCGGTGGTCATATCGTATCGGGTCACGTTGATGGCGTGGGTGAGATTGTTGAGCGTAACCAAGTTGGTCGTGCGATTGAGTTTTGGGTAGAAATGCCAGCAGAGATCTCAAAGTACGTAGCTCAAAAAGGTTCAGTCACCGTTGATGGTATTAGCCTGACGGTGAATGATTTACGCAAGAATGCCTTTAAGCTGACTATCGTTCCTCATACCTCTTCAGAAACGACCATAGAGCAATTCAATGTTGGTCGTAAAGTGAATCTAGAAGTCGATGTATTAGCGCGCTATATGGAGCGTTTACTGCAAGGCCAGCAGCAAGAGTCTGAGCCTGAATCTCGATTAACAATGGAATTCTTACAGCAGAATGGTTTTGCCTAACCGTTGGTATAAAGTGCACTAAACATCACTTTGTAAAAGCGAGCAATATCATCAGGTTTAAATAGTGTCGGTTCTAGGAAGAAGAACCATTTCAAAGGATATAGAACAATGCCAATTAGTACTCCTCAAGAAATTATTGAAGACATTCGCCTAGGAAAAATGGTTATCCTGATGGATGATGAAGATCGCGAGAATGAAGGCGATCTGATCATGGCAGCAGAACATGTCACGCCAGAAGCGATTAACTTCATGGCGATGTATGGCCGTGGCTTAATCTGTCTTACATTGACCAAAGAGCGTTCAAATCGCATGGGTCTAGCGCCTATGGTTCAAGATAACAACGCTCAATACACGACTAACTTTACGGTTTCAATTGAAGCGGCAGAGGGCGTAACAACCGGTATTTCTGCATCAGACCGCGCTGTTACCGTTCAAGCTGCTGTGGCAAAAGACGCAAAAGCGGCTGACTTAGTTCAACCTGGGCATATCTTCCCTCTGACTGCTCAAGAAGGTGGTGTTCTAACGCGCGCAGGCCATACTGAAGCAGGTTGTGACTTAGCTCGGTTAGCAGGCTGTGAGCCAGCGTCTGTTATCGTTGAGATCCTAAATGACGACGGCACCATGGCACGTCGTCCTGATCTTGAAGTCTTCGCAGAAAAGCATGACATCAAGCTAGGCACCATAGCTGACTTGATCGAATACCGTAACAACACAGAAACAACGATTGAGCGCGTTGCACAATGTCATTTGCCAACAGAGTTTGGTGATTTCGAGCTTGTTACTTACCGTGACACGATTGATAACCAGATCCACTATGCAATGCAAAAAGGCAGCTTAACCGAAGGTGCTCCTTTGGTGCGTGTTCACCTGCATGACACGTTTACCGATCTGCTTCATTCAGACCGTGGTACCGAGCGCAGCTGGTCGCTAGATAAAGCGATGAAGCGCATTGGCGATGAAGGCGGTGTGCTGGTTATTCTGGGCAACGAAGAGTCGTCTGATTCTTTGATTCATAAAGTGAAGACGTTCGAAGCTCAAGATAAGAATGAGCAACCTACCATGGCTAAGAAACAAGGTACTTCTCGTCGTGTTGGTGTGGGTTCTCAGATTCTACAAGA
Organism: Vibrio atlanticus; assembly: GCF_024347315.1. Taxonomy (NCBI): domain Bacteria; kingdom Pseudomonadati; phylum Pseudomonadota; class Gammaproteobacteria; order Vibrionales; family Vibrionaceae; genus Vibrio; species Vibrio atlanticus. Next base: position 2,704,628 of record NZ_AP025460.1, on the reverse strand, counting down.
CCTAGGTGTTCATGATATGCGTCTGCTTTCTTCAAGCACTAAGCGTTACCACGCATTGGGTGGTTTTGGCCTTAATGTTGTTGAATACGTTTGCGAGTAAGATGACGTCTGTCCGTTTATAGCGACATAATTTACCGATGATTTCAGTGGCTCTTTTAGAGGTTAATTACGATAAAAGAGTAAAGTAGCCAAGCCCGATTCAAAACGTGTTGAATACACAAGTTTGGCTACTTGCTGCTCCAATATGGTTGGCAGCAGCGCTGCGTTATCATCTTTACATCTCCGGTGTCTGTTCTTCTAAATTAGCATTAGATATTGCTCACAGTTTTGTGCTAGAATCCGGCGATTCTCACTTGATGAAAATAGTTAAAGGAAGGCTTATGAAAGTGATCGAGGGTGGCTTCCCAGCGCCAAATGCAAAAATTGCTATCGTTATTGCTCGTTTCAACAGTTTTATTAACGAAAGTTTACTTTCTGGTGCAATCGATACTTTAAAGCGTCATGGACAAGTAAGCGAAGACAACATCACTGTTGTTCGTTGCCCTGGTGCAGTAGAACTTCCACTTGTAGCGCAACGCGTTGCAAAAACGGGTAAGTTCGATGCGATTGTATCTCTTGGTACAGTAATCCGTGGCGGTACACCTCACTTTGACTATGTTTGTAGTGAATGTAATAAAGGTTTGGCACAAGTGTCTCTGGAATTTTCTCTTCCAGTAGCGTTTGGTGTTCTTACTGTTGATACGATCGATCAAGCTATTGAACGCGCAGGAACCAAGGCTGGTAATAAGGGTGCAGAAGCAGCACTTAGCGCACTTGAGATGATCAACGTTCTTTCTGAAATCGATTCCTAATGGGGGCCAGTGTGAAACCAGCCGCACGTCGTAACGCACGTCAATTTGCTCTACAAGCAATTTATTCTTGGCAAATTACTAAAGAAAATATTGCTACCGTTGAAGAACAGTTCTTATCTGGTGGTAAGTATGATGAAGAAGAGCATCATGCCGCAGAACCTGCTCTAGCTATGCCAGAAACAGACGTTGCATACTTCCGCGACCTACTAACTGGTGTTGCTCTTAGCCACATGGAACTTGATAGCAAGCTTCGTCCATTCGTATCTCGCCCTATGCAAGATCTGGATTTGATGGAACTAGCGCTTCTACGTTTAGCTATGTACGAGATGACTCGTCGCGAAGATGTACCATACAAAGTGGTTATCAACGAAGCTATCGAGCTTGCGAAAGTATTCGCAGCAGAAGACAGCCATAAGTTTGTTAACGGTGTGCTTGATAAAGCTGCACCGCACGTTCGTAAGAAATAAGACGTTCGTATATTGAATCTAAAGGTCAGCTTTTATGCTGGCCTTTTTTGTAACTAAATTTCTGTAATATCAATAATTACGGTGATTTGTATGAAGACTAAAGATAGGGCATGTGATGTCTGGCGAATTTAACCTGATTGAAAAATATTTTGTAAATCGACAACCACAACGTAAAGACGTACATCTGGCAGCGGGCGATGACTGTGCTTTGGTCAAAGCGCCAAGTAATGTTCAGATCGCGATCAGTACAGACACCTTAGTAGCGGGCACTCACTTCTTAGCGGAAGCAAACCCAGCTTGGGTGGCACACAAAGCCTTGGCTTCCAACATCAGTGATCTTGCTGCTATGGGCGCGACGCCTGCCTGGGTTTCGTTTGCGTTAACCATGCCTGAAGTCGATGAAGCGTGGCTTGCTCCCTTCTGTGATTCTTTTTTCAAACTTGCAGACTACTTTGGAATTCAACTTATTGGTGGTGACACGACCAAAGGACCGTTGAGTTTAACGCTTACTGTGCAGGGCTTTGTACCCGAAGGTCGAGCACTACGCAGAGATGGCGCGAAAGTGGGTGACTGGATTTACGTAACGGGCAACTTAGGCGACAGCAAAGCGGGACTAGAGGTGATATTAGACCCTGAACAGAACAAAGCTAAGCCTTATGCGTTAGAGCTTGAAGAGAGACACTACCTGAGCACTCCACGAGTTTTGGCGGGTCAAGCATTAGTGAGTCTTGCTTCGTCTGCCATCGATATCTCTGATGGTGTTATTTCTGATTTAAAACACATCCTTAAGCGTTCTCAGGTCGGTGCAAGCATTGATGTGAGTGCGTTGCCTATCTCCGCTGAATTACGCCAGTTTTCTTCCGATATCGCTTCTGCACAGCAGTATGCGCTTACCAGTGGTGAAGAGTACGAACTCTGCTTTACCGTGCCGGAAGAAAATAAAGGTTCACTGGAAAGTGCTTTGTCACACACTGGCACAAAAGTCACCTGCATTGGCCAGATAAGACCTGTAGAATATTTTGAATTACACAATAATGGTGAACCACTAAGCTGGAACTTAACTGGTTACGATCACTTTAAGGTTAATTGATGACAAACCCACTTTCTCTTATTTCTCTTAAAAATCCTTGGCACTTATTGGCAACGGGTTTTGGTAGTGGCTTATCGCCTATTATTCCAGGCACAATGGGCACGCTTGCGTCGATTCCATTTTATCTATTGCTGGTTCAGTTACCGTTTCCTGCTTATGTCGCAGTAGTGGTTGTTAGTTGTATTATCGGTATCAAGATCTGCCAGGTGACATCTGATGATATGGGTGTACACGACCATGGCTCTATCGTATGGGATGAGTTTGCGGGCTTTTGGATCACCATGGGTCTAGTGCCTTTATTGAATATCCCTACGGATGATTGGAAATGGCTGTTCACTGGTTTTGTGCTTTTCCGCTTTTTTGACATGGTAAAACCATGGCCAATTGGTTGGTTAGACAAGCGAGTTCACGGCGGCTTAGGTATCATGATTGATGATATCGTGGCGGGTATTATGGCGGCGATTTCGCTGTATGCAGTGGCACATTTCGCGGGCTGGTTAGTTTAAGTTAGCTGAAGGATTAAGACTTAGTTGCAAGCACATTAAGCTAAGTCTCGGATACTAAAAAGGTTGACCCTAGGGCCAACCTTTTTTGCTTTTATTGCTTACGACTTTAGAGCTTACGTATTAAGGCTATTTAGCAAGATAGTCAGAGATAGACTTCTCAATGCCTTTAGCATCTAAGCCAAGCTCTTCATGCAGTTCGCCTTGAGTACCTTGAGCAATAAACTTGTCTGGTAGACCAAGGTTCAATACTGACATCAGCAGCTTTTCTTTCATCAAGAATTCAATCACACCCGCGCCTGCACCACCTGCAATCGCATTTTCTTCGATTGTAACCAATACATCGTGGTCAGCAGCAAGCTGTTTGATCAAAGCTTCATCGAGTGGCTTCACAAAGCGCATATCAGCAACTGTCGCATCAATAGCGTCAGCCGTTTGAAGTGCACTCTCAAGGAAAGTACCAAAGCTCAGGATAGCGACTTTCGAGCCATCTTTTGCTTTTTCGCTTTCACGAACGATATGACCTTTACCAATTTCTAGCGCAGTAAATTCACTTTGAATCTCAGTACCCATGCCATTACCACGAGGGTAACGAACGGCACTTGGACCTGTGTGCTGGTGGCCAGTGTATAGCATTTGGCGACATTCGTTTTCGTCGCTTGGCGCCATAATCACCATGTTTGGAATACAGCGCATAAAGCTTAAGTCGAACGCACCTTGGTGTGTTTGACCATCGGCGCCAACAAGACCTGCACGGTCAATAGCGAACATAACCGGTAGATCCATGATAGCGACATCGTGGATCAGTTGATCGTAGCCACGTTGTAGGAATGTCGAGTAGATAGCCACAATCGGCTTATCACCCGCAATCGCCATACCCGTTGCTAGTGTCACTGCGTGTTGCTCAGCAATCGCTACATCGAAGTATTGCTCTGGGTACTCTTTCGAGAAACGTACCATGCCAGAACCTTCACGCATTGCTGGCGTAATTGCCATCAGCTTAGGATCTTGCGCAGCCATATCACACAGGAAGTCGCCAAAAATCTTAGAGAAAGTTGGTTTAGAGCTGGTGCTCTTAGGCAGACTTGAGTGTGCGGGATCGAATTTCGGAACGCCGTGGTAACCGATTGGATCTTTCTCTGCTGGCTCGTAGCCTTTGCCCTTCTTCGTCATGATATGCAGGAACTGAGGACCTTTTAGGTCTCTCATGTTCTTAAGCGTTTTAATCAGCTCATTCACATCGTGACCGTCAACCGGACCAATGTAGTTAAAGCCTAACTCTTCAAACATGGTGCCAGGGACAACCATGCCTTTTAGATGTTCTTCTGTACGACGAACGAGCTCTTTAATCGGCGGAACGCCCGATAGCACTTTCTTGCCACCCTCACGAATTGACGTGTAAAGACTGCCAGAAAGAACTTGAGCTAGATGGTTGTTCAGAGCACCGACGTTTTCAGAGATCGACATCTCGTTATCGTTAAGGATAACCAGCATGTCATTATGAATATCGCCCGCGTGGTTCATCGCTTCGAAGGCCATACCCGCAGTAATCGCGCCATCACCAATCACACTGACGACTTTACGATTCTTGCCTTCTTTCTTCGCACTGATCGCCATACCAAGCCCGGCGCTGATCGATGTTGAAGAGTGACCAACAGAAAGCGTGTCGTATTCGCTCTCTTGACGCCATGGGAATGGATGCAGTCCATCTTTTTGACGGATAGTCGATAAGCGGTCACGACGACCTGTAAGGATCTTGTGCGGGTAGGCTTGGTGACCAACATCCCAAACCAACTGGTCAAAAGGCGTGTTGTACACGTAGTGCAGAGCAACGGTTAGCTCTACCGTACCTAAGCCCGATGCTAAGTGGCCACTTGACTGGCTCACTGAGTTTAGAAGATAGGTGCGTAATTCATCACAAAGCTGTGTAAGCGTCTCTTTTGGAAGTAGACGCAAATCCTCTGGCTTATCAGCCAAAGCAAGAGTTGGGTACTTGGATATATCAAGAGTCATAGGTAATGCGCGCTTATTGTCTTAGTTCTTGCGCTCGATGACGTATCGGGCGAACTCTTCGAGTAACTGGGTATTGTATGGGATTGCAGCCAAAGCTTGAAGCGCTTCCTGTAGCAGAGTTTGCGCTTTTTCTTGAGCGCCCTCTAAACCTAACAAAGAAGGGTAGGTGCTTTTGTTCAATTCTTGATCAGAGCCCTGTGGTTTACCCAAAGTTTCGGTATCGCTAATGATATCTAAAATATCATCCTGAACTTGGAAGGCTAACCCGATTGCATCGGCGTACTTATCTAATTGAGGCATCACTTCGAACGCTTTTTCGCCAGCAGCTAGAGCACCTAAACGAATCGCACTCTTCATTAGAGCACCAGTCTTGTTACGGTGAACTTCTTCTAACTCCTCTAGCGTGACAGAGCGGTTTTCAGCTTCAATATCAAGAGCTTGTCCAATACACATACCTTGTGCACCAGACGCTTCTGCTAGGCGTTGAATCATTCGAACGCGATTGCTCTCCCCGTCAGCACTTAATGTACCTTCCGCAAGTATAGTAAACGCGAGAGTTTGTAGTGCATCGCCAGTTAAAATTGCCGTTGCTTCATCGTATTTAATGTGACAAGTCTGATGGCCACGACGCAATTCGTCGTCGTCCATTGCTGGAAGGTCGTCGTGAATCAGAGAATAGGCATGAATACATTCGATTGCTGAAGCTGGAGTGTCGAGTTCTTCCGCAGTGCAACCGAGCATTTCCCCTGTAATGTAGACAAGAAACGGACGTGCGCGTTTGCCGCCTAAAAGTAACCCATAACGCATCGCGTTAATGAGATTCTGATTTTGGTGTGGCAGGCGATCAAGCCAAAGGTTAAGTTGCTCGTTATTACGTGCTTGATAAGACAATAACGTCTCGATCATAGGGGATCTCATACAATTTGTTATTCAGGTTGTGGGTTAAAGTCACTCAGTTCTGCATTTTCATCATTTTGCAGCAGGATGCTAACACGCTGTTCAGCGTCGTTTAGTTTACTTTGACCAGCACGAGCGAGGGAGATGCCTCGTTCGAACTTTTTCAGCGCATCATCTAAAGCTAGATCACCATTTTCTAGTTGATCAACCAAGCCATCAAGCTCTTCGATAGCCGCTTCAAAGCTCATATTTTCAGGTTTCTTAGTAGCCATAATAAATCTGCGTTTGGAAAGATGAACGAACGTTACCCTAGGCCGCTGAGATGGTCAAATGTAACCAAGAATTTTTGCTAGAAAGTTCGTTTTTAAGGCGCTTGAATTTACTTTGATTGAATAACCGTGGCTTTATCGAGTTTATACGCTTTGGATAAGTCCAAAGTAAGCCAATAGTTGTGATTCAAAAACGAAAAGTGTGATACTTAGACGAAGAATTAACTAAAAGATCTTATAGTCTTGCCGATAAGAATATTATCGTCGACGTAGAACTGTAAAAAAGCATGAGGAGTGCTCAGTGGATTTAGCAACCCTAATAGGTTTGATTGGTGGATTTGCCTTCGTAATTATGGCAATGATCCTAGGTGGAAGCCTCGGGATGTTCTATGACACGACATCCGTTTTGATCGTGATTGGTGGTTCAACGTTTGTTGTTCTAATGAAATTCACCATGGGACAGTTCTTTGGTGCGGCAAAAATTGCCGGTAAAGCATTTATGTTTAAAGCCGATGAGCCAGAAGATCTTATTGCTAAAGTCGTAGAGATGGCGGATGCCGCGCGTAAAGGCGGTTTCTTAGCACTTGAAGAGATGGAAATCAGCAACAGTTTCATGCAAAAGGGTATCGACCTATTGGTTGATGGCCATGATGGTGATGTAGTGCGTGCAGCACTGCAAAAAGACATCGCGTTAACCACAGAACGTCACGAACAGGGCGCTAAAGTATTTACAGCTTTTGGTGATGTTGCACCCGCAATGGGTATGATTGGTACCTTGGTTGGTTTGGTTGCCATGCTTTCGAACATGGATGATCCAAAAGCGATCGGGCCGGCGATGGCGGTTGCACTTTTAACCACTCTATATGGTGCAATTCTTTCGAACATGGTGTTCTTCCCTATCGCGGACAAACTTGCTCTACGTCGTGACCAAGAGACACTGAATCGTCGTTTGGTGATGGATGGCGTACTCGCGATTCAAGATGGTCAAAACCCACGAGTTATTGACGGTTACCTGAAGAGTTACCTTAACGAAGGTAAACGTACGATTGATGGTGAAATGGCTTAAGGGGAATAAAAATGGATGAAGAAAATCCATGTAAATGTCCCCCTCCGGGTTTGCCACAATGGATGGGAACATTTGCTGACTTGATGTCATTGTTGATGTGTTTCTTTGTACTGCTCCTCTCATTCTCTGAGATGGACGTACTGAAATTTAAACAGATCGCAGGCTCAATGAAATTCGCGTTTGGTGTACAAAACCGCTTGGAAGTAAAAGACATTCCTAAAGGTACCAGCATTATTGCGCAGGAGTTTCGTCCTGGTCGCCCAGAACCGACGCCTATTGATGTAATCATGCAGCAAACCATTGATATTACGCAGCAAACTCTAGAGTTTCATGAAGGGGAGTCTGAGCGTGCTGGCGGTACGATGCGTGATCAGGGCAAGATGACTGGGGGTAAATCAGCAGAGGTTTCTGCGCACAACAACCAAAACTCAGAATCAGATCAGCAGCAACAGCAAGCTCAAGAACAGTCTCAAGAGATGGAAACCTTGATGGAGAGCATCAAGAAGGCGTTGGAGCGAGAGATCGACCAAGGCGCGATTGAGGTGGAAAACCTTGGCCAGCAAATTGTGATTCGAATTCGTGAAAAAGGCGCATTCCCATCGGGTTCTGCTTTCCTACAACCTAAGTTCCGACCATTGGTTAGACAGGTTGCCGAGTTAGTGAAAGATGTTCCGGGCATTGTCCGAATCTCTGGGCATACTGATAATCAACGTCTTGATTCTGAGCTTTATCGCTCTAATTGGGATTTGTCATCGCAGCGTGCGGTGTCTGTGGCTCAAGAGATGGAAAAGGTCCGTGGTTTCTCTCATCAACGTTTAAGAGTTCGCGGTATGGCCGATACTGAGCCAGTAGAGCCGAACGATACTGAATGGCAACGTAGCTTAAACCGTCGTGTTGAAATCAGTATTATGCAGGGCGAACCGCTTTACAGTGAAGAAGTCCCAGTAATCACTGAATAGTATTTACCAAGAATATGCATCCCAAAGCTCAATCTGTCGTAGATTGGGCTTTTTCTTTGTCTGATACACAAAAGGGTTTGTACCAAGCTAGTAAGAGAAGAGAAGAGAAGAGAAGAGAAGAGAAGATATGGATAAATGAGCTTGGATGAAATCGAGACGATAGTTTGTCACTAAGGTGAGTTTATTAATGGCACCAAAGCACGCACTCTTTTCCTTGTTTGATTTTCTCATGTATAATTCGCGCCCTTAGATTTAATATTGATCTATTATTGCTTCAATAACTATGTGAAATGACCTTTTACGTGGTGATGAACCTATTAAAATTGTGAACCTTATTGGCGTGAAAGTACTATGAAATTTATTGTTAAGCCCCACCCGGAAATTTTTGTAAAAAGTGAATCGGTGCGTAAGCGCTTCACAAAGATTCTAGAACGTAATATTCGTACTATTCTTCAGCGTCGTACTGAGTCTGTGGCTGTCTTCAACCGCCGTGACCATATCGAAGTGACGTCTGAGAGCGACAAATACTTTAAAGAAACACTCGAAGTATTGACGCAAACTCCGGGTATTCATCACTCCCTTGAAGTTCAGCAATCAGAATTTAAAGACCTGCACAATATTTACGAGCAAGTCCTTGAGCGTAGCGGTGCTCTTATTGAAGGTAAGACTTTCTCTGTACGTGCTAAGCGTCGTGGTAAGCATGACTTTACTTCTATCGAGCTAGAACGCTACGTAGGCGGCGGTCTAAATCAAGCGGTTGAATCAGCAAAAGTAAAACTGAAAAATCCAGATATTACCGTTAAAGTTGAAGTCGAGAACGATAAGCTAAACCAAGTTATTGAACGTCATAAAGGCCTAGGTGGTTTCCCTCTTGGTACTCAAGAAGATCTGCTTAGCTTGATCTCTGGTGGCTTTGATTCTGGTGTTTCAAGCTACTTACACATCAAACGTGGTTCTAAAGTGCATTACTGCTTCTTCAATCTTGGTGGCCCTGCTCACGAGATTGGTGTTAAGCAAGTTTCTCACTACCTATGGGATAAATACGGTTCATCTGCAAAGGTGAAGTTTATCTCTATCGATTTTGAACCTGTAGTTGCAGAGATCCTTGAGAACGTTGAAGACGGCCAAATGGGCGTTGTTCTTAAGCGTATGTTCATGCGTGCTGGTGGTATGGTTGCAGAGCGTTTCGGTATCGAAGCACTAGTAACGGGTGAAGCTCTTGGTCAGGTCTCTAGCCAAACGCTAACTAACCTGCGTCATATCGACAACGTGACGGACACTTTGATCCTTCGTCCACTGATCAACTGGGACAAAGAAGACATCATCGACCTGTCTCGTAAGATTGGTACTGAAGACTTCGCTAAAGTAATGCCTGAGTATTGTGGTGTTATCTCTAAGAAGCCGACCGTGAAAGCGAAGAAAGGCAAACTAGAAGCGGAAGAAGCTAAGTTTAACTTCGAAGTGCTAGAGCAAGTGATCGAGAATGCTCGTATTATGGATATCCGTGATATCGAGAAAGAGAGCCAAGAACAGGCACCAGAAGTGGAGCAAGTTCAAGCCGTTGCTGAGCACGCTGTCGTTCTTGATATCCGTAGCCCAGACGAAGAAGACGAAAGCCCGCTAGAGATCGATGGTGTTGAAATCAAACACATCCCGTTCTTCAAGCTTTCAACTCAGTTTGGTGACCTAGACCAATCGAAAGAGTACTTGTTGTACTGTGACCGTGGTGTCATGAGCCGTCTGCAAGCGCTTTACTTGCAAGAGCAAGGCTTCCACAACGTTAAGGTTTACCGCCCATAGTGGTGTGTTGACCAACCGTTAATAATTTTGCAAAGCCGCATACTGAAAAGTAAGCGGCTTTTTTATTGTCTATGATGAAGGATTGACAGTAGAAAGAGGCATGCGTTTGGACGTGGTATCATCATGCTCTTTCTTGAGACTCTGAGATTGAAATGATGGGGTTTAAGTTGGCTTGTAGGTGACCGAAGAAGTGTGAGTATCTGAGGAACTCTGTTACTTTTTAGTGCTATTCAATGGTTCTATTTGTATGTGTTCAGTTGATTATTTGAGTGGGTGTCTGATTCTGTGATTAACGATGAAAAATAACAAAGATTAATTAGCACAGCTATTGATAAACTTGTTGTTATTTTTCTTTGCACATAAAAAAACACCGCCCATAAGGCGGTGTAAACAAATTTGACAGACAGGTCAAAATAAATACAGGAAGTACATGTCTCGTTTCAGTATAGAACTGCAACAAAACATTTGGTAGAACTCTACCCAACTCGAAAAGAACGAGTTTGCAAACACAACATCGCAGGAGCTAAACCAATTGATTCTAGAGAGAATCAAGCCGTTCAGGCTAGCTACTGCGGGATGAAATATAGAATTTCTCTGGCCGCTAGGCAATGGACAAATTATAATGTTTCAGATAAAAAAAACTAATGCTTATTTAGAGAGTACCTATGTCTCGTCGATTACCCCCATTAAACTCGCTAAGAGTGTTTGAAGCCGCTGCTCGACACTTGAGTTTTACGCGCGCTGCAGAAGAGTTGTTTGTTACTCAAGCTGCAGTGAGTCATCAGATTAAAGCGCTTGAAGAATTCTTGTCTTTGAAGCTGTTTCGTCGAAGAAATCGCTCTTTGCTGCTGACTGAAGAAGGTCAGAGCTACTTCTTAGACATCAAAGATATTTTTACATCACTGGCAGAAGCGACGGATAAAGTGCTTGAGCGAAGTGAGAAGGGCGCATTGACCATCAGCTTACCGCCAAGCTTTGCCATTCAATGGTTAGTGCCAAGGCTTGCAGACTTTAATCAGCAAGAACCTGATATCGACGTACGAATTAAAGCCGTTGATATGGATGAAGGCTCGCTGACCGATGACGTAGACGTAGCTATTTATTATGGTCGAGGCAATTGGTCGGGGCTTAGAGCCGATAAGCTTTATCAAGAATACTTGATCCCTCTTTGCTCACCTTCAGTGTTGCTTGGTACCAAACCATTAGAATCTCTAAGCGATTTGGCATGTCATACGCTATTGCATGATACTTCTCGAAAGGATTGGAAGCAGTTCGCTAAGCAAAATGGCATCGATGGGGTAAACGTCAATCACGGTCCTATCTTTAGCCACTCAACCATGGTGTTGCAGGCGGCAGCTCACGGCCAAGGTATTGCACTGGGTAACAACGTGTTGGCGCAACCTGAAATCGAAGCGGGTCGTTTGATTGCGCCTTTTGACGAAGTATTGGTGAGCAAGAATGCCTTCTATGTGGTTTGTCATGAGAAACAAGCCGATATGGGCCGTATCGCTACCTTCCGTGATTGGATGCTGGCGAAAGCGCAAAGTGAACAAGAGGATTTACTCGATGAATAACGTCATCATTGATGGTGAAAACAATCCAATCACCTTTGTCTTTGCACATGGTGCTGGCGCAGGTATGGATCATGAATTCATGCAGTTGGTGGCAAAAGGGTTAGCCTTTAAAGGGATACGAGTGATTCGTTTTAATTTCCCTTACATGGTTAAACGTGCTGAAGATGGCAAGCGTCGTCCACCTGACAGAGCCCCTAAGCTGCTTGAAGCTTACCAAGACATCATTGAGCAGTGCGATGCCGATAAGCTTGTGATTGGCGGAAAATCGATGGGAGGGCGTATGGCGAGCCATTTGTCTGAAGTTGATAAGGTGGCAGCGATGGCCTGTTTAGGCTTTCCTTTCCACCCTCCAGGTAAGCCAGAGAAGTACAAAGGTGAGCACTTAGCTGAGTTACAAAAGCCATGTCTTATTTTGCAGGGTGAGCGCGATACCTTTGGTAAGCGTGAAGAGTTTACCGATTTCGCCCTGTCGGATTCTATTCGTGTTGAATTTATCCCAGACGGTGATCACAGCTTTAAGCCTCGTAAGAGTTCTGGTTACACAGAGCAGCAGAATATTGCCTTAACGGTTGAGAAGCTGTCGGCGTTTATCAAAGAGGTACTCGATGAGAAGTAAGTATTTACTCACGTTTGCAGGTATCTCTGGCGCGATTGCTGTGATGCTTGGTGCCTTCGCGGCTCACGGGTTGAAAGCTATTTTACCTGAGTATCTGTTAGGCGTGTTTGAGACGGGTGTTCAGTATCAGTTTATCCATACTTTGGCGATATTGGCGTGTGGCGCTCTACTGCAGATGAAACTTGGCGCTAAATCACAAAAATATTTTTTCATTGCGGCAATTTGCTTTATCATCGGCATCCTTTGTTTTAGTGGCAGCCTTTATGGCTTGGCACTGACAGGAATAAAATGGTTCGGCCCTATCACTCCGTTTGGTGGTCTACTATTTATCATTGGTTGGGGAGTCTTCTCCTTCGCTGCTTTGAATATAAAAGAGGTAACTCAGTGAAACACGTACTACTTTATTGTCGCTCTGGTTTTGAAAAAGAATGTGCTGGCGAAATTCAAGACAAGGCAACACAACTGGAAGTGTTTGGTTTTCCTCGCTTAAAGAACAATACAGGCTTTGTATTGTTTGAATGTTATCAAGCAGGCGAAGCCGATAAATTGGTTAAAGAGATCGACTTCCAATCGCTGATCTTTGCTCGTCAAATGATCGCGGTAGCCACTGAAATCAAAGATCTGCCGACTGATGATCGTATCTCTCCAATTCTTGAGGCGCTTTCTGAGAAAGAAGGTTTCCCACGTTGTGGCGATATCCGTATTGAAACGCCAGACACCAATGAAGCGAAAGAGCTTTTGAAGTTCTGCCGTAAGTTTACCGTGCCAATGCGTCAAGCTATGCGTGGTAAAGGTCTGATGACAGCGAAAGACAATGTTAAGAAGCCTGTGCTTCACTTATGTTTTATCGCTCCGGGTCATTGCTTGGTGGGTTACTCTTACCCAACCAATAACTCACAGTTCTTTATGGGCATTCCTCGTTTGAAGTTCCCATCAGATGCGCCAAGCCGTTCTACATTGAAGCTAGAAGAAGCGTTCCACGTATTCATCCCTCGTGATGAGTGGGATGAGCGTCTTGCTCCTGGTATGTGGGGCGTAGATTTAGGTGCGTGTCCAGGTGGTTGGACTTACCAACTGGTTAAGCGTTCTATGTTCGTTCACTGTGTTGACAACGGCATGATGGCGGACAGCCTAATGGAAACGGGTCAAATCAAGCACCATATGGTAGATGGCTTTAAATTTGAACCTGACCGTAAGAACGTTACTTGGATTATCTGTGACATGGTTGAGAAGCCAGCTCGTGTTGCTCACTTAATGGGTGAGTGGATCATCAAAGGCTGGGCGAAAGAAGCATTGTTCAACCTTAAACTGCCAATGAAAGGCCGTTACGATGAAGTACTGCAGGATATCGAGAACCTGAAACAGTTCCTGATTGATAACAAAGTTAAATTCAAGATGCAGGCGAAGCACCTTTACCACGATCGCGAAGAGATCACGGTTCATATTCAGTCGCTTTCGAATATCTCACCGTACTAATATTTACATTAGTGTGTCAGTGATAAAGAAAATGCTCCTTTAAGGCAACACCTATCATTTAAGGTGTTTAGATCGCACAGTGTAGCGAGTCTTACTAAAACGAACGGTCCTATCTTTGGGCCGTTTTTGTTTTTCGGGCAAAATATAACGTTTCACTCGCTCTCTCATAGCTCGCAGCTTTTTGGGAACCGAACCTGGGGAGGCGATAGCACACCACATTAGCTCATCTTGAATATCTCGAAGTGCCATCGTAAAGCTTATCCTAAGTGGTGAGACTTCAGCCTCTTTTGCTATTCGGCTAATCTCCAGGCGGATTAAGTTATACGCGATAAGGATACCCCATATCTCTTGCTCTACACCCTCTACAGATTGACTGCGGAGCAGAATTTCATCGTCAAGCATGTCATGCTTAATCTCGCCATAACTATTCTCGATTTCCCACCTTTCGAAGTACACATCTAATAATGATTTTAAACTGTATTTTCTATCTGTTAGAGAAGTCAGCAGCCCTTGTATATGATTGGGTTGTTGTTCACCATCATCGGGGTATAGAGCCAGCCTAGCTTTCCACGTTTCCGGGAGGCTCGGGTCTTGCTTTCTAGCTTGTGGAGAGACTTTCATCTCTACAATCAGATCTCGCCCATCATCATCGAGTTGCTCGATGGTTTCATATTTCACATTCGACTTTATTGGCGTCATCCAGTGACTTGTCCCATGCTCTTGTTGCCAGTTAAGCATAAGTTCTGCGCTCAAGTAGCAACGGTCAAAAATGGTCAATGAATTCGGGACTGCTGATGAAATTAAATCTTTTGCATAGCTGATTTCACCTTTAGAACTTTCCCCAAAAGCCACATCATGAATAAGTCGACTCCGTAGTGATGTGAGTGCGCACATTCGAACGATTGGATATTCAGTGTGCCTGTCTTTTCGGTAGTAAACATATTGATAATGCTCAGCTAAGCTTGGATTGTCGTGAGTTCTAAACTGTGTGCCATCGATTGAAAATAGGCTCAAACCATTCCATTTATCACCCGCATCTTCCGACTGTGTCCAGTGCTTTGCTGTGATTGAGAATAATGACTTTAAAGGCTTAGCGGTGAGGCGTTTTCTTGCCTGAGGAATTGCACTAGGTGCAATTGTTTCACCCAATGAATTAGACAATTTGAGGTCGAGTTTATCGAGTACATCAGTAATCGGTCTATCTCGATATAGACCAATACCAACGACTAACCATACAACAAGTTCGGCAGGTAACTTTCTACGGCGCATGCTCGCTTTGTTCGTTTCAGATAAAGCTTGGTTTATCCAATCTAGCGGAAGGTCTTTTTGGAACAAAGAAAGAGATTCTGGATTAGCAAAATCGTCAACATCGATTAACCAGTGTGACAGCATAAAAAAATACCCTTAAACAAAAGTGCTTAAGGGTATTGTTAACCATCTGTAGGATCGTTCAACTGATCAGGAAAATGCTTAAATGATCAGTGTTATCCTTTAAGGGGCATTTTTTATATCTGAAGTTTGTTTATGAGCTTGATTATCGCTTCGTATGGGTAGTTTAGAAAGGTTGGTCTATATGCGTTTTTAGTCATATTTAAGTGTAAATGTGACTAATTCAACTTGGTTGATAGTCGTCGAATTGTCGACTATTAGTGTCAATATGAGACAAAAAAGCCGTAAGCTATCGATACTTACGGCTACCTAGTTCAGCGATGAAACGAAGAAGGGTTTATTTAAAATTCAGCAGTAAATTACAGCAAGAACATCCTAATCAAATTGTATTTTATTATAAGTAAGTAAATGTAAGTAAAGAATGTAAATGATAACTATTACTATTAACATTGTTATTAGTGTCATGTATTATTCGTGCACTTTTACTTAAATCTATAAAATATAAGTCGCATTATGAAACTTAAAGCATTATCAGTAGCCGTTACGGTTGCCTTAACCTCATTTACAGCATTTGCTGCCGACGAACCAGAAACCGTAGTCGTTATCGGTTCTGCCCTTGACCAATTGATTCAGACTGAAATCAACTCTGACACACTGGAAAAGAAGCAAGCATCAGACATCAAAGATGTTTTGAATACTATGCCTAGCGTTACGGTTGACGGGAACGCACGTTACTCTCGCAAAGTATTTGTACGTGGTATGGAAGACAAATTTGCCGTAGTGACTATTGATGGTGCGCGACAAGAAGGTCAGCTTTTCCACCACTCTGGTGACCAAGCGATTGATCCTGCAATGCTAAAAAGAGCTGAAATTGAATTAGGTGGTAACTCTGCACTGTCAGGTTCTGGTGCTATCAATGGTTCATTTAGCTACGAAACGAAAGACCCAAGCGATCTTCTTAAGCCGGGTGAAAGCGTTGGTGCTCGAGTAAAAACAAGCTATCAAACAGCTTATGAGCGTTTTGCAACCAACGTTGCTGTGTATGCAAAAGTGAACGACAAGCTACAGTTCATGGGCATTGCGAACTATTCAGAAGATGGCGATCTGCACATTCCTGATCAAGAAGCGGTAACCTCTAAGCAGGGGGAGCTTAAGTCGGGTTTGGCCAAAGTTGTTTTCATTCCTAATGATGCCAATGAATTTAAACTGACTTTCAACCGATACAGTGATGGTGGTACGCGTCAGCTTTCTGGCGAAAAGGCGGGTGCTCTGTATGCTGACGATAGACACGACTATCATTCGCTTAATCGCGATACAGTGACGCTACAGCACGAATACGATGCAGGTAGTGATCTAGTTCGTCTGAAAAGTAATGTTTACTACAACCGTCAATACATGGATCGTGATGCTCTTGAAGGCACCGCTTGGGGCAAAACACCGGCAGGTAAATGGTTCAAAGATGGCAAAATGTCTTACCCTAAGCGTGAATACAATGTAACAACCATTGGTGGTGACATTCGTAACGTTTCTTGGGTTGGTGAGCATGAGCTTACTTTTGGTCTTGAGGGCTACAAAGCCAAGCAATGGATTGATGCTGGTGAAGGCGTATATCTAAGCGGTACTAAGCAAGGCCAAACTGAGAAGTACAGCATGGATGGTGGTACGGTGACGGCTTACGGTCTGTATCTACAAGATATGTACGAATTCAGCGATTTCCGTCTGACAACAGGTCTTCGTTACGACGTTCATAAACTGGGTGGCGTGTATAAGGGCGAGTTTGATCAGCTATCTCCAAAGTTCAAAGGTGAATACCAAACAACGGAAAACCTAAAACTTCGTGTGGGTTACGGTCGTCTGTTTAAAGGCGCGTCACTACCAGAAACGCTAACGATGAAAGCACCAAGCAAAGTTAAGCAGTCTGATACTAAGGCGATGACGGGTAATAACTACGAAGCGGGCTTTGATTACGAGCTAACACGTTTGCTTGCGGCTGATTACGCGATTCTAGGTTTCACGGCTTATACCTACGACCTTGATAACCAAATGCACCCAACTAAGAACAACGCAACATTATCGAATAAGTATGATGTTGAAGTTTGGGGTGTAGAGACTGTATTGAGCTATCAGTTAGACGCGTTAAGTGTTTACGCTAACCACTCTTACTCTGATGGCGAGCAAAAGAGCCTGAAAAATGGCAAGACAAGCCACATGAATAAAACCGGTATTCATAACTTTAAGGCCGGTTTTAACTACAGCCTAAACAATGAATTTGTGTTTGGTTGGGACTCACGCTTTGTTCCGGGGAACGATTACGAGAACGAAAAAGGCAAAGAGATCAAACGCTCAGGCTTCGCAACGCACAACATTTGGGCGGCTTACACACCGACGTTTGCTAAAGACCTAGAGATGAACCTTGGTATCGATAACCTGCTTGATAAGAAGTACGCTGAGCATACTGGTTTTGGTATCTCTTGGGGTTCAGAAAAGTACACCAGCTATGAAGCGGGTCGTAACTTTAAAGCTTCTATCGCTTATAGCTTCTAATCTGCTCTTAGCTGAAAGTTACTCTAGAAATAGAGAGTTATCAGTATAAGTGCAATGTTTCGTCTTAAAATGAAACAACAAAAAAGCCTTAGTTCAGACTAAGGCTTTTCTGCTTTCTAATGATTGAGTTTCTAATTTGTTGATTTATAAGCGATCTATTTCTAACGGTTAGCTTTTAATGACTAAATTTGTAACGTCGGATTAAGACACAGCTTCGTAGCGAATATCTTGCAGATTAAAACCTAAATCGATGTCTGTTTTGAGTGCAGAAACGAGCTTACATACGCGAGCCGACTCGATATGCTCATCGAATTTCTTACGATACTTTTTCGGTAAGTCTTCAGCTAGGAATGCTGTTTCGATATCAGGGTATGTCGTTAATATCTCTTTGGCTGCTTTTGGCCCTATACCTGGAATTCCGGGGACTTGGCTTGAGCTGACGCCCGTTAATCCCCAGTAATCTGCCAGTTGCTCTGGCTTTACGCCAAATTCCGCTTCGATAAAGGGCTTATCTAACCAACGGTGTTGGAAATAATCACGGATCTGAAGCGTTGGTGACAACAGTTGGCAGTAGCCCTTATCCGTGGAAATGATAGTGACAGTTTCTCCGTGGTCAGCGACTTTCTTTGCCAATGTTGCGACGAGATCATCCGCTTCATCGCCGTCAGAGAGCAGTGAATCAATACCTAATTCCCACCAAGCTTGTTGAATCGCATCGAGACCTTTCATCAATGGTTCTGGCATCGGCTTACGGTTTTGCTTATAAGCAGGAAGGACTTCCGCGCGCCAACCTCGATCTTGTAAATGATGATCAAATACCGCAATGATATGAGTGGGCTTTGATTCGTTTAGGATGCGATTAAGAGTACGAGCAGTCGTGGTGATGGTTCTTGCTATATCGGTTGGGTCCGGCTGAACAGAGTGCACGCGTCGGATGAGGTTCAAGGCATCGATAATAACAAGATGGATAGACATAAGTTTCCACTAAATAGGCAATAAATAAGGGGCTGCTAGCCCCTTATAGTAACGTATCACTTGGTGAGTTGAAACTTTGGTGACGTAAACGTCATGACTTGTTTAACTTTATGCTTGTGGCTTGTTATCAGTTACTTGCTGTTATTCGCTGCTAGGCATAATTTTATAGCAAGGTACATAGTCAGTGCCGCCCGGCAGTTTCATTCGATGTTGTTCAACAAAGTCATTCAGCAGCTGGTCCATTTTTGTCATCAGCTCTTTGTCGCCATCAATCAGGAAGGGGCCATGTTCCTCTATCTCCAAAATACCTTCAGCTTTGACGTTACCTGCCACAATTCCTGAGAAGGCTTTACGTAGATTAGCCGCAAGGCTTTCTGTTTTCTGATCCATATGCAGATCAAGCGCCGCCATAGATTCATGCGTAGGGTCGAATGGCAGTTGGAACTCAGGTTCAATATGCAGTGACCAGTTGTAGCTGTAGGCATCGCCAGTCTCTTTACGGTGAGAGCGTACATCTGGCATTGCCTGCTTCATGATTTTCGCAGCGCGTGCTGGGTCATCAATTACGATCTCATAGTGTTTTTGCGCATCAGGCCCTAAGGTTTCGCCGATGAACTTGTCGATAGAACGGAAGTAAGCTTCACTCTCTTTTGAGCCTGTTAAAACAATCGGCATGGGTTGGTCGACGTTATTTGGGTGCATCATGATCCCTAAGATATACAGCAGCTCCTCAGCCGTGCCTGGACCACCGGGGAAAATAATGATGCCATGCGCCATACGAACGAATGCCTCAAGACGCTTCTCGATATCTGGCATTATCACCAGTTCGTTCACTATCGGGTTTGGTGGCTCAGCCGCAATGATTGATGGTTCAGTTAGCCCTAAGTAACGGTGGTCGGTATAGCGCTGTTTAGCGTGACCAATGGCAGCCCCTTTCATTGGCCCTTCCATTGCCCCCGGTCCACAACCGGTACAGATATTCAGCTCACGCAGGCCAAGTTCATTCCCCACTTCGCGAGTGTATTGGTATTCAGTGGCATTAATTGAATGACCACCCCAGCACACGATCAGGTTAGGTTCGATACCTGGCGTAAGTGCGCCTGCATTTCTCAAAATGCCAAATACAAGGTTGGTAATATGAGTGGCATTGGTTAGGTTGAGTCTTTGGTTATCTGCAAGGTGCATGTTGACATAGACAATGTCGCGCAACACTGAGAATAAGTGTTCTTGGATACCCTTGATGATTTCACCATCGACAAAGGCATGTTCTGGAGGGTTGCTCAGTTCAAGCTTGATCCCGCGCTCACGGCGCACGACCTCAACATCAAACGATTGATATTTATCGAGCAGCTCTTTGGAGTTGTCGGTGTGGCTACCCGAGTTGAGTACCGCTAACGTACAGTTACGATAAAGCTGGTACAGATCACTAGATGCGGTTTTCTTAAGACGCTCAACTTCAAGTTGAGAGAGTAAATCCATGCTACCGGCAGGGCTGATATGAGTGATCATAGTGCCTCCTTGTTGAAAAGAACTAGGGGACGTTGGAAGTGGCCCTTTAGTTCGAGATGAGAAGCTAACGTTGAAAGTGTTTGGTTAAAGGCGAGAGAATTAACCAGACGAAACGATTACGACAGCGTTGCTCTTTTAAATACAGCATTGCTTGCCAAGAATGCTTGTTAAGCGAATGTTAATCATTAGCTTAGCAAACATTGAGGGATATGGTATGTGATAAGTATTTGAAAAAATGAAATAAATTAAATCTAGGGCAGTCTTAGTCCCAAACAAGTTGGTTGTTACCGCGCTGTTTGGCTTTGTTAAGTGTTTTATTGAGTCGTTCTAATACTTCTTCAGGTGTGTCTGACTCTTTAAACGGAGTACTTGCTGCGCACAAGGTAATTGTGATTTGTTGGTCACGGAATTTGAAAGGTAAGCGGCTGACTTGATTCTGGATGCTTTGAGTCACTTGATGGCAATATTCATCGCTTTGCTCGGGGAGTAGCAAGATGAACTCTTCACCAGAAAAGCGAGCGACAGTATCGGTAGTACCAATTTCTTTGGTGATGGCTCTTGCGATGATCTTGAGTGCTTTGTCACCAGCGGTATAGCCAAAGCTATCGTTAATTGCTTTGAAGTTATCGATATCTAGCAGCACGACTCTTAGTGAGTGTTGTGCGCGAATCCAGCGACGATATTCTAACTCTAAACGATCGGTGAAGGCGGTACGGTTGTAGATCTTAGTCAGAGGGTCAAGCAGCATACGCTGAGCCTGATCTTCTAGACGCTTGCGGTAATCTTGGGTGACTTCATAGAGCGAATCTAATTGGTTTTTTCCGTAGCTCATTCTTTCTATTAGAGCTTGTTCTTTCTGTTCTGCGTGATTCAGTCTTTCTGAAAGAGAGGCAATTTCACTGAGCAGCGGGTTTATCGAAAGTTTTAAGTTATCAATATCCGTTGCTTTATCAACAGAGCTTTGGCTCTTAATAACAAGTTCATTCAACTCAGAATTAAGACCTTGGCGATGTTCAAAATAGCTTTGGCTCTGGTCGGAGTTTTGATCTGCTGTTTTGATACTAGAAGCGAGCGAGGAATTGAGTTGTTCGATAAATTGTTCAGACTGCTTACGCTCTAGGCTCGTGCCATCAATCACCAGTTTGAGGATCTGAAGTGCTAGCTCAAGTAGGTTTTGTGTTGAAACACCAAGTAGTAGCTTCGCTCTAATATCGGTCAGTAGATCCCCCGATTCACCCTCGAAGTCGAGTTCAGTGATCAGGTGTTGTAATTCGTTTGATAGTTCGGAAAGGAGTTCTTGTTCAGTTGACTGATCTACGTCGGCAAAATGAGTGCGTGAGTTGTTTGCCATAATCTTAATGGCACGCTCATAAATGCTGAGAAGCTTCATGGCATGGTCGACTTTTTGACTGCCATGACACTCGGAGAAGCTAAGTAAGTTTCTTAGATCGCGCTTTAGCTGTGCCGGAAGGCCAGTTATACGCTGCAGCGTTTCCCCACTGTGCTTAATACTATCATCCAGATATCCGTTCTGTTTATCCATAGCCAACGTTTTTTGCTTGAGCATCCTTTCTAATACTGCCAACTTGGGGATCATTGAGCTAATGTCTTTTTGCTTTTCGAGCTCTTCCCTAAGGGCAATGAGGTTTTCATCTAAATGAGTGTTGCTGCCAACACATGCACCACTTAAAGACGTAACGATACGCTTGAGAACTTTTTGTTCTCGAATAAATTTGAACGAGGTATCTCTTTGCGTCAAGCGGACTTGATCCAACTGATATTTCAGCTGGTGGAGTTGCGCCTGAATGTCTTTTTCAAGAATGCCCATAGGTGTATTAATTAGCGCCGCGTAGATCGTACTCGATCGTATAGATGAAATTCCGTGACCTTGATAATAACAAAACTAAAAATAAGGTCACGACCTACGACGTTTAACCGCTCGCAAATCAGTCATCTTTTAGCATTTTTTTGATATTGTCCTCATTCTGGTGTGAGGATTGTATCTTTATTAACCCTTGATTAATCGCATGTTTACAAGCCTCTCTTATGTTACCCGTTGCAAGGCTCGCTGCGGGGGCATTGTCGATGGCTTTAAGGTAAACCCATTGGCTACTGCGTTCTTTGAGGCTGATTTCACGTGCCAGGTTGGTCGACATTAATAGTACATCGAGCAGCTCTTGGTCGTTAATCGCGGTATAAGCGCGTGGCAAGAACGGGTAGTCAGCGATGCCCATGCGGACGGTTCGATTAATGTTTCGCTCTGGTTCGAAGTGATTAATCCAAGATTGAATCTTTCTGAACATAGCCTCAGGCGATGTATCACGGTCAGCATTTGGTTCGATGTAAAGCAAGTTCGCATCCGAGAAGTGGTAGACGCGCGCAGGACCTTCGAGCTTAGATTTAAGGAACTCGCCGAAAGCATCTTCGAGCTCTAAACCTGCTTTATAACCGTTCTGAGTGTACATATTGCGTAGGAACGGCAAATCTATCATCACAAAGCGTAAACGGTCGTTGAGTGGTTCATGAATCAACTCACCAAGTTGCCATTGTTCGAAGTTTTGGCTGGTTTGTTCTAGAGAATTTGATAGCTTCGCGTTCAGCATTCTTAGATTTGGAAGCTTTGAGCGTGAGTGTGTAAATAGGTCGGTACGCAGTGAATCCATTTCCGTGACTAAGGTTTGAATGATGTAGCCTCGGCGTAGCACAAAGAAGAACAAAACAATGCTGAACAAAAATAAGGCGAACGATATTTTTTGGAACTTATGGTGCTCAAGTTTGTATTTCTCTAATTCTTGTTCTTGACCTGCATAGTGGAGCGTTTGCTCGGCAAACTCTTTTTGTTGGCGGAATGCGTCTTCACCAACACGGTTGAGTTTTTGTTGTTCCAAAGAGACAAGGATATTGTATTGTTTGAGATTTGCTAGCGCTTGTTGTGGACGCCCTGCTTGCTCATAACCTAAAGAGAGCAAGTGGTAGGAGTGTTGCGACAGGCGCATGTTTTCTACCTGACGCGAAATCTTGAGCGCACGTGTCGCATGCTTAATTACATCTTCGCTTTCTTGTAGGTGGTATGCCAAACCTGCGGATAAGAGTGCAGCGCGGCCTTCCAATTTAGGAATGTCGGAATACTCCAGCAGTTCAAGAGCTCGTGCTAGGTATTGCTCGGCTAGAGGGTAGTTATAAAGTCGTAAGTAAGTCGCAGATAAACTTAGACGAATGTCAATGACTTGGTGGATGTCTCGGTCTGTACTCTCATGATCAAGGACATTGAAAAAGTGCACGAGGGCAAGGTTATATTTGCCTTGATTGAAGTACACATCACCCATCTTTTTTAGTACTTGCGCTAATATGGGAGAGCTTTCAAAATTATCATAAAAGTCAGCAGCTTGAGACAGGTGCTCTAGAGCTTTATCTAATACTTGACGTTCAAAGAAAAGCTGTGCAAGTAGGCGGTTTACTTTAGCCAAGCGCGAACTCAGGTTACCTTCTACTGATTTCCAGTAGCCGTACAATAACTCAGATAGTGCATGGTTGTACTCTTTATGGGTAAGATAAAACTCGCCGACGGTGATGTGATAATCAATGACGACTTTTTCCGAGTGACGCTGTTCTAGGTAAGTTTTTGCTTCTTGATAGAGTTTTTCTGCTTCCCCTACGTTGTTGTTATAAGAAGAAATGTCGGCTTTCAACATGATTAAGCGATAGGTAATCCCTTCCGTCAGGCGTAAGGTCTTATTAACCGACTCTAAGCTTGTTTCTATTTTTTTTAGCTCTGATTCTGCTTGGGCAGATTTTCTGTCCGTAAGCCAAAGTAACCTAACTTTAAGTATTTCCAGATCTAACTTTAGATACTCAAGCTTATAGGTTTTTGCTAGCTCAGAGGCTTTGTCGATGTGCTGAATCGCAATACGAATGTTGCCTAGATTAAACTCTGCTTTCGCTAAGATCTTATACGCATCGATACTGCTGTTCGGGGTTCTAATCGAAGAGTCGGCCTCTTCACGAGAAATAGCTGACGGGCTCTTTTCGCGTTTATCTGAAAGGATACGTAGCGTTAGGTAGCTGTTGGCCATTCGTTTTGCTTGACTCGGTTCTATCTCAACCAAGTTATTGGCTTCATTGAGGAGCGCCGACGAATAGACCGACGCATTAACCGATGTACTTAAGCTTAAAATGAATAGACTAACAACGTATAACCAACGCATTTCAATGTCCCTTTAAAGATTTTGTAGGTTCAAATAAGTGTGGGCGGTTCACGCCGAT
This sequence comes from Vibrio atlanticus, assembly GCF_024347315.1. Taxonomy (NCBI): domain Bacteria; kingdom Pseudomonadati; phylum Pseudomonadota; class Gammaproteobacteria; order Vibrionales; family Vibrionaceae; genus Vibrio; species Vibrio atlanticus. Next base: position 2,680,367 of record NZ_AP025460.1, on the reverse strand, counting down.
TATTGGCGAGCCATACGCTTATTGTGGCTTGGTCTATCTTGCTCAGTTGAACGATATGGATTGATATCCAGACCGCCACGACGCGTGTAACGTGCAAATACGGTTAGCTTCGATGGTGCACAGTATTTCATGATGTCAGTGAAGATACGCTCAACACACTGTTCGTGGAATTCATTGTGCTCACGGAAAGAAACTAAATAGCGTAGCAGAGCTTCACGGTCAATTTGCTTACCGGAATATGCGATCTCTACGCTGCCCCAATCCGGTTGATTGGTGATTAAGCAGTTCGACTTCAATAAGTGACTATGTAGAGTTTCTTCTACTTCTTGCTCGCCAGCAGCGCCTTCAAGCAGTGACGCTTCAAAATCATAGCTGGTGATTTGGATGTCTTGATTGTCGATACAGTCACCTTCCATCGTCACGATAGGTTGGTTGGTGTAATCGGTTACTGAGTTTACATTCACAATCACAGACTCGCCTGCACATGCCGACAAATCTTGAGTTAGACGCTCAGTGACTTGATCCCAGTTTTCAAACTGAGTTTGGTTGTAGCTGTTTAGGTACAGCTTGAAAGATTTTGACTCAATCAAATTTTGGCTGGTTGCCGGAATGAACACTTCACCAACAGCCACTTGTGGTAAGCCATTGGTGTTTAGCCACGAAAGCTCGTACATCGTCCAAATATCATGACCAACAAAAGGCAGTTCGCCGTTTAACGCAAGATCATTACGATTAAGGCTACGAGGTACTGGTTGCAATAAACTTGCATCGTATTGGTTAGAGTACTCAGTTTTTTGGCCCAGGGTTAACCCCGCTAGCTCTTTTGCGTCAGAATATTTGCTCATACTTTCGTTTCAAATTCGATTAGAATGGGGTCGATTTTACTGAATCCCCATTACCCTGTCATTAAGTCATCGCTTAATCGGCACGGAAAGGTCCCCGATTCTATTTATTATTTTGTGTTTAGGAGATTTTCATGACTCAACGTGCTCAAGACGCACTACTTTCTTTTAGTCAGCGATACGTTGACGCGTGGCAGCAGCAACACCAAAGCTTACCTCGTAATGAGGAGTTGGTGGACATCGTATCGCCATGCGTAGAAGAAGAGAGTGGTGATGCCGTGTTGTGGAAACACTATCCACGTGAGCAATTCGCAGATTTCACCAATGTTGAAACTGGTATTGAGTTGACTCTGCATGAAGACGTCAAGACTTTCTACGGCGCACAATTTAGTGCGGATATGAACGCGACTTTTGATGGTAACGAACTGACTCTGTTACAGATTTGGAGTGATGAAGATTTCGAATGCCTACAAGAAAATATTTTGGGTCACTTGGTAACTCAGCGTCGTTTGAAGCTAAAACCAACGGTTTTCATTGCTGCGACTGATGCTGAACTGGATGTTATCTCTATCTGTAACCTAACGGGTAACGTGATCCTAGAGCGCTTAGGCACCAAAAATCGTGATGTACTAGCCGAGACATTGGCAGAATTTTTAGAAAAGCTACAACCAGCGGTATAAATAGATGTACGTACTAGAACTTCAATTTGAGTGTTTTGATAACACAACGGTAAGCGCTGTCGATAAGGCGGTTAATGGCTTAATGGATGCTCTTCGTTATAACGGACAAGTGTTAGGTCGTGAGTTTCCAATCGTGATGGGTGACGGTGAATTCTATGTTCGCGTTGTGTGTCCGGAGCAAGATAGCTTACACCCACGTAATCATTCAGACTTCGTCAAAGTCTGTTTCGAGCGCTTATCTGCGGCGAGTTTATTAGCGCCTAAGATGCGTCTGCTTGGCCGAGATCTTAACTCCGAAGAAGTAGCCGAAGATGAAACGCCGAGCTGGCAGGTGTTGTACACGACGTTCGTGCATACCTGTTCACCGCTGCGCAGTGGCGACAGCTTGTTGCCGATCCCACTATATCGTAACCCGCCGACATTTAATGGCGATCATAAAGCCGTACTGAAATGGCAAACCGAATGGCAAGCCTGTGATGAAGTGCAAATGGGTGGTGGTTGCCGTGCTGAACATGCAACGCTAACCGAGATCAGTGATACTAAGAGTGTGCTGTTTAAACGCGGTTGGGGTCTAAGAGGGCGCATTGAATTTCTGACTAAGATTCCAACTTACTACTACTTATATCGTGTCGGTGGGATCAGCCTGAAAGATGAAAAAGAGCGCAAATGCCCACAATGTGGTGGTGAATGGCTGTTAGATGCGCCGATCCACGATATTTTCTATTTCAAGTGTGATGATTGCCGTCTGGTATCCAACATTTCTTGGGATCACCTCAAGTAATCGACTTCGTTTGATTCACCCTGAGAAGCTTTACTTTTTAGCAAACTTTCATCATTAAAAAAGGGGCTGACATTGAGTCAGCCCCTTTCGGTATCTATAAGTGTCTATTTAAGCTGATTACCAACCTTTAACTACGCCACCTTGGAAGATGTCAGAAGCTGCGTTGTACACTTCTTCAGTTTGATATGCTTTAACGAAGTTTTGTACGTTTTCTGCATTTAGGTTGTCTTCACGAGAAACGATTAGGTTCACGTATGGAGAATCTTTGTCTTCAACGAATACGCCGTCTTTTTGTGGAGTCAGGTTGATAGAGCTCGCGTAAGTAGTGTTGATGATAGATAAAGTTACATCATCAAGAGAACGTGGCAGTTGAGCTGCGTCTAGTTCAACAATCGTTAGGTTCTTAGGGTTACCAACGATGTCACGAACGGTAGCTAGAAGACCTGCACCTTCACGAAGTTCAAGTAAACCTTGCTGCTCAAGAAGCAGTAGAGAACGACCTAGGTTTGTTGGATCGTTTGGTACAGCGATACGAGCACCATCTTGGATTTCATCTACCGATTTAATTTCTTTAGAGTAACCTGCAATAGGGTAAACAAAAGTGTTACCAGCGACCGTTAGCTTGTAACCACGGTCAGCCACTTGCTGATCTAGGTACGGCGTGTGTTGGAATGCATTGATGTCGATAGAACCATCATCTAGCGCTGCGTTAGGTGTTACATAATCCGTAAAAGTGACCAGTTCAACATCCAGGCCGTATTGCTCTTTCGCGACTTTAGCTGCTACTTCAGCAACTTGTGCTTCTGCACCTGCCATTACGCCAACTTTGATCTTAGAAGTATCGACTTCTTTATCACCACAACCTGCTAGTACTAGCGCTGAAGCTGCTGCTGCAATAGTAAGTAAACCTTTAAGGTTAAATTTCATAATAATCTCCTTTTAATAAATCTATTTAATTTGGTTCAGATGACTTTGATTTTGGTCTGTAAGTCGTTATCTGTGGTCAACGCGGCGAACTAATGAATCACCGATTGATTGAATAATTTGTACTAGCACAATCAACATGACGACTGTCACTGCCATAATGGTCACATCGTAGCGGTGAAATCCGTAACGAATCGCGACATCACCTAGGCCACCACCACCCACAGTTCCGGCCATTGCCGAGTAACTCACAAGAGTCACTAGCGTAATCGTCACTGAGTTGATGATAGTCGGCAGTGCTTCAGGAAGCAGAACCTTATTGATGATTTGTGTTGGTGTTGCGCCCATTGACTGAGCTGCTTCCACTAGACCTGTTGGTACTTCAAGTAGTGCACTCTCGATAAGTCGAGCTACGAATGGGATAGCACCAATCGTCAGCGGAACAATCGCTGCGGTTGTACCGATGAAGGTACCAATCAGCATCTTGGTGAGAGGGATGATCGCTACCATCAGTACTAAGAAAGGCACAGAACGGCCCACGTTCACAACCGCACCAAGAATTTTGTTTAGCTTGGTGTTCTCTAACAGACCACCTTTTTTAGTCGTGTGTAGAATCACGCCTAATGGGATACCGACAGCGAAACCAACGATGCCAGCAACAGCAACCATGTAAAGTGTCTCGCCTGTTGCTTCCAATAGAAGGTTGCCGTTAAGGCTGATCCAGTCAGCAATCTCGTTGAAACTAAAGGACATAACCAAGCACCTCTACTTTTACATTGTTGTCGCGTAGGAATTGGATAGCAGCATTATCATCGGCTTCGTTACCGAACAGCTCTGCGACCATCATGCCGAACTTCACGCCGCCGGCGTAATCGAGGTCAGAGCTTAAGATGCTGACATCGATATTGAATTTACGAGCAATTTGCGTCATCAGCGGAGCATCAACCGTTGCACCAGTAAACTCAAGACGTACTAATGGGTAGCTACTGTTAACACGAGTCTCTTGCAAACGCGCTTGATAATCTTCAGGGATAGATAGGTCTAGCGTTGAGCGAATAAACTGATGTGCTAGCTCTGTCTTAGGGTGTGCGAATATGTCGCCAACTGTGCCTTTCTCTACTAGCTCGCCACCACCAATGATCGCGACTTCGTGACAAATGCTCTTAACTACGTCCATCTCGTGCGTAATAAGTAGGATCGTGATGTGTAGCTTGCGGTTGATTTCACGTAGTAGCTCAAGAATAGATTGAGTCGTTGCTGGATCCAGAGCACTGGTCGCTTCATCACACAGTAGTACTTTCGGGTCTGAAGCTAGCGCACGAGCAATCGCGACACGCTGCTTTTGACCACCACTTAAGTTCGCAGGGTAGGTATCACGCTTATCAGATAGGCCGACAAGCTCAAGTAGTTCACTCACTTTCGCTTCAATCGCAGCTTTATCTTTACCAGCAAGCTCTAAAGGCAGTGCTACATTGTTAAATACAGTACGAGAAGACAGCAGATTGAAGTGTTGGAATATCATGCCGATGTTACGGCGTGCTTCGCTAAGTTCTGATTTGCTGAGTTTTGTCAGGTCGATACCGTCAACAATCACTTCACCTGATGTTGGAGCTTCCAACATGTTTACACAACGGATAAGGGTACTTTTGCCTGCACCTGAAGAGCCGATGACTCCAAAGATTTGACCTTGAGGTATGTGGAGGTTGATATCAATTAAGGCATTGATTTCTTTAGTGCCTTGATAAAAAACCTTATTGACTTGATTCACTTTAATCATAGAGAAACCCGTGCAGGTAGAACAGAATAATATATTGATGACTCACTCGATTTACAGATGATGCTATGGTGTTCTATGATCTAAGTCAATAGATATTTTTACGTCTAGACGGCTAAACGCGAGTTGCGAAGTTAAACTAGAAACAAATCGTTAACGAACGCAAAACTAAATAGATAGTGATGAAGCAAATAAAGCGTGTAATAATTAATGATTAATAGAGAGTTGATAGAGAACTGAATTTTGTCTAAACCTGCTGTTTTTTTAGATCGTGATGGTGTGATTAACGTTGATCACGGCTACGTACATGATGAACATGACTTTGAATACATCGATGGTGTGTTTGAAGCGGCGAAAGCGTTTAAAGATATGGGTTATTTATTGGTGTTAGTGACCAACCAATCTGGTATTGCTCGCGGCATGTTTAGTGAAGACCGTTTTCTTTCTCTAACGCAGTGGATGGATTGGAACTTTGTTGATAACGGCGTTGAGCTAGATGGTATTTATTACTGCCCGCACCACGCTGAGCACGGTGTTGGTGACTACAAACAAGATTGTGAATGTCGTAAACCAAAGCCAGGCATGTTCATTTCTGCGCGTGACTTTCTGAAGATTGATATGGCTAACTCGGTCATGATCGGCGATAAAGCTGAAGACATGATGGCTGCAGAAGCCGCTGGTGTTGGTACTAGAGTGTTGGTGAGAACCGGTAAGCCAATCACTGAAAAAGGTGAAGCGCTTGCAAGTGTCGTGCTTGACAGTATTAAAGATGTACCAGCATTCTTAAAAGGTTAAGACACTAAGTCTCTTTCACTTAGATATAAGTGTTATTCACTATATAAAGATGAGGAACGCAGTATGAAAGCATTGTTGATAGCATCTCTATGTACGGTAGCGTTATTCGGATGCTCTAAATCAGCAGCTCCTGAGACTGAGAGCGCAGTATCGGACGATCAATTCGTGACTTATCAATGTGAGTCTGACGCTTCATTTAAGGTCGCTTACCTTGTTGATGAAAAAGCGGTATTACGTTTACCCGATAATGAATATCGCCTCACTCAAATAGCGGCAGGCTCAGGAACGAAGTACATCTTAGATGATGGAACCTCTGAACTGATCAATAGCGTAACTTTACGAACTAAAGGTGACAATGCACGTCTAGAACTTGGTCGTGTTATCTATAAAAACTGCCGAAAGTAGGTCATAGTGAACGACTAGGATTTACAAACAGTTAAGTGAGGGAGTTCGCTCTCACTTTTTCTTTCTCTTCCCTTTAACGTCAGACTTTTTATGAGCAAAAAACTCACTATTCTCGATATTGCTAAGCTGTCCGGTGTTGGTAAGTCTACCGTATCTCGCGTTCTGACCAATGATCCCAAAGTAAAACCTGAAACCCGTGAAAGGGTGGAAAGAGTAATTCAAGAATCAGGGTACACGCCTTCGAAGTCTGCGCAGTCGATGCGTGGTGGCAGTCAAAAAGTCATCGGTGTCATCATTTCTCGTCTGGATTCTCCCTCTGAAAACAAAGCGGTTAGCACCATGCTGGCTGAATTGTATCGAGCAGATTACGATGTCGTGATCATGGAAAGTCAGCTAGACAGAAAAAAAGCCAACGAGCACCTTCAGGTTCTTAAGCGTCGTAATGTAGATGGCATTATTGTGTTTGGCTTTACTGACTGCGATATTCCTGCAATCGAAGCTTGGGAACACAAAGCGGTGGTGATTGCTCTGGATACCGAGAACGTGACGTCGATTAACTATGATAACCAACAGGTGATCAATAGTGCGTTGGCGCATCTGTCGGATCAAGGGATCTCTGACGTTGGTTTCATTGGCGTTGATCCTAGCGACAAATCAACCGGTGAACTGCGTCTTAAGGCCTATCTAGATTGGTGTGAAAGCGCTGGAGTGATTGCCAACTATCGTACTGGTCAACTTCATCATGAAAGCGCTTATCAGTTGGTGGATGAGGTGCTTGCTCCTGCGACTCAAGCGATTGTCTGTGCGAGTGATACACTGGCTCTTGGCGTAATCAAACGTCTGCAAGAGTTACAACGTGAAGATGTGGTGGTGACTGGCGTTGGTGGCAATGATCTTCTCTCTTTCTTGTTCCCTCGAGTATTTAGCATTGATCCTGGATATCAATCTGCGGGGAAATTAGCCGCTAATCTATTGATCTCTCAGCTTTTAGGCAATGCAGAGATCTCTCATCACACTCAATCTCCTATTCTATAATCCACTCAATCAAGCGAAATTGAACCGCTTAGATTAAAATTAGAGTGTGATCTCTTTCAATTAATGGGACTGTTCCCATTTCAATTTATTATTCATGAGGGCATTATAATATCCGCAATTGGGAATGTTCCCATTAATCTGAATCGAGTGGTTATCGCTGCATGGTTTAGATGAGTAATTGAATGAAACCAGGGTGGGGTAGTATGAGTAAGATAGCGAAGCAAGACGTTGCGCGTCTTATCGAGTTAGTCGGTGGCAAAGAGAATATTGCGAGTGTCAGCCATTGTCTGACTCGACTGCGTTTTGTATTGAATGATACGGAACAAGCGAACAAAGCAGAATTGGAGAAGCTTAAGCTGGTAAAAGGCTGCTTTACTAACGCAGGTCAATTTCAAGTGGTTATTGGCACCGAGGTTGATGAGGTGTACGCCCTTCTTATTGAGCAAACCGGTAAAGATGCATCATCAAAAGATGAGGCGAAACTAGCGGCTCGCCAGAACATGAACTTCCTTGAGCGTGGTATCTCCCATTTAGCCGAAATTTTCGTACCACTGCTACCTGCCATTATTACGGGTGGTTTGATTCTTGGTTTCCGTAATGTGATTGGCGACATTCGCATGTTCGACGGCAAAACCTTGGTTGAGGTAAGCCAATTCTGGGCTACCGTTCATTCTTTCTTGTGGTTGATTGGCGAAGCGATCTTCTTCTTCCTACCGGTTGGTGTGTGTTGGGCAACGGTTAAGAAACTCGGCGGAACCCCTATTTTGGGTATCACGCTCGGTGTGACCTTGGTTTCCCCACAATTGATGAACGCTTACATGATAGGTAAATCGGTACCTGAGGTGTGGGACTTTGGTTTGTTCGTGATTGAGAAAGTCGGTTATCAAGCTCAGGTGATCCCTGCGATGTTAGCGGGCGTGGCTCTGGCTTTCATTGAGACCAACCTTAAGCGCATTGTACCCTCTTATCTGTACCTAGTTGTCGTGCCATTTGTCTCGATCATCTTGTCTGTGATTCTGGCTCACGCCTTTATTGGCCCATTCGGTCGTATGTTGGGTGATGGTGTGGCATTCGCTGCCAAAGTGGCAATGACAGGTGACTTCGCGGTTCTTGGTTCAGTGGTCTTTGGCTTCCTATACGCACCTTTGGTTATTACGGGTATTCACCACACAACCAACGCTGTGGACTTACAACTGATGCAAGACTTAGGTGGCACACCAATCTGGCCTTTGATTGCGCTATCAAACATTGCACAAGCTTCAGCGGTTGTCGGCATCATCATTTTGAGTAAGCGCGAAGGCGAACGAGACATCTCGGTACCTGCGGCAATCTCTGCGTACTTAGGTGTGACGGAACCAGCGATGTACGGCATCAACCTTAAATACAAATTCCCAATGCTGAGCGCAATGATCGGCAGTGCCGCAGCGGCTGCAATCTGTGGTAGTGCAGGTGTGATGGCGAATGGTATCGGTGTTGGTGGCTTGCCGGGCATCTTATCGATTCAACCTCAATATTGGTCGATTTACTTAGTCGCGATGCTGGTGGCGATTGTACTACCGATAACGCTGACATTGTTCTTCTATAAACGAGCACAGATGAAAGGCGAGCTAGAAACCGCCAACGCGTAATGCATTTAACAAGCGATGATTCAATTGAGTCATCGCTTTTCTCTTAGTTATAGCTTTTTCTCTCAGTTATAACGGCTATTCGACCATGATTTGCATGGTGATTTTTATTTTATATTTTCTGGTAAGTGAGTGTTAGAGATGGCGATGACTGAACATGATGAAAGCTGGTGGAAAACCGCGACCATCTATCAAATCTACCCAAAGAGCTTCTGCGACAGTGGCAGTAAGGGTACTGGCGATATCAAAGGGATCATTTCGAAACTGGATTACCTCAAACATTTGAGTGTAGATGCGATTTGGCTAACCCCAGTCTACGCGTCACCCATGATCGACAATGGTTACGATATCTCAGACTACTACGCGATAAACCCTCAATTCGGTACCATGGAAGACTTCGACCTGTTATTGTCTGAAGCGCACCAACGTGGCATCCGCATCGTGATGGATATTGTAGTCAACCATACTTCAACAGATCATGCATGGTTTCAGTCTGCATTGGGTGACAAAAACAGCCCATACCGCGATTACTACATCTGGAAAGACCCTGTGAAAGGCCAAGCACCAACCAACTGGCAGTCGAAGTTCGGTGGTAATGCATGGGAGATAGATGAGGCGACTGGGCAATATTTCCTGCACTTATTTGCAAAAGAACAGGCCGACCTTAACTGGGAGAATCCGGTTGTACGTGAAGAAGTGAAAGATGTTATTAGCTTCTGGGCTGAGAAGGGTGTCGATGGTTTCCGTTTAGATGTAATCAACCTGATTTCAAAGCAGCAAGATTTCCCTAATGATGATATCGGTGATGGTCGCCGTTTCTATACCGATGGCCCACGAGTGCACGAATACCTGAAAGAAATCAGCGAAGCAGTATTCCAGAAATACGGTAGCGTGACGGTTGGTGAGATGTCTTCAACTACGTTGGAACATTGTCAGCAATACTCAAACGTTGATAACAGCGAGCTATCAATGGTGTTTAACTTCCACCACCTTAAGGTTGATTACACTAATGGTGAAAAGTGGACCAATGCGCCGTTTGATTTCTTACAGCTCAAATCGATCTTCAATCATTGGCAAACTGGCTTAAACGGAAAAGGGTGGGGCGCACTATTCTGGTGTAACCATGACCAACCACGAGTCGTGAGCCGCTTGGGCAACGATCAACAATATCGTGTTGAGTCGGCTAAAATGTTGGCTGCGTCTGTCCACATGATGCAAGGCACACCTTATATCTATCAAGGTGAAGAGATTGGCATGACCAACCCGGGTTACACCGAGATCAGCCAGTATCGTGATGTAGAGAGCACCAACATGTACGACATCATGGTGAACCGTGATGGTGTGGATCATCAAGATATGATGACGATCTTAGCGCAGAAATCTCGTGATAATTCTCGTACACCAATGCAATGGAATAGTGAGCCTTACGCTGGATTCTCACAAGCTCAACCATGGCTTGATGTGGCGAATAACTACACTGAAATCAACGCCGAGCAAGCGTTGGAAGATAAAGATTCTGTATTTTACTTCTATAAGGCTTTGATTGAGTTACGTAAACAAGTACCGGTGATTACTCATGGTCGCTATCAAGACCTTCTGCCTGAGCATCCATCCATTTTTGCGTATGTTCGTGAGAGTGAAGGACAAACTCTGTTGTGCATTAACAACTACTATGGTGAAGAGGCTGAATGCGTTTTACCTGAACGTTTTGAGATGGCGAAGGCTAAGAGCTTGTTGTCTAATTATCAAGTGAGCGAGAGTTTAGTGGCGTCTCATCATCAAGTTTTGCGACCTTACGAGACTCGTATTCTCTTGATTGAAGATTAACCTTGTTTCTATTTCTATAAGCCTAGTTCTATTCCCCTTAAGAATTAGGCCTCTACAAAGGCTTTGGAGTGCTTCCCAAAGCCTTTTTGTTTTACTGATGTATGGATTAATCGTGCCTCGAGTTTGCTTGCGAAAAACTTGCGTATCGAGTGCCAGTAACGACAGAGCAGGTAATGAACGCTAAGACGCGTAATTCACCGAGTAGCGAGTTGGTTTGTGGTTCATTGCCAATACGATGTTCAATACTGCGGTGCCTAATACAGATACGGCAATCACCCAAGGTGATACAAAGAAGAAGGATGCAAACAGAATACAAGCATCAATGCACATCTGAGTTTTTCCTACTGATATACCGTAGCGGTCTTGGATAAACAAACACAGTACGTTGAAGCCACCCAAGCTTGAGCGATGACGGAATAGGATTAGCATACCTAAGCCCATTAGTAAGCCACCAGCAACAGCACAGTAGATTTCGTTATGAACTTCTAGTGAGATAACTAGGTATAAATGATCGGCAAAAACAGACACTAAAGCGCCAGCAATTGCACTGCTAATGGCAAAGCTACGACCAAATCGTTTCCAAGCTAATAAATAGAATGGACAGTTGGCAACAAAGTACAAAATACCAAAGGTTACAGGTAAGAATTGACTCAAAAGCAGAGCCAAGCCAGTAGTACCACCGGTAAGCAGATTTGCTGACTGTAAAAAGAAGACGCCTAACGCCACTAAAAACGTGCCAGTAAGAATGGCTACCCAATCTTCTTTACGTGAGTGTTTTTCCATCGTTTTTATAATTACCTAACCAATAAAGGCGTGCATAGTAGAGAAAAACCTTAGCTTTCGGTAGCTTGAGGTGCAAAATTAAGGTAAACCTATGTAATCTGCGTTTTACAGGGTGTAAAGCGTAAAATTGACAGTAAGCGTCATCTTTGGTTGGATAAGCTCAATAACCATGATGAATCTTATTTGTGATTATGAAAAAACTGCATGATAAAATTGCAATTAGCTCTTTATGACCTAGATCAAATTATGTAGAATGCGTCACATCAAAACGGTGACGGAAACGTTTGCTTTCGGTCGTTGTGTGGTTTTTTTGAAACTTTCAGTACAATCTGAGTCAGGAGATACAGATGCTTAAGCGTGACATGAACATTGCTGATTACGATGCGGACCTATTCGCAGCTATCCAAGAAGAAACTCTTCGTCAGGAAGAGCACATCGAACTTATCGCTTCAGAAAACTACACAAGCCCACGTGTAATGGAAGCTCAAGGTTCTCAACTTACAAACAAATACGCTGAAGGCTACCCTGGTAAGCGTTACTACGGTGGTTGTGAGTTCGTAGATAAAGTTGAAACTCTAGCAATCGAACGTGCATGTGAACTGTTTGGCGCTCAATACGCGAACGTACAACCTCACTCAGGTTCTCAAGCAAACAACGCTGTATACATGGCACTACTGAATGCTGGCGATACTGTTCTAGGCATGAGCCTAGCACACGGTGGTCACCTAACTCACGGTTCTCCAGTAAACTTCTCTGGTAAGCTTTACAACATCATTCCTTACGGTATCGATGAAGCAGGCCAAATCGATTACGAAGAGATGGAAGCGCTAGCTATCGAGCACAAACCTAAGATGATCATCGGTGGTTTCTCAGCTTACTCTCAAGTTTGTGATTGGGCGCGCATGCGTGAAATTGCTGACAAAGTAGGTGCTTACTTCTTCGTAGATATGGCTCACGTTGCCGGTCTAATCGCTGCAGGCGTTTACCCGAACCCAGTTCCACACGCTCACGTTGTAACAACGACAACGCACAAAACGCTTGCTGGTCCTCGTGGTGGTCTTATCCTTTCTAACGAAGGCGAAGATCTTTACAAGAAACTAAACTCAGCAGTATTCCCAGGTGGCCAAGGTGGCCCTCTAATGCACGTTATCGCTGGTAAAGCAGTAGCGTTCAAAGAAGCTCTAGAACCAGAGTTCAAAGAATACCAAGCTCGCGTAGTTGCTAACGCAAAAGCAATGGTTGCTGAATTCTTAGCACGCGGTTACAACATCGTTTCAGGTTCTACAGAGAACCACCTGTTCCTAGTTGACCTAATCGACAAAGACATCACAGGTAAAGAAGCAGATGCAGCACTAGGTTCAGCTAACATCACAGTTAACAAGAACTCAGTACCAAACGATCCGCGTAGCCCGTTCGTTACTTCTGGTATCCGTATCGGTTCTCCTTCTATCACTCGTCGCGGTTTCTCAGAAGCAGACGCGAAAGAGCTAGCAGGTTGGATGTGTGACATCCTAGATAACATGGGTGATGAGTCTGTTATTGAAGCAACTAAAGCGAAAGTACTAAATATCTGTAAGCGTCTACCTGTTTACGCATAATTTTTCTGCGTAGTAATTTGAACTTCGTTGTCGAGCATGCTCACTTACATCCGTAAGCTCCGCGTGCTCTCCTAGAATTTCAAACGACTACTTTGAAATTGATTTAAAGGTCCCTGTTGGGGCCTTTTTTGTATCTGTAGGTATGAGAGTTAGGTTATCTGAGAATACAGAAAGGCAGGTACTAAAAAGGGCTAATGCTTTCACATCAACCCTTTACTGCTTTATCGCTTTCTTGTGTCGCTTCTACTTTTTAATGCTAAGTAGGGTGCCTGACTTACACTTGAAAGAGTAGTAGTGACGGCTTTCGTTGAATTTACCTAAGCCTTCTCCATCACAATAGTCGATGTTGATATCGCGCATAATTTCTAGCGTATCTTCACTGTTTAAGGCAAATTTAGAGCCGTCAGAGCAGACGATACGTACTCTTTCATCATGGCTTACAGAGTAGATATCGACTTCAGTATTACACAGCTCAAAAGAGGCTTCACGGAAGTTGTCTTGTTGAGTATTTGAAGCACAACCTGCGGTAAATACGGCTGCGATAACGGCTAAAAGTCCGAGTCTTTTCATTGTTAGTCCTTCGATATCATCGAATTTGGTGATGAGTTTTATATGCTGTTTGGAGTAGCCTATACAACAACACGCTTTGATTCAAGGCGCGTTAGCTGACTCTAGGATATAAAAGTATAGGCGCAAACAGATAATTTCTAATAAGTTTATTAGTTTTTAGCCTATTATGTACCCGCCAAAAAACAAAAAGACCAACACAGAGGCTGGTCTTTAAAATTTAAGTTTGTTCTAAATGACTATCGAAACTGTTTTGCTTCAGGAAGAAACTCAAAACCGGCAGACGCAAGTTTTGCGGTCAATGCAGCTTTGTCGATTTCATAGAAGTTGACTACTCGATCTAAATCACCACCGAAGTCGTCACGCAGCTTCATGTTGACGATGCTCATCAACATCACAGGATCCATCTTTTCAAAGTTAGCGAGGTTCATATTAGTCCTCGAAATCTGAGATCAGTAGATTCGCTGCGGCAAATGCAGCACGATCTCTTGCTTCTTTAGGAAGAGATTCATCTGCAGCAAGGTCGTTCAATGTTTTTACCGCGCAGGTGATCGCTTTAGGGATATAGCCTTGGTCGCCACTGCCAATTTGAGAATACAGTTCACGCACCAAATCACAACAATCGTATACTTTCATTTTTATACCTAACCAAATGATAACTGATCTCAATATACACATAGAGATAAGCAAAAACAAAGTGGATCTGACTAAGTTCAGAGTTAGTTTGTTCTTGCTCAATATCTCATTCTGTTGATGCTCAATGTATCACTTTGCTAACTTGTTACTTAGCGTGATATTTGCGGCTTAGCGTGATATTTACTGATTCGCCTGATAATTACCGCTTAACTAGAGATCTGCTGTTCAAGTTGATGAGCGACCTCATCAGCTAAGTTGAGCTGCTTTGCTAACTCTTTGAGGTAAGCCTTCTCCATAAAGTTCTGCTCATCCGCTACAATCAAAGAGGCTAAGTAGATCTCACTCGCTTGTTGAGGTGACGTTGCTAATTGAGCAATTTCACTTGGATCGAGTGGTTTGTGCAGCTCTTCTGAGACCAATTTAGTCAGTTGATAATCGGCGCCCATATTTTCGACCGCTTGCTCGATCTTTGCCATCTCCTCTTCATCGACATGACCATCGGCTTTGGACGCAGCAATCATCGATCTTAGAATCAGCACACTATGGTTTGAGTCGTTCTCATCAAATTGAGCTTGTTCGGAATTCGGTGCTTGGCCTTGTTTCGACTGATAGTCGTTATAGACCTTGTAAGCGAGTGCGCCAAGTGCCGCTGCGCCACCAATACCAGCGGCTTTCTTCCCCATTTTCTTGGTTTTCTTAGAGCCCATTAACGCACCTAAGAGTCCGCCGCCCACTGCGCCAGCGCCGAAGGCTCCGAGCGTGCTTTTGTTGATATTCTTACCACTGCCGCCTTGAGTTAGGCCACTTAAACTTGAAGAGCCTTGGGAAAGCTTCTGAGTACCTTGTTTAACGAGATCTGACTTAAGTACTTGGTTAAGTAAGCTTTTGATATCCATCGATACCTCCAATGTAATCGTGTCTAAAGAGTTGATGAACCCAATATACGGATTTAAAGATGAACAGGGGATTAACTTACGTTATTTACTCTGGTGATAAATCGAAGGGAGTTTGAAGAGAAACGACAGGCACAAAAAAGGCCACCTAATGGTCTGTCTCTTGATCACAAGTCTGGTTAATCAAGAGACTTAGCGAGTTCATACCCTTCAAGGATGGTTTGTAACCTAAGCCATCCTTGCCATAACGTCTTTATAGAAGCGCGACCTGTTCGCTTGGTATTCTTCCAACCACCTAACCGAGCAATACCGTTGTAAGCCCATGATATATTAGGCGCTTCTTTCGGTAGTTTTTTGCTCTCCAACTTGAGCCACATTAACTTCCACGCTTTGCCTTTTAATACCTGCTCACAACTGGTCTTAGATAACTCGTCTGATTCATTCATAAACCTCAATTGGAGTAACCGAGTCGCGATAAAAGCCAAAACGACGCTGAGCCTTTCTAAGTTATCCTTACTTTGCATTCTCAGTTGCTCAACTTCAGTCCCTTCACTTTTCCAGACTTTATGAAAATCTTCTATTAGCCAGCGCCGCTCATAATAACTGACGATTTTGAGTGCCTCTTCCTTGCTCGTTATCGGCTCTGAAGTCAGTAAGTGCCATGCGAGCTTATTACCACTCTCTCCTTGTTCTATACATCCCACGTAGTAAAGCGGAATGTTATCGAACTCTTTCTTGTTAGCAGGAGACTTGAGTGTCACGGGGGCATATTTGATATCTAAATGAGCCTTGCGAGCTTTACGACCGCCTTTTTGCGGTATTTCGAGCACTTTCTCTCCGGCTGATAACAGGGTAGAGGCATAGCTATAAAGACGATTATCATGCTCTTCAATACAGCGGCTTTGCATTGAGCGAACGAGGAACCTTTGTTGTTGCTCTCGCTTGTAAGTGAGGTATTCAAATAGGTCGGCTTCTCTATCGCACACAGAAATGACATCCGAAATTTTATCGCCAAGTCGCTCAGCGACATGGCGAGAGGCTTGTTCCCACTTATAACTTTCTTTCTCTTTGTATGGTCGAGTCGCATGCTGGTGCCTTTGACCTCGCTTTTCTATATCACGAGTCCAGCGCTGTTGTTCAATTAAACCAATAACAGATTGAGTGTCGGGAGCAAAAAGTAAGGTTGAGTGTACGAACATGGCGCGATGTCGATTGCCTTGATTGGAGTGCCCGAGTTCATCTCGAATGCTGCGATGGGAGTAACTGAGAGAAGTGGTGTCTTCTAAGGCAAGAAGTGTCTGTTGCTCTAATGCTTCTTGTGCAGTGACATAAAAACCCGCCTCTGCGATATCTTCTGCTTTGATTTGCTCATTACGGATGAAGCGATAAGCCCCTTCCATTTCAGCAGGGGAGATAATGAGTTTCGAGACGGGTACGCCAGGTTGCTCGGCCAGTGAGGCTGCGAGAGCAACGAGTCTTTGAGTGCGTCTAGGGTCATTAAGGTGGGCTTGACCGAACTGTTTTTGTGCCCAAAGGGTTGGCTCTATATAGGTCATGATAATCATCCTTGTCATTGCTTAGATGATCAGATCATGAAACCTAAAAATAGTTCAAAAAAAAACCCCAAGCGTGGCTTAGGGATTTGTGTATAAGAGACAGACCTAATGGTAGCCTTTCAATGTATATCTAGCGAGTAATCGGATTACTAAGCTAGTTGAGCTGTAAGGTGCTCGATAACCGTGTCCATAGCGATTGCTTCTTTATCACCAGTACGACGGTTTTTGTATTCAAAGTTACCTTCGTCCATGCTGCGATCACCGATAACGATAGTGTGAGGGATACCCACTAGCTCGATATCTTTAAACATAACACCTGGGCGCTCTTTGCGGTCATCAAATAGTACTTCGATTCCCATAGCCGTTAATTCAGCGTAGAGCTTCTCAGCTGCTTCTTTAACGCGCTCAGATTTGTGCATGTTCATTGGTACGATAGCAACTTGGAATGGTGCTAGTGCGTCTGGCCAAGTGATACCGAACTTATCGTGGTTTTGCTCGATAGCAGATGCAACAACACGTGAAACACCGATACCGTAACACCCCATTTCTAGGATTACGCTCTTACCATCAGGACCAAGCACGTTACAGTTCATTGCTTTAGAGTAAGTATTACCTAGTTGGAAGATGTGACCAACTTCGATACCACGCTTAAGTTGGATAGTACCTTGACCACATGGGCTAAGGTCGCCTTCAACAACGTTACGTAGGTCTTCAACTTGAGCAAGCTCTACGTCACGCCCCCAGTTGATGCCGAAGTAGTGCTTACCATCTACGTTTGCGCCAGCGCCGAAGTCACTCATTACAGCAACAGAACGGTCAACGATGAATGGTAGCTCTAGACCAACAGGGCCAAGTGAACCAGGACCAGCACCAACAAGTGCACGGATTTCTTCTTCAGAAGCCATCTCTAGCGGAGAAGCAACCTGTGGAAGGTTCTCTGCTTTCACTTCGTTAAGCTCGTGGTCGCCACGGATGATTAGCGCGATGATATCAGCGTCTACTTCATCAGAAGCTTTAACGAATAGAGTCTTAACTGTCTTCTCGATTGCTAAACCGTGTTGCTCTACCAATTCTGCGATTGTTTTTGCGTTTGGCGTATCAACCAGTTCCATCTCTTGAGTTGGCGCTGCCGCTTCAGTCGTTGGAGCTAGTGCTTCTGCTTTCTCGATGTTCGCTGCGTAATCAGATTCTGAAGAGAATGCGATTAGGTCTTCGCCGCTTTCAGCAAGAACGTGGAACTCTTGAGAGCCGCTGCCACCGATTGCGCCAGAGTCTGCTAATACTGGACGGTACTCAAGGCCCATGCGGTCAAATGCTTTACAGTAAGCATCGTGCATCGCTTGGTAAGACTTTTCTAAGCCTTCTTTATCGATATCAAAGCTGTACGCATCCATCATAGAGAATTCACGAGCACGCATTACGCCAAAACGAGGGCGGCGTTCATCACGGAATTTAGTCTGGATTTGGTACAGGTTTAGAGGTAGCTGTTTGTAAGAGCTGATCTCGTTACGTACTAGGCTCGTTACCACTTCTTCTGCTGTTGGGCTAAGAACAAATGGACGAGAATGACGGTCTGTGAAACGAAGTAGCTCAGGACCCATCTTTTCAGAACGGCCAGTCTCTTCCCAAAGCTCAAACGGTTGAACTACGGGCATCAAGATTTCAACGGCACCTGCATTATCGATCTCTTGGCGAACGATATTTTCGACTTTACGCAGTACACGTAGACCAGTAGGTAGCCAAGTATATAAACCTGAAGCTAGCTTACGGATCATACCTGCACGTAGCATCAGCTGGTGGCTGATAACTTCTGCGTCGTTTGGAGTCTCTTTCAGAGTAGAAAGAAGGTAGTTACTGGTACGCATTCTATGGTATCCGTTTCATCATTGATAAAAGAAAACTTGCTGTCGTTCGTAACCACAGCAAATCTGATATAGCCGCATATAATATCAGCCTATTTGGGATCTCAAAAGCGTTCAATGTCAGTTACATTGATGAAAAGCGTTTCAACCACGAATTTCACGTTAAGATCGAACAAATTTACCGCATATTCCTTGTTGTCAGGTTTCCCTTTCTTATAGGCAGGGCGAGGATCTTGGCCTAATACTTCTTTGATCACCTGAATGATATGGCGTGCTTGTGGGTGGCTTGCGAGCTTACTTTGCGCTTGTTGCGAGAAGTTAACGTCGAGCACTGCTGGTTCATCGGCGGCAAACCCCCCTAGTGCATCGGGAATTGAATCCGAGTAGGGGATATAAGGTTTGATGTCGATGATCGGTGTGCCGTCAACGAGATCAACACTGCCCAAGTCCAACCAAGTTTGTCCCTTTTCTTGAGATACCCCTTTGAGTTCAACTGCAGACATGCCTATTCCATTCGGTCTGAATGTGGCACGAGACGCGAATACACCAATACGTTCGTTCCCGCCAAGGCGAGGTGGCCTCACGGTTGGTTTCCATCCTGCTTCAAGGTTCTTATCGAACAAAAACAACAACCACACATGGCTAAATTGTTCAATATCACGAACAGACTCAAGGCAGTTCGCTGCTTCAACTAGCCTTACTCTTGAGGTAGAAGTGGGTACTAACCTAGGCTGTCTTGGCACAGCGAACTTCTCTTTATAAGGAGACTCAATAAAGCCAACAGGTTCAATGGTGTACATAGCAAGGTGTTCTCTGGTTTCAGTTAAGACGGAAAAATATCATAAAATCACTTGTTTTTCTTTTGATAATAATTATCATTTGATATGTTATAACATATCAAATTAGCCATTTAAGGGAAATACAATGAAACCGAATATCCACCCTGATTACCGCCCCGTGGTTTTTCATGACACCAGTGTCGATGAGTACTTCTTAATCGGATCAACATTGAAAACAGATCGCACTATCGAATGGGAAGACGGAAATACTTATCCTTACTTCACGATTGAGGTGTCGTCAAAGTCGCATCCTTTCTATACGGGTAAACAGCGAGTGCTACATAAAGAGGGACGCGTTGCGAACTTCACTCGTCGTTTTGGTCAATTAGGTAAGGGAGCGAAATAGAATGAAAGTTGTGAAATCACTGAAAAGTGCGAAAAGCCGTCACCCAGATTGCCAAATAGTAAAGCGTAGAGGCCGTCTCTATGTCATCTGCAAATCCAACCCGAGATTCAAAGCGGTTCAAAAATAGTCAGTCAATTTGATGTGACATGAGTGTAAAAACGAGGGGAAAGTCAAACTTCATTCATTTGTCTGTTTTTCTTTTCCTTCGAGAGGAACTTTGCAGGAGAGTATGTGCTCACTTAGCGTACGCTGTTTCTTATTTGTCACTTTATCAATGGCTTACAAGCGCAAGCATAAACCGAATGAATGCATCCATACCAACTATAAACCTAACTTTCATACTTTAATTGGAGTTATTTGCTAATTTTTTGTTTTTATTAAGTTAAAAAGAATGGTTTGTTACACACTTTGTAACATTTACGATTTCTAATTGACCCTTTTGTCGAGTAATCTGCGCGGGCAATTTAAACATCTTTGTCACAATTGCACAGGAATCACTACAAGGAGGGAACTGATGAGTTCATCAGCTTCAATAAAAAACAATTCGCCTAAAAAACCTATTTTTACTCGCTTTTTAGATGGCGTTGAATATTTGGGGAACCTATTACCCCACCCAATCACTCTTTTCGCAATCTTCTGCTTAGCAATCCTCGTTACTTCAGGTATTGCTGGTTACTTCGAAGTGTCTGTTATGGACCCTCGACCAGAAGGTGCTAAAGGTCGTGCTGCTGACGGCATGATCCACGTTGTAAGTCTGCTTAACGCAGAAGGTCTACAACTTATTGTGACTAACTTAGTTAAGAACTTTGTTGGTTTTGCTCCACTAGGTACTGTACTTGTTGCTATGCTTGGTGTAGCGATTGCTGAACACTCAGGTCTACTATCTGCTGCAATGCGTGGCATGGTAATGGGTGCTTCTAAGCGTATGGTTACAGTAACGGTTGTGTTTGCAGGTATTATCTCTAACACAGCATCAGAGCTTGGCTATGTGGTACTTATTCCACTAGCAGCAATGCTTTTCCATTCTTTAGGTCGTCACCCTCTTGCTGGTCTTGCTGCGGCATTCGCTGGTGTGTCAGGTGGTTACTCTGCAAACCTACTTATCGGTACGGTTGACCCACTGCTTTCTGGTATTACAGAAACAGCGGCACAGATGATTGACCCGTCTTACACGGTTGGTCCTGAGTCAAACTGGTACTTCATGTTTGTTTCTACTTTCTTCATCGCGATTACAGGTGCATTTGTAACTGAGAAGATTGTTGAACCTAAGTTGGGTAAATACAACGACGAAGAAGCTTCTGAAGATTTATCAAATGATTCGATGGGCAGACTGACGGATGTTGAGAAGAAAGGTCTAAAACTAGCAGGTATTGCTGTATTGGCTGTTTCTGCACTTCTAGCGTGGACTATCGTTCCAGCTGACGGTGTTCTACGTTCAGCGTCTGGTACGGTTTCGGGTTCTCCATTCTTGAAGAGTATTGTTGCGTTTATCTTTGTATTCTTCGCTATTCCTGGTTTTGTTTACGGTAAAGTTACCGGTTCAATGAAGAACGATCGTGACGTGATCAATGCGATGGCAACGTCTATGTCTTCAATGGGCATGTACATTGTTCTTGTATTCTTTGCTGCACAGTTTGTTGCTTTCTTTAAGTGGACTAACTTTGGTCAAGTAATCGCTGTTGGTGGCGCTAGCTTCTTACAAGATATCGGTCTTACTGGCCCAATGTTGTTCTTTGCATTTATCCTAATGTGTGGCTTCATTAACCTAATGATCGGTTCGGCTTCTGCTCAGTGGGCAGTAACAGCACCTATCTTTGTACCTATGCTAATGCTTGTTGGTTACGCACCAGAAACGATTCAAGCAGCTTACCGTATCGGTGATTCAACGACGAACATCATTACACCAATGATGAGCTACTTCGGTCTTATTCTTGCTGTAGCGACGCGTTACATGAAGAACCTTGGTATCGGTACTCTGATTGCTACAATGCTTCCATACTCAATCTGCTTTATGTTCGGTTGGAGCATCTTGTTCTACCTATGGGTGTTCGTGTTTGGTCTTCCAGTAGGCCCAGGTGCAGCAACGTTCTACACGCCGTAGTAACGTTAGTACAAGTCATATTGTTAGATTTTAAAGCCTGCCTCGTGCAGGTTTTTTTTGATCGAAATTATGGTGTACCAATCACGGAAAGTGATCTGAAAGAGTGTAGAAAATTGGGATGATTTAAAAAGAAGAGATGGTGGCAAGATGGATCATCAATACTCCGTTAAAGTAACACTTAGTATCAAGTGTTAAGTAACAAGAACGGAGTATGTCGACAAACGTATCTACAGGTTTACGGTTTTGGCTATGAACGAATATCAATGTTTCTTAATGATTAGCGCTTTGCTAGCAGGCGATCAAGGTGATTCGCGAACTCACGACGATCGGTCTGTGAGAGGGCGCTTGGTCCACCCGTTTGGATGCCGCTTGAACGCATGGTATCCATAAAGTCACGAATGTTCAGGCGCGCTTTGATGGTTTCTTTGGTGTAGAGCTCGCCACGAGAGCTAAGTGCTTGACCACCTTTGGTGATCACTTCATCGGCGAGAGGGATATCGGATGTAATCACGAGATCACCGGGTTCAGTGCGTTTTACGATTTCATCATCTGCAATATCAAATCCGCTTGGGACTTGAATTGAGTGGATGTTATTGCGTTTAGGGACAGGAACCAGATGGTTTGCCACGAAGGTACATTCAACCCCTGTGCGCTCAGCTGCGCGTACGATTGTTTCTCGGATAACCTTAGGACAAGCGTCCGCATCAACCCATATTTTCATAGTGTTCTATTTCTCAGTTAGCTTATTGCTCAGTTAACTTATTGACCAGTTAATTTATTGATCAGTTAACTTGGCTTCTAGCGTGGCAACGCGGGCGGTAAGTTCAAGGATTTGCTTTTCCAGTTGGCTAACACGATCAAGTGCAGGCTCTTCTTGTGTCGCGACTTCAACTTTAGGAACGCGATTCGCGCCTTTCCAGCTCTTGATGGTTGTGATTAAAGCGGGCATCGGAACCGATGTACTCATACGAGCTTTAACTAAAGCAACTGTAGGCTCTTTCCCTTGTGCTTGCAGTCCTTCAAGCACTGATTTCAACTCTTCAGACACATCTTTTGTCAGCATGTTGACCTCCATTTTTAGTCTTCAGCCATTTTACTCGCTCTGGTGAGTGATAGCGAATCATAAAACCGCCCATAGCTTGTGAGAGATCTCTTACAAAGGTTGTGAGATAACACGAATACATTGCTAGATATATTGAGGTGCATATGGTTAAGTGATTGATTTTTTGTTGTTTTATATAATTAACAACTTTAATGAATTCAAAGTGTGATGCAAATCTATTGTCCCAAATCGTAAATCGCGTAAATTAAACCTTGTCGGAAGGATTCTGACACGGAACAGGAAAGCACCAAGGATTTGGTTATCTTCAGGATGAAGATTTGGTTACTTAGGATTGAGTAGTCAAGCATGGAGCGTAAGGACATTGTAGGGATACAGTCAGTTAACAGGAAGTTAGCTGCAACGGAATGACAATGGACACCTTTAGGATTTAAAGGGTTGGATTAGCATCAGGACGATGTAAAGGACACCGCTCACGGAACAAGTGATGTGCGCTAACTAGGATTGTTAGCTTTCAGGATGATTGGACACCGCTAGGACGGCGAAGTAAAGGAAAGAGCTGAAGGATTACAGCCACTATTATGGATGATGCATGGAGCATTTATTAGTAGCCGGACTGCTGCGAGTAAGACCCTAGCCCTGACACTTCGGTGTCGGGGCTTTTCTTTATCTGAGGCTTTTCTTCTCTCTAGGGGGCTCTTTAATTCAGGAGCTTTTATCTAAGATCGCGACATCTGCTTTTCTGCTAATGGTCAACACAAGGAGTGTTTTATGACGATAGCAACCTCAAGAACGCTGTTGATACCTTATACCGAACAGCTACAACACGACTTTATCAAGTTGAATTGCTGCCCCGTTAATCGTTCTGAAATGAATGGGCCGCACTCTATTGCCTCTGCGAAGTTCTTATTTCAAGAGATACTGCAAGACAACGTCGGCTTCTGCCGCGCTATCATCCACAACCAAACCCGTGAATATCTTGGACATGTCTTTATTTCAGCAGAAGAGGGTAGGCATGAGCTTGGCTTTATTTTGGATAAAGAGTATTGGAATCGCGGCTTTGCTAGTGAGGTGCTAAAACCATTTTTAAGTTTGGTGTGTTTTGAAGAGCGCCTAACGAATGTTGTTGCGACTGTGAATGTCGGCCACAACCCATCGATTAAGTTATTAGAAAAACTAGGGTTTGAATTTAAGGAAACCAAACAAGATTCGTTTGGCCCTTATCATGAATATAGCTATAACGCGCACTGCGACGTTACATTCTATGAGGCTGTAGCTCAAACCGCATAGAGCGGAAGCCCACCATGGTCAGTTTTCCTTGGTACAGGTCATCACCTAACGCCGAAAATTCAAAATGGTACACAGTATGCCAGC
Source organism: Vibrio atlanticus (assembly GCF_024347315.1). Lineage (NCBI taxonomy): Bacteria > Pseudomonadati > Pseudomonadota > Gammaproteobacteria > Vibrionales > Vibrionaceae > Vibrio > Vibrio atlanticus. The sequence goes on along the minus strand of NZ_AP025460.1, from coordinate 2,656,064 downwards.
GCCAAATGGTCGTGAGCTCATGGCGCATCTTAAGTTTATGACCGTTGAAGGCGACACTTAATAATTGTAGGTCGAGCTCTTTACACTTTCTCGCAATGGCAGCTTTCGCAAGCTCGGATTGCCTGCGCTGCTGCCAAAATAGAAAGCAAAAGAAGCACAGCATCAAAATAGCCACTAAGTTATCTATCATTTAGTCCACACTTCCTTTTATCTTTCTATTCCAATCGTGTTTTTAGCTTATTGTTACGAACTACTGAGCTGTTCTGTCTAGTTTTTATTGCGACTTAGCCGCTTGTTGTAACTCAATCAATGCGTTTGCGAGTTCTGGTGATGGGTTCGAATTCAACAACGGCAAAAATACCATTCTTAGTGTCGGAATCATCACTAAATCTGCAAATAGCTGATTGAACAGGTTTTGGTTGCCTGTTTGTGCGAGGCGCAACAAGAATTGCTCGGCAATCGCTGGATCTTGTAGTGCGTGCCAGCTGCGACCAGCTAAACCAATTAACACCTCTTGGTGGCTTAAGCGTGGACTAGCGAGAACTTGGTTAATGATGTTATTCGCGATCCCTTGTTCTGCACCGGAAAGGGCACGAACCAAAGCTGACAGTAAGAACAAGTCAGGCTCTTTGCTTGCGATTTCATTCTCTGCAAGCTCTTGTAAGCGTTGCGCGAGTTTGTCATTGATTTGTGTATGCTCAAGCGCACCTAACGTCGCGTATAGCGGTTCTGATGGCAGCTTATTGATGGCTTTGCGAATTGACACACCGTTTTGTTGGCTGCCTAAACGCGCGCACATATCTGTGATACCTTGTAAGCCAACCGTTTTCCAGTTATTCCAACCAAGCTCACCTGTGAAGTAATGCTGAGCGTGCTCGTAATATTGGCTCGTCGCGAGGTCTAACCCTGCTCTTACTTGGCTATGGAATACGGCCATTTTGTCTTCAGAAGGCTTGAAGGTATAAGGGTTGTTTGACAGCTTTTGTTGTTGCTCTTCGCTGATATCACCGTTCAAACGCGTGCCCATTGCTTCGATAACAAACTTAAGAAAATTACCCACATCCCCTTGATGCAGTAAGCCTCTTTCATCGAGTTTGAATTTTAGGAACCAGATCCAAGGTTGCTTGTGTTCGTTCCAGTAGCTAATCGCTAAGTGAGCTTGTTTTTGAAGTGGAAACGGGTATGGCTGTTTCCCCTGCTCAACATCAGAGAATAGGGTGTTGTCGATCTTTTGGATACGACGACCGAGGTCGTAGATATCGTATTGGCAACCGCTATTCTTTAGCAACTGAGTGAGCGTGTGAATCGTTTCCATAGTAATAAAGCTCCTAACTTTCTTTCCTAAATAGATGGTACTCTATGCCCCAATTTCAAGGTCACTAGATAAATAACTTGGTGAAAAATGACAGCTGCCACAAAGTTACCTCTTTTACTTCAACAATTAGAACAACAAATGCGCCAATGTTCGCTATGGAGTGATGTTTCGCCTTCGGATGAAGCTTTGGCGAGCGTTGAGCCTTTTGCGATTGACTCGCTACAGCCAGAAGAGTGGTTGCAGTGGATCTTTATCGTAAAGATCAACGCAATGATGGATGCCCAAATGAGCCTACCGAAAGGCTTTGCGATTCATCCTTATTTTGGTGAAGTGTGGAAAAATGAGGCAGACAAAGCTGAGCTGCTAGTGACGATTCAGAGCATTGATGAGGTATGCGCGTAATGTTAGAGATCATTTATCAAGATGAGCATTTTGTCGCGGTGAATAAGCCTGCGGGTATGCTAGTGCATCGCTCATGGTTGGATAAACACGAGACTCAGTTTGTGATGCAGACTCTGCGCGACCAAATTGGTCAGCACGTATTTCCTCTGCATCGCTTAGACCGTCCAACGTCTGGCGTATTGGTGTTTGCTCTGTCGAGTGAAGTTGCCTCTGAGGTGATGCCGATGTTCGCCAACCACGAGATGCAAAAAACCTATCATGCGATTGTGCGTGGTTGGATAGAAGAGGGCGATACGCTCGATTATGCGCTTAAGGTTGAGCTGGATAAGATCGCCGATAAGTTCGCGAAAGAAGATAAAGAACCACAAGAAGCCGTCACTGTTTACGAGCCGTTAGCTAAAGTTGAAGTGCCGTATTCAACAGGCCGTTTTCCTACCAGTCGTTATTGCTTAGTTGAGATGATGCCAAAGACAGGACGTAAACATCAGCTGCGTCGTCACATGGCTCATCTAAGACACCCAATCGTGGGCGATACTTCACATGGTGATGGTAAGCATAACCGACTGTTCCGTGATGATTTAGACTCACACCGTCTGTTGCTGCATGCTTCTGAATTGCGCTTCATTCATCCTTTCACTAAAGAAGAGTTGGTGATGAAGGCGAACTTAGATGAAACGTGGTTAAGGTTGTTTGAAACTTTTGAGTGGAATGCCAACTTAATCGATGCTCAAACTTGCTTGTCGAAGTAAGTCACGCGTGTTTAAGCAATCGCGAGTCTAAGTGAATAGAGAAAATAGAATAAAAACAAAGGGCTGATAGTGATATCAGCCCTTTTTGATGTCTGTGCGACCTTAACGGCATAACTAATGTAGGTTAGTTAATCGTTAATCGCTAACAGTTAATCGCGGGATCATTTAAGTTTTTCTAGATCGGCTTCGATCTCTGCGATCTTGCTTGATACCACTTTTTCTAGATGGCGTAAGTCAGTAAGGATCTTCTGCTTCACATCCACCTCAGCCGTTGGCGTCGGTTTGGTGATCTTGTTGAGTTCATCAATCACAAGAGTGAGGTTGCGGTTAATCTCGGTCACTTCTTTGTATTGATTATTGCCGCCGCTAACAAGCACACTTTTTACTTGTCGCGGGTACTTAAACTTAACGCTTTTCGCGAACAGTTCACCTTTCTGCTTACGAAAGTAAATCTTCAGGATATCTTTGTGCGCTTCTTGGCGAAGGGAGTAACGTTCAATCTGTTTAGGTTCGTGGATACCTAAGCCAGTGAGGTTTGGATACATAAGCGACCTCTAGGTTATGAATGTAATACTTTTATGTAATTGACTTGATCAATGTAGCAGCCTAACGACGAGCTAGATAGTTGATATCTGTGAATTGATTGTAAGTTGTGGGCAAGATCGCTCTCTATCTTTGCCCACACTTATTTGGCTATTAAAGCAGCTCCTAGAGCTAAACTTGTTTCCTCGTCACAACTTATTTCTAGCTCTAAATTAGCTTTCTAAGGTGCGAGTTCTGAAACGTGCTCGGTTAATCTTTCTCTTAAGGCTTGTTCTTGCTCTTCAGACAACCTTCCTCCCGCGTCACTGGTCAGAATAAACAAATCTTCTGCACGTTCGCCGATGGTGGTAATTTTAGCGCCGTGCAAATTGATGTCTAACTCAGCAAAGGTTGCGCCGACTTGAGCCAACAAACCCGGTGTGTCAAGAGCTCTCAATTCCATCAAGGTGCGCTTCTTGCTCTTAGTTGGTAGGAACTCAACCCGAGTTTTTACCTTGAAATGCTGCAAGTTTCGAGGCGTGCGACGTGTCTTAATCTTAGTTGGACGGCCATCAGCTAGAACATGAGTTAGATGTTTCGCAACGGCTTTGTGTCTTGCTTCATCAATCGCTTCACCATGCTGATCAAGTACGATAAAGGTATCCAAAACGTGACCATCTTTGCTGACCATGACCTGTGCGTCGTGAACGTTAAAGTTACGTCTGTCGAGCTCGGCAACAACGGTTGCGAAAAGTGCCGCTTGGTCTTTACAGTATACGAATACCTCTGTACCACCTCGTGTTGCTTTTTTGCTGATAAGTACTAAAGGTTGGCTCGGATCTTCTAAGCGAAGTAGGTGCTCACAGTGCCAAGCAATTTGAGTGTGTGTATGACGCAAAAAATAGTCAGCTTTAAAACGCTGCCACAACACTTCAATTTCACGAGCGGAGAAACCTTCTTTACGCAGCAGTGCAGATGCCATTTGTTGATTGTGACGAATACGGTCTCTGACATCGACTGGGTTTTCCAAGCCGCGACGCAGTGCTCGCTGCGTAGAATGGAATAGCTCTGCGAGTAGGGTACGTTTCCAGCTGTTCCAGAGCTCTGGGTTGGTTGCACAGATATCAGCGACAGTTAAGCAAACCAGCAGCTCAAGTGACTCTTCATCGCGAACTTTTTTGGCGAATTCGGTAATCACATCCGGATCGTAGATATCACGGCGCTGAGCGGTCACTGACATTAACAGGTGGTTTTGTACTAGCCACGCAACTTGTTTGGCTTCAGGCTTCGATAGTCCATGCTCAATACAGAAAGAGTAAGCTTCAACAGCACCGATCTCGGAGTGGTCTCCACCACGGCCTTTTCCGATGTCGTGGAAGATTGCGGCTAGGATCAGGAGTTCTTTTTTCTGAACTCGAGGGTACACTTCACAACAAATTGGGTGTTTGTCGTGGTTCTCTACTTGGCTAAAGCGGTTAATGTGCTTGAGCAGGCGAATACTGTGTTCATCCACGGTGTAAACGTGGAACAGATCAAACTGCATTTGGCCGACAATTTGGCTCCATTGCGGTAAGTACGCCGATAGCACGCCCAGTTTATGCATCAAGCTAAAAGCTTTGTGCAGTGCGTTGGGGTGGCGAACTAAATCCATGAACTTGTCACGAGCTTCAGGAATGGTATGCAGGAAGCGGTTCAATCGGCGACGCGCCGTTCGCAGTTGTCGTAATGTTGGTGGGCTTACCCCTTCGATCGTCGAGTCATTCGCGATATGGATAAACATATCGAGAATCGTTTCTGGCCGTGCTTGGAATAGGGCTGGCTTACGCGCTTCGATTAATGAACCTCGACGTTGGAAGTCATTGTCGAGAATCTCGGCTTCTTGTGTTTGACCACCGTTAATGATGGCTTGGTCAAACAGCTTAAGCAGCATCTTGTTGAGCTCTGCTACACGACGAAGTGTTCGGTAGAACTCTTTCATCATCATCTCGACACCACGATTGCCTTCACCGGTATAACCAAGATGTTCGGCTACTTGAGCCTGATGTGCGAAGGTAAGACGATTGTCGTAGCGGCGTAGTTCGATATGCAATGCAAAGCGAACGCGCCATAAGAAATCTTGGCACTCCACGAGTTCACGATATTCGGCATCGGTAAGAAAGCCATACTTGCTCATTTCTAACAAAGAAGTCGCACCGAAGTGGCGACGTGCTACCCAACTCAGAGTGTGGATGTCTCTGAGCCCGCCCGGAGTTGATTTGATATCCGGCTCTAGATTGTAAGTTGTGTCGTGATAACGAGCGTGACGCTCTCTCTGTTCTTGAATCTTCGCCTTGTAGAAGGTCTCACTTGGCCAAAATGAATCGGAATGAATCTTAAGCTTTAACTCTTGAAAGGTGTCTTCGCTTCCGCATAGTAAACGTGACTCTTGCAAGTTGGTCGCAACGGTTAAATCATCGATGCCGATCTCAAGACACTCGGCAATGGTACGCACTGCGTGGCCGACTTCTAGCTTCAAATCCCACAATAGGGTGATGAATTGACTGACTTTCTCACCTAGTGCTGGTGGCAGAGTTTTTTGCGAGACGATGAGAATATCAATGTCGGATAAAGGGTGTAGTTCACCACGGCCATAGCCGCCTACTGCGACCAGTGCGATATGTGGCAATTTGCTAAATCCGAAATGTTCCCATAAACGATTGAGAAGCAAATCCATGTATTCGGAGCGCAGCAGAACCAAATCGGTAACTGGATGATGATTTAGAAATTCACTCTTTTGATACTGCGTGAAGATTTCGAGCTGATTTTTTAATTCGCAGATTTCAAGTTGTTCGTCATTGAACGTAATAGGGCATTGATAAGGCATAGTCTGCTATCCGTGCAAGCAAATGAGAATAGTAAACAATTTAACAGAAGCTGATGCAAAATCGAAATTGAGCGGATAAAAAAATATCCTCGGCAATGCGAGGATATTTTCAAAAGTCTGAGGTGTTCAGTTTGTTGAACTAAGCATTCTTCATAATACGTGGAATCGTATCATCGCTGCGTAGTGTTAGTACTTCACAACCTGTATCAGTCACAACTAATGTGTGTTCCCACTGAGCCGAGTTCTTGCTGTCAGCTGTGTACACTGTCCAGCTATCTTCGTCATCTAGACGGCAACCAAATTTACCAGCATTGATCATTGGCTCGATTGTGAAACACATGCCTGCTTTTAGCACTGTGCGATCGCTGTTTTTGTAGTGAACGACTTGTGGATCTTCGTGGAACTCAGAACCAATGCCGTGACCACAGTAATCTTTTACAATAGAGAACTTAGCGCGTGGGTTATTCTTGTTGTTTGTCTTGATGTACTTCTCGATAGCAGTACCAACTTGGCCAAGTTGAACGCCTGGTTTAACCTGACGCATGCCTTCGTAAAGTGCTTCTTGAGCAACCATGCATAGACGTTTGTTTGCTGGTGAAACTTCACCCACAAGGAACATTTTAGATGTGTCACCATGGTAACCTTGCGGACGAGTGCTTAGGTCTGCATTTTCGTCATCAGGAACAATCACAGTGATATCAACGTTTAGAATATCGCCATCTTTCAATACTGCAGGTTTGAATTGACCTGTGCTACCAGTCTCATCTTGTGATGCTGGAATACCATGACACACGATGTGGTTGATAGACGTACAGATAGACTTAGGGAAACCGTGGTAATCAAGTGGTGCTGAGTATGCGCCTCTCTCTAGAGCGTACTCGTGACAGATTTGGTTAAGCTCTTCTGTCGTTGTACCCACTTGGATGTGAGGTTCAATCATCTCTAAAATTTCAGAAGCCAGCTTGCCGGCGACGCGCATTTTTTCAATTTCTTCAGCAGTTTTAATTTTTACAGCCATTGCATATCTCTTAATTTGGTAGCACCTAAGTGTGCATATTGGGGCTATTCTATCAGTGCAGCATTTTAGCGCAACATTCCCATATCCATACAATGCTGGTGGATACTACTTAACTTAAGCCGATATTGCGCTGTAAGACGATGCTGAATCGATTTGATTAGGCCGCGATTTATCGGTGAAATCCACTAATAGGCTACAGTATAGCAGTCGCCATTTTTGGATTTTTTTCTAGCCATAGATAGACAAAATATGGTATAAAGCGCGCCGGACATCAGGACTGTTTTCTCCAATTGGCGAAACAAGCTTTGTGTCCACTAACTTATTTCTTTAAATCACACACATTCCGACACATGTTCCGGGGTGCCTCAACAACACAGATAACGGCTGAAAAGTGGTTAGTTGTTAGGGGTCGGATTCATGGGGGATGTGGAGGCCTAACCCCATAGAGGATTTTAAAATGGCAACTGTATCAATGCGCGATATGCTTAAAGCTGGTGTTCACTTCGGTCACCAAACTCGTTACTGGAACCCAAAAATGAAGCCATTCATCTTTGGTGCTCGTAACAAAGTACATATCATCAACCTAGAAAAAACTGTACCAATGTTCAACGACGCTCTAGCTGAAATCGCTAAAGTTGGCGAGAAGAAAGGTAAAGTTCTTTTTGTTGGCACTAAGCGCGCTGCATCTGAAGCTGTTAAAGAAGCTGCTATCAACAGCAACCAGTTCTACGTTAACAACCGCTGGTTAGGCGGTATGCTAACGAACTACAAAACTGTTCGTCAGTCTATCAAGCGTCTGAAAGAACTTGAAGCGCAAGCTCAAGACGGTACTTTCGACAAGCTTACTAAGAAAGAAGCTCTAATGCGCACTCGTGAAATGGAGAAGCTAGAGAAGTCTCTTGGTGGTATCAAGAACATGGGCGGCCTTCCAGACGCTCTATTCGTTATCGATGCTGATCACGAACACATCGCAGTTAAAGAAGCAAACAACCTAGGTATCCCAGTTTACGCTGTAGTTGATACTAACTCTAACCCAGACGGTGTTGACTTCGTTATCCCTGGTAACGATGATGCAATCCGTGCAGTACAGCTTTACCTAAACGCTGCTGCAGACGCGGTTAAAGAAGGTCGTAACAAAGATGTTGCTGCTGTAGCTGCTGAAAAAGACGGTTTTGTAGAAGCTGAATAATAGCGGCTCTGAGCCATATTTAGTTCATATTAAGCGGTCATAATCGATGGCTTAAGAACTGAATACAGTCAATATCAGGGGCCAATTAATTAGGCCCCTGTTTTTTATCTTTTTTAGAATTTACTGAGGAATAGAGAATGGCAACTGTAACTGCAGCTCTAGTTAAAGAACTTCGTGAACGCACAGCTGCGGGCATGATGGAATGTAAAAAAGCGCTTGTTGCTGCTGAAGGCGACATCGAGCTAGCAATTGAAAATATGCGTAAATCTGGCGCAGCGAAAGCAGCTAAAAAAGCTGGTAACGTTGCTGCTGAAGGCGCAATCATCATTAAAGAAGAAGCTGGCGTTGCTGCTCTTCTTGAAGTGAACTGCCAAACTGATTTCGTAGCTAAAGATGCAGGTTTCCTTGCATTCGCTAACGAAGTTGCTGAAGTTGCTCTAGCTGAACGTCTAGACATCGTTGCACTTCAAGCTAAGTTTGAAGACGCACGTATCGCTCTAGTAACTAAGATCGGTGAGAACATCAGCATCCGTCGTGTTGAGCTTGTTGAAGGTGTTGCACTAGCTTCTTACCGTCACGGCGAGAAAATCGGTGTTGTTGTTGCTGGTGAAGGCGAAGCTGAAACGCTTAAGCACATCGCTATGCACGTTGCTGCTTCTAAGCCTGAGTACGTTAACCCATCTGACGTACCTGCTGACGTAGTAGAAAAAGAAAAAGCTGTTCAAGTTGAAATCGCTATGAACGAAGGCAAACCACAAGAGATCGCTGAGAAAATGGTTATCGGCCGTATGAAGAAATTCACGGGCGAAGTATCTCTTACTGGTCAAGCTTTCATCATGGAACCTAAGAAAACTGTTGCTGACATTCTTAAAGAGAAAGGCGCATCAGTTACTACCTTCGTTCGTTTAGAAGTTGGTGAAGGTATCGAGAAAGCAGCTGAAATGAGCTTCGCAGACGAAGTTGCAGCGGTACAAAAAGGTTAATCCTTAGCGTATTGTTTGAAAAGAGACCGTGGCAAATGCTGCGGTCTTTTTATGAATAATGAATTATTTCCGGCTTTTAGCTGTTATGAATGCAAACTGAGCTCTTCAGTTTTTATCCATGACTGTTAATCATCAACTCTTTGGAAGGTAAGCTCCATGACTACGAACCCTAAACCAGCGTATCAACGTATTCTGTTAAAACTTAGCGGTGAAGCGCTACAAGGCGAAGAAGGTTTTGGTATTGACCCAACGATCCTTGATCGTATGGCTCAAGAAGTAAAAGAATTAGTTGAACTAGGCGTTCAAGTTGGTGTTGTTATCGGTGGTGGTAACCTTTTCCGTGGCGCAGGCCTAGCAGAAGCGGGTATGAACCGTGTTGTTGGTGACCATATGGGGATGCTTGCAACGGTAATGAACGGCCTTGCTATGCGTGACGCACTACACCGTGCTTACGTAAACGCACGTGTAATGTCAGCAATTCCTCTTAAAGGTGTATGTGACGACTACAACTGGGCAGATGCAATCAGCCAACTACGTCAAGGTCGTGTTGTGATCTTCTCTGCAGGTACTGGTAACCCATTCTTTACTACAGACTCTGCTGCATGTTTACGCGGTATCGAAATCGAAGCTGACGTAGTTCTAAAAGCAACAAAAGTAGATGGTGTATTTACTGCTGACCCAGTAGCAAACCCAGACGCAGAGTTGTATGATACGTTGTCTTACAACACAATTCTTGAGAAAGAATTGAAAGTAATGGACTTGGCCGCATTTACGCTAGCACGTGACCACAAAATGCCAATCCGTGTATTTAACATGAATAAGCCAGGCGCACTACGTCGCGTGGTTATGGGTGAAACTGAAGGTACATTAATCAGCGACGCTGACTAATTTTTCGGGCTTACTGAAGTATAATGCTTCGGTAAGCTTATCCTTATCACTCCAAATAAAAAGCTTTCTTGAAGAAAGAACATAATCAAGGTGAAATTGTGATTAACGAAATCAAAAAAGACGCTCAAGAGCGCATGGTAAAAAGTGTTGATGCACTAAAAAACAGCCTACAAAAAATCCGTACAGGCCGTGCTCACCCGAGCCTACTTTCTGGTCTTACTGTTGAGTACTACGGTGCACCAACACCTTTGACTCAAGTAGCTAACGTTATTGCTGAAGACGCACGTACACTAGCAATTACAGTGTTTGATAAAACACTGACTCCTCTTGTTGAAAAAGCAATCATGACTTCTGACCTAGGCTTAAACCCTATGTCTGCAGGTACGGTTATTCGCGTTCCACTTCCACCGCTTACGGAAGAGCGTCGTAAAGACCTAGTTAAAATCGTTCGTGGCGAAGCTGAAGGTGGCCGTGTTGCTATTCGTAACATCCGTCGTGACGCGAATGGCGATCTAAAAGCGCTTCTTAAAGACAAAGAAATTTCAGAAGACGAAGATCGTAAAGCACAAGACGAAATTCAAAAGCTAACTGACGCTGCGGTTAAGAACGTAGACGAAGTTCTAGCAGTTAAAGAAAAAGAGTTGATGGAAGTTTAATTTTCCATATTCTTTTCTTTCAGGAAAAACGCTGTACTCACGGTGCAGCGTTTTTTTATGCTATTCTGTTCGACTATTAGAATTTGATTCACTCTTTTATGCATAATTCTCAAGCGTTCACAGACTCTCTTCCTAAACACATTGCTATCATTATGGATGGTAATGGTCGCTGGGCAAAAGCCCAGGGTAAGCCTCGTGTCTTTGGTCATAAAAATGGCGTTCAAGCCGTTCGAAAAACCATATCTTCAGCAGCCAGACTTGGCATTAAAGCCGTAACTCTTTTTGCTTTTAGTAGTGAAAATTGGCGTCGTCCTGAAGAAGAAGTGGGTCTCTTGATGGAACTGTTTATTTCAGTGCTGTCGAGTGAAGTAAAAAAGCTTCATAAAAATAATCTACAACTTCGTGTTATTGGTGATAAAAGTCGTTTTAATGCGCGACTACAAAAGAAAATAGAAGAAGCGGAAGCTTTGACTAGCACCAATACGGGTATGGTTATTAATATTGCGGCTAACTACGGCGGTAAGTGGGATATCCAGCAAGCGATGACTTCGATTGCTCAACAGGTTAAGTCTGGCGATATTAATGTAGAAGACATTGATGAAGCTATGATTACACAGCACCTGACGATGGCAGATATTCCAGAAGTCGATCTACTTATCCGCACCAGTGGCGAGTGCCGCATTAGTAACTTTATGCTTTGGCAATTAGCTTACGCCGAAATGTATTTCACTGAACAATTCTGGCCAGACTTTAATGAAGACAGCTTAGTAGAAGCTGTGACTTGGTTTGTAAACCGCGAGCGTCGTTTTGGATGCACCGGTGAGCAAATTAAAGCTCTGATGGACAGTTAATAAGGATTTTTTTGGTTTGAAACAACGAATTATTACGGCGTTGATTTTAGCTCCCCTAGTTATTCTAGGTATTTTCGAGTTATCACTTCCTACGTTTATTCTTTCACTAGCAGTAATCTCGCTATTGGGTTTTTGGGAGTGGACTCAGTTTGTTGAAAGCAAATCACGTTATTTAGCGTTGATTCCAACAGTTGTGGTAAGTGCTGCAAGTTTTGCTTTTATACCTTTTGATGCATTTAGCCTTAATAACTTATCGGGTGCTCACTACGCCATTCTAACGATTGGTTCAATTTGGTGGGTAATCGCGAGTGGTATGGCAGTGACTTATCCTAAGTCTATGCCAGCATGGAAAGACTCATCAATTCTTCGTCACGCATTTGGCGTGCTGACTTTGCTACCATTCTTCTGGAGTGTGGTTATCTTACGTGCGAACGGTATCGATGTTGATCCTTACCACGGCGCAAAATTGGTAATGTTCGTTTGCTTGATCGTGTGGGCTGCCGACAGTGGTGCTTACTTTTCAGGAAAGAGCTTTGGCAAGCGCAAAATGGCCCCTGCGGTGAGTCCTAATAAAACGATTGAAGGTCTTATTGGTGGCATCATTACAGCAGTGATCGTGGCCTGGATCTTTGCTGACTTGTTTGATATCCAATTCACAAGCCCTCTCCACATGATTGTTATTACTCTTGTGACCGTCGTTATTTCTGTTCTTGGTGATCTTGTTGAAAGCATGTTTAAACGTGTTTCTGGGGTGAAAGACAGCAGTAATCTGATTCCTGGTCATGGTGGTATACTTGATAGAATAGATAGCTTAACGGCTGCGTTCCCTGTCTTTGCTCTGCTTTATTTAGCATTCTAATAAAAAAGGGCAGTGATTCTGCCCTTTATTACATTTCTACGGTCATATGTGATGCGAAATCTAACTATCCTTGGCGCTACCGGCTCAATTGGTGCAAGTACACTAAAAGTCGTTGAACAAAACCCAGAACTCTATTCGGTTGTAGCAATGGCTGCAGGCTCGAATGTTGAAAAGATGCTGGCGTTAGTTGAAAAGTGGCAACCAAGCTATGTTGCTATGGCTTGCCCTGATGCAGCATCTAAGCTGACTGAAGTGTTGTCTACAAATCACCCAAACATCAAAGTTCTTTCTGGTTCTGAAGGCATGTGTCAGGTCGCTTCTCTAGATGAAGTGGACACGGTAATGGCTGCTATTGTGGGTGCGGCAGGTTTGCTTCCTACGATGTCTGCAGTTAAAGCGGGCAAGCGTATCTTATTGGCTAATAAAGAAGCCTTAGTGATGTCAGGGCAGTTATTTATCGACGCCGTAGAGAAGTACGGCGCTGAACTACTTCCTGTTGATAGTGAACACAATGCTATCTTTCAATGCTTGCCTCAAAACGTACAAACTAACCTAGGCCGTTGTGATTTAGAAGAGAACGGTATCAACCATATTCTTTTGACTGGTTCGGGTGGTCCTTTCCGTTATACGGACGTTGCAGAGCTAGAGTCGGTAACACCAGAACGAGCTATCGCACACCCAAACTGGTCAATGGGCCCTAAGATCTCTGTCGATTCAGCAACTATGATGAATAAAGGCTTAGAGTACATTGAGGCGAAATGGCTATTTAATGCCTCTCAAGAGCAACTCAAAGTTATTATCCACCCTCAGTCTGTGATTCATTCTATGGTTCAGTACAAGGATGGCTCGGTGCTCGCTCAAATGGGCGAACCCGATATGGCAACGCCAATCGCTTTGACGATGTCTTATCCTGAACGCACAGAAGCGGGTGTTAAGCCTCTGGATTTCACCAAAGTGGGCGAGCTTACCTTCTTAGAGCCCGATTTAACTCGTTACCCATGTTTGAGATTAGCCATTGAGGCGTGCTATTTGGGTCAGCATGCAACAACAGCGATTAATGCGGCAAACGAAATTGCAGTCGATGCTTTCTTGAACAATCAAGTGAAGTTTACCGATATTGCTATCATTAACGAGTATGTTATGAACAAAGTATGTGAACAACATAACTCTGAGGGCTTAGATAGCTTGGAAAGCCTTCTTGAGCTCGATAATATGTCTCGTCAAATAGCCATTCAATTTATAAAAGAGCAGCTAGCATGAGTGGAATTCTGTGGAACTTCGCATCCTTTATTGTAGCGCTTGGTATTCTGGTCGCTGTTCATGAATTTGGACACTTCTGGGTTGCTCGTCGCTGCGGTGTGAAAGTAGAAAAATTCTCGATTGGTTTTGGTAAATCGATCTGGAGTAAAGTTGGCCGCGATGGCACAGAGTACAGCTTGTCTGTCATTCCATTGGGCGGCTACGTTAAGATGCTTGATGGTCGTGTTGATGATCTTTCTGAAGACGAACAGCAATACGCTTTTGATAAGAAACCGTTGTGGAAACGAACGGCGATTGTGGGTGCAGGTCCAGCATTCAACTTTATATTTGCCGTGTTCGCATATTGGCTGGTTTTTTTGATTGGTGTTCCAGCGGTTAAGCCTGTGATTGGAGAGGTAACACCTCAATCTATCGTGGCACAAGCCGGAATTGAAAGTGGAATGGAACTTAAATCTATTTCAGGAATCAAAACCGCAGATTGGGAATCAGTAAACTTGGGTTTGATATCACATATTGGTGATGAGTCCATGACTGTAACGGTTTCTTCTCAAGACGACATCGGCTTTGAACAACAGATAACATTGGATATTTCAGACTGGTCGTTCAACCCAGAAACTGAGTCAGCAATGACAACGCTTGGTTTTAGACCGTATTCTCCAGAGATATCGACAGTGCTCGCTCAAGTTATTGATGACGGTGCTGCCTATTCTGCAGGGCTAGAATCTGGCGACAAAATTGTCGAAATTAATGGTCAGCCTATTGAACAGTGGAAGTCGGTTGTTGAATTAATCCGTTCACACCCAATGATGCCCTTGGACCTTGTCGTATTACGAAATGGTGTTGAGCGGTCATTGGTTATGTCGCCGAATAGTCGCGAATTTTCTGATGGTTCTACAATCGGCTATGCGGGTATTGCTCCCGAAGTCGCAGAATGGCCAGAAGATTATCGCTTTGAGTTACAATTTGGTGTAATTGAGTCTGTAGGAAAAGCATTTGATAAAACAGGTCAGATCATTGGTTTGACACTGACAATGCTTAAGAAGCTAATCGTTGGTGATGTTGGCTTAAATAACTTGAGTGGCCCAATTTCAATTGCTAAAGGCGCAGGGGCAACCGCCGATTACGGTTTGGTTTACTTCTTAGGTTTTTTAGCTCTGATCAGTGTTAACTTGGGTATTATTAATTTGGTTCCGCTGCCTATGCTTGATGGCGGACATTTGCTCTTTTTCGCTATTGAGGCCGTTACTCGTAAACCTGTACCTGAAAAAGTTCAAGAAATGGGATACAGAGTGGGAGGCGCAATCCTCTTCTCTTTGATGGCTCTGGCAATATTTAATGATTTTACTCGTCTGTGAATGGTTTCTCACAGGCATTGGTAGTAGCAAGGAATAATTAGAATAAGTATGGCGATTAAGCAAATTCTGTTCGCAAGTCTATTGGCCACTAGTGTGGCTGCGAACGGAGCACAAAACTTTGTAGTTCAAGATATCAAGATCGAAGGTTTACAGCGTGTTGCACTTGGTGCAGCTCTACTGAAAATGCCAGTACGTATTGGCGATGAAGTGGATGACGGCGATGTATCTGAGATCATTCGTGCACTGTATGCTTCAGGCAACTTTGAGGACGTTAAAGTCCTTCGCGATGATGATGTTTTAGTTGTTCAAGTCAAAGAACGACCGACCATCGCAAGCATCTCATTCTCAGGTAACAAGGCGATCAAAGAAGAACAACTTCAGCAGAACCTAGACGCATCTGGTGTTCGTGAAGGTGAAGCCCTTGACCGTACTACACTGAGTAACATTGAGAAGGGCCTTGAAGATTTTTACTACAGTGTTGGTAAATACAACGCGACAGTGAAAGCCGTAGTGACGCCTCTGCCTCGTAACCGTTCTGACCTTAAGTTTGTGTTTACTGAGGGCGTGTCCGCTAAGATTCAGCAAATTAACTTTATCGGTAACGAAGTTTTCTCTGACGCAGATCTACTTAGTCGTTTCAACTTGAACGTTGATGTTGCATGGTGGAATTTCCTTGCGGATGAAAAATACCAGAAGCAAGTACTGGCTGGTGATATCGAAGCGTTGAAATCTTACTACCTTGACCGTGGTTACCTTAAGTTTAAGGTAGATTCGACTCAGGTTGCGATCTCTCCTGATAAGAAAGGTGTTTACATCACGCTAGGCCTAGACGAAGGCGAAGCTTATACCGTTAAAGATGTCTCTTTCCGTGGTGAGCTTATCGGCCGCGAGGCTGACTTCGAAGCGTTAGTGCCATTCGAAGATGGCGATACATATAACGGCTCTTCCGTAACGTCTTTAGAAGAGAGCGTGAAACGAATTCTAGGCGAATCTGGCTATGCGTACCCACAAGTTCGTACGATTCCTGAATTTGACGATGAGACCAAAGAAGTGTCGTTGGTTATCAATGTAGAAGCGGGCAGCCGTATCTACGTTCGTGATATTCGATTCACGGGTAACAACTCAACGAAAGATGAAGTACTGCGTCGTGAAATGCGTCAAATGGAAGGCAGTTGGCTGAACTCCAAGTCGATTGATACAGGTAAGAGCCGCCTTAACCGTTTAGGCTTTTTTGAAACGGTTGATGTGCAAACGGTACGTGTTCCTGGCAGTGAAGACCAAGTGGATCTGGTTTACAACGTTAAGGAAGCGAACTCGGGTAGCGTCAACTTCGGTGTTGGCTACGGTACTGAATCGGGTGTCAGCTTCCAGGTTGGTTTACAGCAAGATAACTTTGCCGGTTCTGGTAACCGTGTTGGCGTAAGCGCCATGATGAACGATTACCAAAAGAATGTTAGCTTAGACTACCGCGACCCATACTGGAACCTTGATGGCGTGAGTATGGGCGGCAAAATCTTCTACAACGAATTTGAAGCCTCTGAAGCGGGTATCGTCGATTATACCAACCAAAGTTATGGTACGAGCTTAACATGGGGTTTCCCTATGGATGAGCTGAACCGTCTCGAGTTTGGTTTTGGTTATACGCACAACAAGATCGGTAACGTTCCTACCTATATTCAAGTTGAACAGTTTGCGAGAAGTATTGACCAATACGGTGATGAGCATATCTTAACCGATGACTTCGATATCAATATCTCTTGGACGCGCAACAACCTTAACCGTGGCTTCTTCCCTACTGAAGGTAACCACCAACGTGCTTTCGCGAAAATGACAGTACCTGGTTCGGATGCGAAATACTTCAAAGCGCAATACGATGTAAAACATTACATTCCGTTGACTAAAAAGCACGAGTTCACACTATTGATGCGTGGTCGATTAGGCTATGGTAACGGTTATGGTCAAACGGATGGTAATGATAACTTGTTCCCATTCTACGAAAACTACTACGCGGGTGGTTTTACAACACTACGTGGTTTTGGTTCTAACTCAGCTGGTCCAAAAGCTGTTTACGGAAATAGTACGGGCAATAACCCGACGTACAATTCTGCAACCGATGATTCGGTTGGTGGTAATGCGGTTGCTTTGGCTAGCGTAGAGTTAATCGTACCAACACCGTTTGCTTCTGATGAAGCGCGCAGTCAGATTCGAACTAGCGTGTTCTTCGATATGGCAAGTGTATGGGATACCGAATTCGTAGACCGTGGCGCACCGAATAGCGGTCAACAGTACTACTACGATTACTCTGACCCAACAAATTACCGTTCATCTTATGGTGCCGCTCTTCAGTGGATGTCACCGATGGGACCATTGGTTTTCTCTCTAGCGAAACCAATCAAAATCTACGAAGGTGATGACGAAGAATTCTTCACATTCACCATTGGTAGAACTTTCTAATCTTTAAAGGACAATATTGTGAAAAATATGATTAAAGCAGCAGGTTTAGGCCTTGTAGTTCTTAGCTCTTCTTTCTTTGCAACAGCGGCTGAAGCTGCGCAAAAAGTGGGCTATGTAAATACTGCACAAGTATTCCAGGCTCTACCTCAGCGTGAAGTTGTTCTTCAAAAAATGCAGGAAGAGTTCAAAGATAAAGCTGCTGAGCTTCAAAGTATCCAAGCGGAAGCTAAAACTAAGATTGAAAAGCTTAAGCGTGATGGTGAGCTATTAGGGCCTGATGAAGTAGAGAAACTTCGTATTGAAGTCGGCCAACTAGACAGCAAATACAAAATCAAAGCTCAAGCACTAGAAAAAGCAAGCCAACGTCGTGAAGCACAAGAGAAGCAGAAGCTATTCAAAGTCATTCAAGATGCTGTAACTAAAGTTGCAGAGAAAGAAGGCTACGACATGATCGTTGATATTCAAGCTCTGCAGTACGGCAAGCCAGAATACAACATCTCTGAAAAAGTAATTAAATCACTGAAATAAGTTTTATGAAGAATCTGACCTTAGCCGAATTGGCAACGATTACCGGTGGAGAGCTACACGGAGACGGCACAGTTACCGTTTCAGCAGTCGCTCCTATGGATAAAGCGCAAGAAGGAAATATTACGTTCCTTTCGAACGTGAAGTACAGCAAGCACCTTGGTGACTGTAAAGCATCCGCTATTATGGTTAAAGAGAGCGAGCGTGAACTGTGTAAAACCAACGTTATTGTGGTCAGCGACCCTTATGTTGCTTTTGCTAAGGTTGCTCAAGCGCTTGATACCACGCCAGCGCCAGCTGCGGGTATTGCTGATTCTGCTTCAATTTCAGGCGACGCGACCATTGGACAAAATGTGTCTATTGGTGCCAATGCTGTGATTGAAACTGGCGTAGTGCTTGGTGATGACGTCGTTATCGGTGCTGGTTGCTTTATTGGTCAAAATGCAAAAATTGGCGCAGGTACTAAGCTTTGGGCTAACGTAAGTGTTTACCATGAAGTGGTGATTGGCGAAGCATGTTTGATTCAATCTAGTACAGTGATTGGATCCGATGGTTTTGGTTATGCGAATGAGAAAGGCGAGTGGGTTAAGATCCCGCAAGTCGGTTCAGTTCGTGTTGGTAACCGCGTAGAAATCGGCGCGTGTACTACCGTTGACCGTGGCGCATTAGATGACACTATTATTGAAGATAACGTTATCTTAGATAACCAACTTCAGATAGCTCATAATGTTCACATCGGATATGGTTCTGCTATTGCAGGTGGTACTATCATCGCCGGCAGCACAACGATAGGTAAGTACTGTATTATTGGTGGCGGTTGTGTGATTAATGGTCATATAGAAATCGTTGACGGCGTTACAATCACCGGTATGGGGATGGTAATGCGCAGTATCACCGAAAAAGGCATGTACTCTTCAGGTATTCCTTTGCAGCCAAATAAAGATTGGCGTAAAACAGCAACGCGAGTTCATCGTATTGATGAAATGAACAAGCGTTTGAAAACCGTTGAAAAACTTATCGAGAACAGCGCGGAATCATAATTCCAGCATTTCTAATAAAAGGCTCGCGTACAGCGAGTCTTTTTCGTTTATAATCCTTCTCATTAAATAAAGAATATACATAGGAATACGACTTTGACTACTGAACAGACAACGATGAACATTACTGAAATTCAGGAACTATTACCTCATCGCTACCCATTCTTAATGGTTGATCGTGTGACTAGCTTTGAAAAAGAAAAAACACTGACTGCGATTAAGAATGTTTCTGTTAACGAACCTCAGTTCACAGGCCACTTCCCACAACTTCCTGTATTCCCAGGTGTGTTGATCTTAGAAGCAATGGCGCAAGCAACAGGTCTTCTAGCATTTAAATCTTTTGGTGCTCCTTCTGGTAATGAGCTTTACTACTTTGCTAGCGTAGATAAAGCGAAGTTCCGCAAGCCAGTAGTGCCTGGTGACCAATTGGTTATCGAAGTTGAGTTCTTAAAAGAACGTCGTGGCATTGCATCGTTCAACGGTGTAGCGAAAGTTGACGGCGTAGTTGTATGTTCAGCTGAACTTAAATGTGCTCGTAGAGAGTTTTAATATGATTCATGAAACAGCGAAAATTCACCCGGCAGCAGTAATCGAAGGTGATGTAACTATCGGTGCTAACGTGACGGTTGGTCCTTTCACTTACATTGCTGGTAACGTGACAATTGGTGACGACACTGAAGTGATGTCGCATGTTGTGATCAAAGGTCACACGACAATTGGTAAGCAAAACCGAATCTTCCCACACGCAGTGATTGGAGAAGAAAACCAAGATAAGAAATACGGTGGTGAAGATACGACTGTTGTGATCGGTGACCGTAATGTGATTCGTGAAGCAGTTCAGATCCACCGTGGTACAACTCAAGACAAAGCGACCACTGTGATTGGCGATGACAACTTACTTTGTGTAAATGCTCACGTAGCGCATGATGTAATCGTTGGAAACCACACTCACATTGGTAACAACG
Organism: Vibrio atlanticus; assembly: GCF_024347315.1. Lineage (NCBI taxonomy): Bacteria > Pseudomonadati > Pseudomonadota > Gammaproteobacteria > Vibrionales > Vibrionaceae > Vibrio > Vibrio atlanticus. The sequence continues at coordinate 2,636,173 of NZ_AP025460.1, read as the reverse complement.
CTATCCTTGGCGGTCACGTGACGGTTGGCGATTACGCTGGTGTAATGGCATTGTCTGCGATTCACCCGTTCTGTTCAATTGGCGCTTATGCGTACATTGGCGGCTGTTCTGCGGTTGTTCAAGATGTACTGCCGTACGTGCTTGCACAGGGTAATCATGCCGCTCCATTCGGCCTTAACCTAGTGGGCTTGAAGCGTAACGGATTTGAAAAACCAGAAATTCGAGCATTACAGAAAGCGTACAAAGAGTTATACCGTTCAGGAAAAACACTTGAAGAAGCGAAAGCCGCTTTAGTTGAAATGGCGAAAGAGTTTGCTTCGGTAACTCCTATGTTAGAAATGCTAGAGAGCTCTGAGCGCGGTATTATTCGTTAATACTTGATGTGGTTATGTACCAATCAATATGAGTATGACAATAGTTACCTCGTTAGATTGGTATAACAAAAAGATCGCTACTCGTTAGGCGATCTTTTTTGTTTTAGGCAAGAAGGGAATTAGAAAACTATGGCACAGCAAGAAGCAGCAACCAATAGCTTGGACTTTGTTTCGAATGAACCTCTGCGCGTAGGTATCGTTGTTGGAGAACTCTCTGGTGACACGCTTGGCGAAGGCTTTATTAAAGCGATCAAATCACAATATCCGAATGCTGAATTCGTGGGTATTGGCGGACCAAAAATGAAGGCGCTTGGTTGTGAGTCTCTTTTCGAAATGGAAGAGCTTGCCGTGATGGGGCTTGTAGAAGTGCTTGGTCGTTTACCTCGCTTGCTAAAAGTGAAAGCGGATCTAGTTAAGTACTTTACTCAAAACCCGCCAGATGTCTTCGTCGGTATTGATGCGCCAGACTTTAATCTAAGACTTGAATTAGATCTTAAGAACGCGGGCATTAAGACTGTTCATTATGTCAGCCCTTCAGTCTGGGCATGGCGTCCAAAGCGTATCTTTAAAATCGACAAAGCAACCGATTTGGTACTTGCTTTCTTACCATTCGAAAAAGCGTTTTATGATAAATATAACGTTGCTTGTGAATTCGTTGGCCACACGCTGGCTGATACCATTCCACTGGAGCCGAATAAGAAAGAGGCTCGCGATCTTTTAGGTTTAGCTCAAGATAAGCCGTGGTTAGCGGTATTGCCGGGTAGCCGTGGTGGTGAAATGAGTTTGATTGCTCAACCATTTATCGAAACTTGTCAGCGCATTAAGCAAAAGTACCCTGATATCAATTTTGTTGTTGCATTGGTTAATGAACAGCGCAAGAAACAGTTTACAGAGATCTGGCAATCGACGGCACCTGAACTTGAATTTACCTTAGTAGAAGATACGGCTACCAATGTGATTACTGCTGCTGATTCTGTTTTGTTAGCTTCTGGTACTGTTGCTCTTGAGTGTATGTTGCTGAAACGCCCGATGGTCGTTGGCTACAAGGTCAACAAGCTCACTGGCTATATCGTTAAGAAATTGTCGATCACAGAATTTGTCTCGTTACCGAATATCCTAGCGGGTGAAGAAATCGTAAAAGAACACATTCTTGAAGAGTGTCACCCAGATTACCTTTTCCCATCGGTCGATAAGATGCTTTCAACCGACAACGCGCCACTTATTGAACGCTTTACTGAAATGCATCACTGGATTCGTAAAGATGCTGACAAACAGGCGGCTAACGCAGTTCTGAAATTGATCGGTCGAGAGTGTGTTGAATCATAAAGTGCTTCTTTCAAAAGCATTTGCTTAAAAGTTACAAAGAGAATTGTCATGGCAGTAAAAGAGAAAAAAGAATTTCCTCCTTTTGAGTATCCTCAAGGCTACCAGTTATTCGCTGGTGTTGATGAAGTGGGGCGTGGGCCGTTAGTTGGTGATGTAGTTACCGCCGCGGTTATCCTCGATCCGAATAACCCAATCGAAGGCTTGAACGATTCAAAAAAACTGTCTGAGAAAAAGCGCCTTGCCCTGCTTCCTGAAATTAAAGAGAAAGCCTTGGCATGGTCTGTGGGTCGTTGTTCCCCACAAGAAATTGATGAGTTGAATATCTTACAAGCGACTATGGTAGCTATGCAGCGTGCTATTGCCGGGCTGAGTGTTCAACCTGATATGGCGCTAATAGATGGAAACCGAGTCCCTGAGCTACCGATGGCCGGTCTGGCTATTGTGAAAGGGGATTTACGGGTGGCTGAAATCAGCGCAGCGTCTATCATCGCTAAAGTGGTTCGTGACCAAGAGATGGAAGAACTTGATAAGCTTCATCCAGAGTTTGGTTTTGCTAAACATAAAGGTTACCCGACAAAAGCGCATTTTGAAGCGATTGAAAAACATGGCGTAACCGAGCATTACCGTAAAAGCTTTAAGCCAGTAAAACGTATTCTTGGCATAGATTAGAGCTTTACGTAAACTAGAGCTTAGCATCGAATAAAGTTGCTTAGTGGCGCTAGAAAAAAATAGAATACACACAGTTGTAATCCTAGGCTCAAACCTAGAACTCAGGAAAAATAATGTCAGATCCAAAATTTGTTCACCTACGCGTACACAGTGACTTTTCGATGGTGGATGGCCTATCCAAGGTGCCACCATTAGTTAAAAAAGTCGCTGAAATGGGTATGCCTGCTCTAGCATTGACCGACTTTACCAACCTGTGCGGTTTGGTGAAATTCTACGGTACTGCTCATGGGTGTGGGGTTAAACCAATTATTGGTTCTGACTTCTTGATGCAGTCTCCTGATTTTGGCGATGAATTGACAAAACTCACCGTTATTGCAACGAGTAATAAAGGCTACAACAACCTAACGTTATTAATATCAAAAGCTTACCTTCGTGGCCATGTGCAGCATCAGCCTGTTATTGATAAAGAGTGGCTGATTGAACATGCGGAAGGCCTGATTCTTTTATCGGGTGCAAAAGAAGGTGAGATTGGTAAAGCGTTGCTGAAAGGCAATAGAGAGTTGGTTGCAAGCAGCGTTGAGTTTTACAAAACACATTTCGCAGACCGTTTTTATCTGGAGCTCATTCGAACTGGACGTACGGACGAAGAGTCTTATCTGCACTTTGCGCTGGAATTAGCCGAGCAAGAAGACCTGCCTGTTGTCGCGACTAATGAAGTGGTCTTCATTTCCGAAGACTTGTTTGACGCTCATGAAATCCGTGTGGCGATTCACGACGGCTTTACCATGGTTGATCCACGTCGACCGAAAAACTACAGTCCACAACAGTACCTCCGTAGCGAAGAAGAGATGTGTGAGTTGTTCTCAGATATCCCTGAAGCATTAGAGAACAGCGTTGAGATCGCCAAGCGTTGTAACGTGACTGTACGTTTAGGGGAGTACTTCCTACCTAACTTCCCAACGGAAGGTTTAGCGATTGAAGACTTCCTGATCAAAAAATCAGAAGAAGGTCTTGAGCGACGTTTAGCATTCCTGTTTCCTGATGAAAAAGTCAGAGCTGAACGCAGGCCTGAATACGATGAGCGACTTAAAATCGAGCTAGAAGTAGTTAATAACATGGGTTTCCCAGGTTACTTCTTGATCGTAATGGAGTTCATCCAGTGGTCAAAAGATAATGATGTACCAGTAGGCCCAGGTCGTGGTTCTGGTGCCGGGTCTTTGGTGGCTTACGCGCTTGATATCACGGATCTTGATCCACTTGAATATGACTTGCTGTTCGAACGTTTCTTGAACCCAGAACGTGTATCCATGCCCGATTTCGATATCGACTTCTGTATGGATAAGCGTGACCAAGTTATTGATCACGTGGCTGAAATGTACGGCCGTGATGCCGTTTCTCAGATCATCACCTTCGGTACTATGGCGGCAAAAGCGGTAATCCGTGACGTTGGCCGTGTATTAGGCCACCCATTTGGTTTTGTTGACCGAATTTCTAAGCTGGTTCCGCCTGATCCGGGCATGACGCTAGAGAAAGCATTCCTAGCTGAGCCTGCATTGCCTGAACTCTACGACGGCGATGAAGAAGTTCGTGAGCTGATTGATAAATGTCGAATTCTAGAAGGTTGTACGCGAAACGCAGGTAAACACGCAGGTGGTGTTGTAATCTCACCGACCACGATTACTGATTTTGCACCTATCTATGCCGATGCGGAAGGTAACTTCCCAGTAACGCAATTCGATAAGAATGACGTAGAAACTGCTGGATTGGTTAAGTTTGACTTCTTGGGGCTGCGTACACTGACGATCATTGACTGGGCACTAGGCCTAGTAAACCCTCGCTTAGCGAAAGAGGGGAAAGATCCGGTTCGTATCGAGTCGATTCCTCTGGATGATCAAGCGTCATTTAACCTATTACAAAATTCTGAAACCACCGCGGTATTCCAACTGGAATCGCGTGGTATGAAAGATCTGATCAAGCGTCTGCAACCCGACTGTTTTGAAGATATCATCGCATTGGTGGCCTTGTTCCGTCCGGGCCCTCTGCAATCAGGCATGGTAGATAACTTTATCGACCGTAAACACGGACGAGAGGCAGTATCTTACCCTGATGAAACGTGGCAACACGAATCGTTAAAAGAAACACTAGAACCGACTTACGGCATCATCCTGTATCAAGAACAGGTAATGCAAATCGCACAAATCCTTGCGGGTTATACGCTTGGCGGAGCCGATATGCTACGTCGTGCGATGGGTAAGAAAAAGCCAGAAGAGATGGCAAAGCAGCGCGGTACCTTTAAAGAAGGTGCTGAAGCCAATGGTGTTGATGGCGAACTGTCCATGAAGATCTTTGACTTGGTAGAGAAGTTTGCGGGCTACGGCTTTAACAAATCTCACTCGGCTGCATACGCATTGGTTTCTTATCAAACACTGTGGTTGAAAACACACTACCCTGCGGAATTCATGGCGGCAGTAATGACCGCGGATATGGATAACACCGAGAAGGTTATTGGCCTTGTCGATGAGTGTTTCCGTATGAAGCTCAAGCTCCTTCCACCTGACATCAACTCGGGCCTCTACCGCTTTAATGTGGATGAAGATGGCGCAATTGTTTATGGCATCGGTGCGATTAAAGGGGTAGGTGAAGGCCCAATTGAAGCCATCATCGAAGCGCGTAACAAAGGTGGTTACTTTAAAGACTTATTCGACTTCTGTGCACGTCTTGATCTGAAGAAGGTCAACAAACGTGTTATCGAAAAGTTGATTCTATCCGGAGCCTTAGATAGATTAGGTCCTCACCGAGCGGCGATGATGGCATCTTTGAAAGATGCGGTTAAGGCAGCAAGCCAACATCACCACGCTGAGTCGTTCGGTCAATCGGATATGTTTGGTGTGTTGACCGACGCTCCGGAAGAGGTTGAACACAAGTATACTCAAGTGCCTAAATGGCCTGAAAAGGTTTGGCTAGAAGGTGAACGCGAAACGCTTGGTTTGTATTTAACGGGTCACCCGGTGAATGCTTACATTAAAGAACTTGCGAAATACACCAGCTGTCGCTTGAAAGATGCGACGCCGACTCGTCGTGACCAATCCTTAACGATTGCAGGTTTGGTCATTGCGGCTAGGGTCATGACCACGAAGCGCGGTACTCGAATCGGTTTGATGACTCTTGATGACCGATCGGGTCGGATGGAAGTGATGTTGTTCTCTGATGCGCTCGATCGCTACGCAGAATTGCTCGAAAAAGACAAAATTGTGGTTGTTTCTGGACAGGTCAGCTTTGATGATTTCAATGGTGGGCTTAAAATGTCCGCGCGCGAGGTCATGGACTTAGGAAGCGCCCGTGAGAAATATGCTCGTGGGGTGTCGATATCTATCGAGCAATCCCAAATTAACGGTCAATTTTTTGAACGCTTTGGTCAAATCTTAGAACCTTATAGAGCCGGAACGGTCCCAGTCAATGTATACTACCAACGTGCCGACGCTAGAGCGCGGTTAACATTGGGCACAGAATGGCGTGTGACGCCAAGTGATACATTACTAGACGAATTAAAACAGCTACTTGGAAATAGCCAAGTAGAACTCGAATTTAACTAAAATTTAGCTCCGTAACTGCGGAGCTGAATCAACAAGGATTCATAGATGAGCCTGAACTTTCTAGAATTTGAAAAGCCTATCGCTGAACTTGAAGCAAAAATCGAAGCGCTACGTGACGTTTCGCGTCACGGTGGTGACACAGCGGTAGATCTAGACAAAGAAATTGAACAACTAGAGAAAAAAAGCTTAGAGCTTAAACAGAAAATCTTTAGTGACTTAGGTGCATGGCAGGTAGCTCAACTTGCTCGTCACCCTCAACGTCCGTACACCAAAGATTACCTGGAGCATGCCTTCACAGAGTTTGAAGAGATGGCGGGCGATCGCGCTTACGCTGACGACAAAGCAATTGTGGGTGGTATGGCTCGTCTAAATGGTCGTCCTGTTATGGTTATTGGTCACCAGAAAGGTCGTGAGACTAAAGAGAAAGTGATCCGTAACTTTGGTATGCCAAAGCCAGAAGGTTACCGTAAGGCACTTCGCCTAATGGAAACGGCTGAGCGTTTCAACATGCCAATCATTACTTTCATCGACACAGCGGGTGCATACCCAGGTGTTGGTGCAGAAGAGCGTGGTCAATCTGAAGCTATCGCTAAGAACCTAAAAGTGATGGCCGGCCTTTCAGTTCCGGTTATCTGTAACGTTGTAGGTGAAGGCGGTTCTGGTGGTGCACTAGCGATTGGTGTTGGTGATTACGTGAACATGCTTCAGTACTCTACATACTCAGTAATCTCTCCAGAAGGTTGTGCTTCAATCTTATGGCGTGATTCAGATAAAGCACCACAAGCTGCTGAAGCGATGGGCCTAGTAGCTCCTCGCCTTAAAGAACTTGAGCTTATCGATGAAATCATCCCAGAGCCTCTAGGTGGCGCGCACCGCGATCCAATACAGACAGCTCAGAACATGAAAGACATGTTAGTTAAGCAGTTAGAAGAGCTAGAGCAATTTGATAACGAAGCACTTCTAGAGCGTCGTTACCAGCGTCTAATGAGCTACGGTTACTGCTGATAAGCGACCTTAGCAAGGTATAAGATCTGCTTTCCGTAACAAGTTGATGAAAGGGTTGGACTCAGTGCCAACCCTTTTTTATTATTAAAACATTCTCCTTTCTCATTAGTACACACGGCTCACTTAACCCCATGACTCACTTAATCGAAACTTTTACCTCTGCATTTCAACAAAGCGATCTAAAACCTCGTCGGTTAGTCGTTGCTTTCAGTGGTGGTGTCGATTCGCGAGTGTTATTGGAATTGGCTGCGCAATACGCTAAGTCCCATCACATTGAGTGCTGTGCGGTGCACGTTCATCACGGTCTCAGTAAGAATGCTGATCTTTGGGCTGAGCAATGCCAAACATGGTGTGATGCTTTGTCGGTTTCGTTAGCAGTAGAAAGGGTCTCGTTGGATATCAACTCTGGTGAGAGCGTTGAAAAGCTTGCTCGAGATGCTCGATACCAAGCTTTTCAGCAGTACATCAGACAGGGCGATGTGCTTGTTACGGGTCAACACATTGACGATCAACTTGAAACCTTCTTGCTGGCGTTAAAACGTGGCAGTGGTCCGAAAGGACTCTCTTCAATGGCGAAAGTGATGTCGTTTGGTGAAGCGTTTATTGTGAGACCTCTGCTGTCAGTGACTCGATCAGACATCGAAGCGTCGGCTCACGACATGGGGTTAACTTGGGTCGAAGATGAGAGTAATCAGGATCTGCGCTTTGATCGAAATTTCATTCGTCATCAAGTCACTCCGACGCTGACAGAGCGCTGGCCTAGCTTTCGAGAATCGGTCTGTCGCAGTGCTCAATTATGTGCAGAACAAGAGTCGCTACTCGACGAACTGCTTGAGTCTCACTTACAACAAGCTTTGGGAGGCTGTAACAGTAAGAGCCAGAGCTTAAGCATTGATTCGTTATCTCAGCATTCTGATTTGTTACGAGCACGTTTGATCAGAATGTGGATCAGCCATTGTAATCAACCTATGCCAAGCCAAAAGCAGCTAAAACTTATTTGGGATGAAGTGGCTTGTGCTCAGGCAGATGCCAATCCTAAGCTGGTGTTGAATGATGTTGAGATTAGGCGCTTTAACAATCAGCTCTATTTGGTACAAGACACCAAAGATTTGTCGAACTGGGAAAGTGAAATCTTGATTGATGAGAATTTATTATTGCCTGATGGTTTAGGTGAGATCCATTTGAAAGCGGTGTCGAGTGGTAGTGCATCTCATAACCGAGACGTACAACGTTTTTCCCTTACTAAAGCCAACGGAACCTTGCGAGTGATCTTTAACCCTGAAGGAGTGTCAGCTCACCCAGTTGGACGCGGCCACAGTAGAAAACTCAAGAAGCTTTTTCAGGAATACCAAGTACCCAGCTGGTTAAGACGTCGAACGCCGATATTAATGGATGGCGATCGAGTGATCGCTGTTTTAGGCTTATTCGTAGATAAAAACTACGAAGGTCAAGATTGTGAAGCGCTTTGGAGCAAGTAGAAAAAGTTTGTGTCACAATTCACCGTCACTTTAATAAAAATAATTAATGGAATATGCAATGAAGAAAATTACACTAGGATTAGTTCTTGGATTTGGACTATTGAGTGGTAACGCTCTGGCGGGTGATGTTGCTGCGGGTCAAGCTAAAGCGGCAATCTGTGCGGCTTGTCATGGCGCAGACGGTATCGCAATGATCCCAGGATATCCAAACCTGAAAGGCCAAAACGAGCAATACATCGCTTCATCAATTAAGGCATATAAGAGCGGCCAGCGCACCGGCGGTTTGGCGGCTGTAATGCAGGCTCAGGCTTCAATGCTGAGTGATGAAGATATTGCTAATCTAGCTGCTTACTACTCAAGCCTTAAGTAAAACCTTCTTAAAGCGCTGATTAAACAAGATGATAAATTTCGAGCCAGAGCTTTAATGCTCTGGCTTTTTTCATTGAATGTTTACTATAGCTAACCGATAATGAGCTATTCGCACAGTTTAAGGGATGAACATGAAAAAGATTGAAGCCATTATCAAGCCATTCAAACTTGATGATGTACGTGAAGCACTTGCAGAAGTGGGTATTACGGGTATGACAGTATCTGAAGTTAAAGGCTTTGGACGTCAAAAAGGTCATACTGAGCTATACCGTGGCGCAGAGTACATGGTCGATTTTTTACCTAAAGTGAAATTGGAAATTGTTGTGACCGACGAAGTGGCTGACCAATGTGTTGATACCATTATCGAAACGGCTCAAACAGGTAAAATTGGTGACGGTAAGATCTTCATTACTGAAGTTGAACGTGTGGTACGTATTCGTACTGGCGAAGAAGACGAAGACGCCGTATAAAAAAACTATTACCTTAAAAGGAGCGTTTATCGCTCCTTTTTCATTTCTGGTAGGGTGCTGTATGTTTAAGAAAACCATCATTGTTATCACGTTATTGATAACGCTTGCTGTTGTTAGCTTTCATATTATCTTCGTGATCCCGAATAAACCCAATTTGATCACTTCTTCTCAAAATACTAGCAACGATATCTACAGCTGCTACCAAAACTCAGCCCCGAAAGCGATTGATGTGTCTGATGGCCTAGACATTACCGTGTGGAATATCTATAAGCAAAACCGAAATAATTGGCAAAGTGAGTTAAATCAGCTGTCAGCCGGTAGCGATTTAGTTTTGCTGCAAGAAGCGAGTATGACAGAAGGGCTTCGCCAATGGGTAACGAGTGGTCAATGGGGAAGTACTCGAGTGAATGCATTTGAAGCCTTTGAGAAAAGTGCAGGCGTACTCAGCCTAGCGACGCATCTACCGATTGAAGCTTGTGCTTATACTCATGAAGAACCTTGGCTTCAATTACCTAAATCTGCACTTTGGTCTCGCTATCTGCTAAGTAATGGCGAAGAGCTGGCTGTGATTAATATCCATGCGGTGAACTTTACCTTTGGTACGGAAGATTACGAGGCTCAGCTCAAGAGCTTAACCGACAATCTGCAACAGTATCGTGGGCCTGTTATTTTTGCTGGGGATTTTAACAGTTGGAGTGAAGCTCGCTTTGCTGTATTGAAAGATGCGTTGGAACAGGTAGGTTTGACGGAAGTTGCTTTTGAACCAGATAACCGTACACAGTTTATGACAGGGTTGGTGCTCGATCATGTGTTTTATCGAGGGTTAGAAGTAGACAAAGCAAAAGCGCCCATTACGGACGCCTCTGATCATAACCCTATGCGAGTGACCTTTAAGGCTAAATAGTAAGAAGCTATTAGCTTATTAGTCATTGGATCTTAGCTATTCACCATTCACACTGTGGTTACTTTGGGTAATAAGCAGTGGAATAAATAGGCTAGTGAATTTTCGCTAGCCTTGTTTTTATCTATTCAGCTTAAAAGATTAAAATGTAGAGAGCCCAGATTAGGTAATAGCCAACCCATGGCAAACCAGAGATGGCCAGTGCCTGACCACGCTCAAACTCCGTCCAAGTTAATACTGCTGCATAACCCAATACAATGTACCAAGGCAACAAGAGTGGTAATGAGCTGGCAAATTGCGACCAATCATTGGTTAGTGGCAACTTGATTAAGCCGTTTAAGCTGTTCAAGTCGGCCGCGTAGCTCATCACATGCCCGTGCTTGAGTATCAGGCTTGCGTAGCTTGCTACATCGCCTAGAACGGCAGGGAATATCACTACCGATGCGGCTGCAAACCATCGCCAAAAGCTATGTTGGTGTTGGCTTGGCTTTGTTGCTAAGTTAAACCAAAATGCCAACAGAATGATGGTTAACGTACGGCCGAATACATCACTGATGATTTCACTCGCGAGTAGAGTATTACTGTCAAGTAACGCCAATTGGTCAGGGTTTGTTTGAGCCAGTTGCTGTGACAACTCAGCGCTTAACCATGCAAAATCTACATTCGAAAAATAGGCTCCCCAAAATAAGAATGGGCTGAGCATTAATACGACGTAGGGTTGCCATCCCCAAGCACTTCTTTGATAAAGCGCTAAGAAACAAGCTGTTGGTGAACGGAATATATCCAACAGCATGACGAGTGGGTTACTTGACGGGTTCATACACTTACCTTAGTTACATCAACATACAGCTTCAGTTTTTGTCCTGGCTGTAGGTATTTCTTGTTCTGCAAAGCGTTCCATTTTACAACATCTGCGCTTTTTACTTTGAACTTTGATGCAATACCGCTGACTGTGTCACCTGATCTTACGTTATAAAAGACAGTTCGGATGATGGCACCGTCTGAACTATTCTTCCAAATGACCAGTTCTTGACCAATTCTAAGAGTGTCACGTGGTCCCATGCCATTCCACTTAGCCAGTGATTGGTGAGATACCTTATTTGCGCGCGCAATCGTCCATAGGCTATCACCACTTTTTACGGTATGGCTAAGCTTATATTGACCACGACTCTTTGACTGTGTGCTTGCTAGGCGATTTGAAGCGCTTAGTGCGTATGTCTTGTCGTCTTTGGTTGATGTTGGAATAAATAAGTGCTGACCAACACGAATATTATTGTTGCTCAAACCGTTTGCAGAGCGGATCACTTTGCTGGTGGTGTTGTATTTACTCGCCAGTACGCTGATGCTATCGCCAGATTGCACTTTATAGCGCACCAACTTCATGCCTTTGCCTTTATTGGCTGCCACTTCTTTGTTGAACTTCTCAACAGAGCTTAGAGGAAGCAATAATTGTTGGTGTTTCTCTGGTGCTGTTGCCCACTGGTTATAAGCCGGGTTGTAGCCTTGCAGCTCTTTTACCGGAATGCCTGCGTAGTTTGCCGCAATCGCCAGATCAAGTTGTTCGTCTGGGTTAACCAGAGTCAGTACTGGCTTGTTCGGGATCGCAGGGATATCGATGCCATACTTTTCTTGGTTGGCAATCACGTCGGCCAGTGCAAGTAGCTTAGGTACATAGCTGCTGGTCTCTTTTGGTAAGTCTAGAGAGAAGAAGTCGATTGGCTTACCCAGCTTCTTGTTCTTACGGATTGCGCTGTTCACGCGACCACCGCCACTGTTGTAGGCAGCGATTGCGTGTTGCCAGTTCCCATCAAAACGTTTGTTTAGGTCGGTTAAGAAGTCCAATGCAGCGTCGGTTGAAGCGGCTACGTCACGGCGGCCATCGTACCAGAAGTTTTGTTCTAGTCCGTAAGCTTTGCCAGTACCCGAAATGAACTGCCATAGTCCAGCAGCGCTACCATGAGAATAAGCAAATGCATCAAACGAGCTTTCAACAACGGGCAACAGGGCCAGCTCTAAAGGCAAGTCTCTTTCTTCAATCTTAGTTGTGATCAAGTAAAGGAAAGGTTCAGCGCGTTTTGATACAGTTTTTAGATGACCAGGGTGCTTGAGGTACCAAGTGCGGTAGTAGTCAACTTTCTTTTGGTCCGGCACTTCCATTTCAAGTTGCATCGCAATACGTTTCCAAACATCTTGCTGTGTTTGTGGAGTAACGACGGGTGTTTCAACTTTTGGTTGTTCTTGGCTCGCTCCCGATGAAACGTTCGCTTGAGAAACTTCTTTAGTAGGGGAGGTGTTGGTTTGCTCGGAAGCTTGGTCTGGATTCTCTGACTGAGTTAATTGGCAACCAGAAAGTAGTAGTACCAAAGCCCAGCTGTACTTAACTCGCATGTTACAGCCTTTTTAATAAACGGCCGATGATAATACTTGCCACTCCCTATGAGTGACAAGCCTGTATTTGTTAAAATTCGTTCTTCCACGCACGTAAAGCGGTAAAAACCGATAAAGGATCGGTCTGCTCAGTACGATTAGATACTGATTTCACTACACTTGGTTCTGTGTAGCGTAAGAAGGGGTTAATAAACTTTTCTTGTCTTAAATTTGTGGGGATGGTCGACTTATTTTGGGCTCGAAGCCGATTCACTTGGTCGCGGTATTGTTGCAAATGTTGGTTGTCAGGCTCAACAGCCAGTGCAAAAGCGATATTGGCTGCCGTGTATTCATGAGCACAGTAAACCTCGGTTTCTTGTGGGAGTGCTGTGATCTTGTTCAATGCATCAAACATCTGCTGTGGTGTGCCTTCCATGATTCGCCCACAACCGGCTGAAAACAGTACATCGCCACAAAACAGTTTGGCATCACCAACATAACCAATGTGCCCAGCGGTGTGCCCACTAAGCCCTAGCACGAGGAATACTTCGCCAAACAGCTCTAATTGGTCACCGTCATCAACGGGATGCGTTAAGGTCGGGATAGGTTCATTTTTGGGGCCAACGACATCCACGCCAGGGAATTGTCTTACCAACTCTGGCACGCCACCAATGTGATCGTGGTGGTGGTGCGTAATCAAGATTGCATCTAAAGTTAGCTCATGGTGTGCTAAGTACTCTAATACTGGAGCTGCATCACCAGGGTCGACAACAGCACAACGGCGATCGCTATTTTGAATCAGCCAGATGTAATTGTCGTTAAATGCAGGTATGCTTTTGATATGTAACATTATTGGTTCTCCAGTCACTTTTAGTGAGACAGAATAAGTGAGACAGATTATTGATGAAGCCAGCACGTAGCAGAAAGAAGTTTGAGCGTCCTTATACTTGGGCACAATTGCACAATGGGGACTGGTTGAGAGAATCTATTCAAACTCGACTCGATGAGTGGTGCCCAAAACTATTTGGTTACCATATGCTCAAACTTGGTGGCCTCAGCAGTGAGATTTCTAGCTGCACATGCAACATTCAACATCAAGTAAACCTAGATATCCAGAACCCATTACATAATGTGATAGCAGATGGTTATAATTTACCCTTTTTAGAGAAAAGCTTTGATGTTGTGGTGCTGAGTCATCAGTTAGATTATAGCAACGACCCACACCGGCTATTGAGAGAAGTCGACCGAGTAATGATGGACGATGGCTATATTATTATCACCGGCTTTAACCCTTTTAGTGTGACTGGGCTTGCCAGTTTGATGCCTTGGCGAAAGAACAGCTTGCCATGGAGTGGGCGTATGTATACGCCAAACCGAATTAAAGATTGGCTAGGCGTACTTAATTATGAAGTGATTCATTGTGACACCTACGCGTTGTTCCCTATGAGTAAATACCAAGCGATGTGGACGTGGTTGGAGAACAGCTTAGGCAGCTGCGCATCGTTCGCTGGTAGCCAATACTTTATTGTTGCTCGTAAACGTACTTATCCACTTAAGCCTATCAAGCCACATTGGCACCTTAAGCGACGCTTCTCTCCTGTAGGAGCCAGTTTTAGAACCAATACGCGTCGCACCTTGGACTCCGCTAAAACTTCGTATCCGTTAAAAGCAGAAAAAGCCGACTCATAGTCGGCTTTCCATTGCTATATCTGTTTTAGATACTGACATTTCCTTTAAGAAAATGATCAGCTTGGCTGATAGCCCGTATCTTCTTGGGTCGGGTTTTCAGCTGCACTTCGAGCTAAATCATCACACATTTCATTTTCTCGGTGCCCCGCGTGCCCCTTAACCCAGCGCCAATCAACGCTATGGCGCGCCGTCTCTTTGTCGAGTCTTTGCCACAGGTCTGCGTTTTTAACGGGCTTTTTATCGGCTGTTTTCCAATCGCGCTTTTTCCAGTTGTGAATCCACTGGGTGATACCTTGACGCACGTATTGGCTATCTGTGGTCAGAATGACAGAGCAAGGCTCTTTGAGGGCTTGGAGAGCCACAACAGCGGCGAGCATTTCCATGCGGTTATTGGTGGTTAAGGTGAAACCTTCGGCTAACGTCTTCTCTACTTTTTTGTAGCGAAGTACGACGCCGTAGCCGCCAGGACCTGGGTTGCCTAAACAAGAACCATCAGTGAAAATTTCAACTTGTTTCGTCATGATTTGATACTATTACCTCAAGCACATTATCGGCATAGTCTGACACAGTTATCCTTATGAATACCAGTAGCACTCCAGAACAAAGCACGAACGAAAAAAACAGTTCGAATGAAAACAAACGCATCGTTGTACTCGATACCGAAACCACCGGTATGAATACAGAGGGTGGCCCCCACTATATGGGACATCGCATCGTTGAAATTGGTGCAGTAGAGATCATCAACCGCAGGCTGACTGGGCGTCACTTTCACGTCTATATCAAGCCCGATCGTGCGATTCAAGAAGAAGCAATTGGCGTTCACGGTATTACCGATGAATTCTTGATTGATAAACCAGAATACCAAGACATACATAAAGAGTTTCTCGATTTTATTAAAGGTGCGGAGCTGGTGGCTCATAACGCGCCCTTCGATACGGGCTTTATGGATTATGAGTTTGAGAAACTTAACCCTGCTATAGGTAAAACGGATGACTACTGTAAAGTTACCGATACCTTGGCGATGGCGAAGAAGATATTCCCAGGGAAAAGAAACAATCTAGATATCTTATGTGACCGTTATGGTATTGATAACTCACACCGTACTCTTCACGGCGCATTGCTCGATGCGGAGATTCTAGCAGACGTCTACTTATTGATGACAGGTGGGCAAACTTCGCTGCAATTTAACGCTGGCCAACAAGAAGGCGAAGGCGAAAGCATACGAAGAGCAGAAAGTGGTCGAAAATCCCTAAAGGTTTTGCGAGCTACGGCCGATGAAGTAGAAGCGCATCAAAGTCGTTTAGACCTCGTCGAGAAAAGCGGAAGCTGCCTCTGGCGTCAGTAGGGAGAAAGTATGTTAAGGGTATTGGCTACCGGTTGTTTATTGCTCTTGAGCTTTGGCTTACACGCAGCAACAGAATCTGTAATGAGTTTATTGGATAATCGCTTTCGAGTTGATCCCAGCATCGAGCAAGTTACTTTTGTAATCTATCGAGCCGATAATTCTAAACCCGTCGTCTTGGTTCGTCCTGATGGCAAGAAGTATCACGCTTTGCGTCATGCTGATAATGTCCGTTGGTACCAAGAATCGTCAATGGATATTATCTCTATCGACAATCCGATGCCGGGTCCCTGGCAAGCGGTAGGTAAAGTCTCACCTAAAAATAATATCAAACTTTTATCTCATCTGGTTTTAGACGCCAATGAATTTCCAGACAAGTTGTACCAAACCGAACACATTAAATTTACCGCTCGTTTGACATCCGATGGCAAGCCGCTTGTGCTGCGTGACTTTCTTGACCGTGTGAAGCTTAAAGTAACATTCACTAAGTTCGTCGAAAACGAAGAGTCCTTAGTGAGAGAAGCGCGGCCAATTCCGGTTGTCATGGGGGAATTTGCCGATGATGGCGTTGATCTTGACGAAAAAGCTGGAGATGGTGTATTCACGGTATCGTTGCCAATGGACATTGAGCCTGGTAAATATCGAGCTCGAATTACTTCTGGTAATGGTGTGTTCCTGCGAGCGCAAGAGCAAGAGGTCTTGGTTTACCCAACGCCAATCACCACCACCTTCATTCAGTCTCGCAAAGAAGGCTTATCTCATACCGTCGTGGCATCTGGCGAGCCAGGTATGATTGCACCGAGCTCGTTAGCAGCTCACGTTGAGTATAAAGCCCCTGATGGGTATGTGATGTATAAGCAAGGCCAAGCCGAAGCTGATGCGATGAAAGTGTCTTTAACGTTGCCTTATAATGATGATTTGGGAATTTACACTTGGTCGGGGATGGTTTATGCCACCGATGCGTCAAGCCAGCGTCCACTGATCTTCCCGATTACCGAGCAGTCGTACAGCGTTGTTCAAGAGATAGACCTAGCAGAATCTCGACGTCTTCAAGAGGAAGCTCTTGCTGAGCAGAAACGTATTGCTGAAAAATTAATGATTCTTCAAAAAAGAGAAGATGACAGGCAGCGCAGCATAATGATTATAGCGGTAGGTAATGTGGCTGCGATTTTATTGGGCTTACTGATTTGGTTTGTAATATGTAAAATCACAGCGAAGAAGAGAGCGTTACCCGAGATGCAGCTCAAGGCACCTAAGTAACTCGTCTGCATTCCTAGAGTTGTCTTGAGGTTGTTGTCTTGAGTGAGTAAACCTCGGGACAACAAACCTCGAGAGACTAAACTTAGATAGAGCAAGCCTCGAGAGTAAGCATTAAAATTTGTGACAATGAAGTGATGAATAAAAAAACGGGACTCATAGGAGTCCCGTTTTTGTTTCTGTCTCTGACCTTAAGCGACGTTATCAATCGATTGTTCTGGGTACTGAGTCTTTGCTGCAAGCTCCTCTGGTGAGAAGTCATCAACGTTAATTGTGTACAGTCTATGTTCCTCAGCGCTAATCAGAAGATTTGCTTCTTCTTGCGTTAAGATACCTTTCTCAAGTCCCAGCTGAGCGACAAGGTCGAGTCGTAAGAAAGCACGTTTTTGATGTGTTTCTTTACAAACCTTATCAAACAGAGGTTCAGCTTGAAGAATCACTTCTAGCGCTTTTTCAATCTTGCCTACAGGGTTGTATTCCGTTGCTTCCAAGTATTGGCCACGGCCGATACGAGAGCGTGTTTCGCTTGGTGTTTGTAGGATGTGCGCGACTTGGCTATCCAGTTTGTCGTTTGGTGCACGACGGATACGACCAAATGGCATTAACACAACGCGAAGTAGTCGACCAATCACAGGGTTAGGGAAGTTCGCCAAGAACTCATCAATCGCGACTTCAGTTTGACGCAAGCTGTCTTGCATACCCCAATGGACTAATGGGAGATCTTCAGCATGGCTACCTTCGCTTTCAAAGCGCTTAAGTGTTGCTGAACCTAGGTAGAGTTGACTCAGGATATCCCCCAGTCTTGCTGACAGGCGCTCTCTGCGTTTCAGTGAACCGCCTAATACAGCCATTGAAATATCAGACAGTAGCGCTAGGTTAGCACTGTAGCGGTTCAGCTGTTGGTAGTAACGCTGTGTCTGCTTATCCGTTTTATTGGATGGTGTTGGAGCATCTGAACCACGACCGTCGGTTAAACCAAACCACAAGCTGCGGACTAGGTTACTCATAGTAAAGCTAACGTGTCCTGCTAATGCTGAATCAAACTTATCAAGTGCATCGCTGCTTTCCGAATAAGCCGCTTCCATTTCGTTCAGAACATAAGGGTGGCAGCGAATCGCGCCTTGACCATAGATGATCATTGAACGAGTCAGGATGTTTGCGCCTTCAACCGTAATTGCAATTGGTGAGCCTTGATAACCACGAGCGAGGAAGTTCGATGGGCCTAAGCAAATGCCTTTACCGCCGACGATATCCATCGCATCGATGATGCTGCGTTGGCCACGGTGAGTACAGTGGTACTTCACGATTGCTGAGATAACCGAAGGCTTTTCACCAAGATCGATACCCGCAACCGTCAGGTTACTTGCTGCATCCATTACATAGGCGTTACCTGCTAGACGTGCCAGTGGCTCTTCAACCCCTTCCATGCGACCAATGGGTTGTTTGAATTGACGACGAATACGAGCGTAAGCACCAGTTGCTAATGCTGCAGATTTAATACCACCGGTTGAGTTTGAAGGCAGTGTGATACCACGACCAACCGACAGACATTCAACCAACATACGCCAGCCTTGTCCTGCCATTTTCTGGCCGCCGATGATGAAATCGATAGGCACGAAGATGTCATCACCTTGAGTCGGACCATTTTGGAAAGGCACGTTGAGTGGGAAGTGGCGGTTACCAATCTCTACGCCTTTTAAATCGGTAGGGATAAGAGCACAGGTGATGCCAAGATCTTGTTTGTCACCAAGCAGACCTTCTGGGTCTCTCAGTTTAAAGGCTAAGCCTAAAACGGTCGCGACAGGCGCTAGAGTGATGTAACGTTTGTTCCAAGTTAGGCGCATGCCCAATACTTCTTCGCCTTGCCATTGACCTTTACACACCACGCCGTAATCTGGGATTGAGCCAGCATCAGAGCCGGCTTCTGGACTGGTCAGTGCGAAACAAGGGATCTCTTTACCTTCAGCTAGGCGTGGCAGGTAATGGTTTCTTTGATCTTCTGTACCGTAGTGCTGCAATAGCTCACCAGGACCTAGTGAGTTAGGTACGCCAACGGTTGAGGATAATACGCTCGAAACACCCGTTAGTTTCTGTAGAACTAAAGACTGAGCGTAAGCTGAGAATTCTAAACCGCCGTATTTTTTCTTGATGATCATGGCGAAGAATTTATGGTCTTTCAGGTACTGCCAAACTTCTGGTGGCAAATCGGCAAGTTCATGTGTCACTTGATAATCGTTGACCATCTCACATACTGTATTTACTGGGCCATCTAAAAACGCTTGTTCCGCCTCAGAAAGTTTTGGATCCGCAATGTTTTGAAGCTTCTTCCACTCAGGCTTGCCTTTGAACAGCTCTGCTTCCCACCATACAGTGCCTGCTTCTAATGCCTCTTTTTCCGTCTGAGACATTGCTGGTAGAACCTTCTTAAACAAAGAAAGTGCTTTTTGACTAATGAGGGTCTGGCGAATTGCTGGTACAGCAAAGATCGCTATGGCCAATAGATAACAAAGCCAACCAGTGACTGCCACGCTGCCAAACAGGGTTAATGCTACCATTGCGCCGGTTAACACAATTAATGCACGGACCAGACTAACTCTATGGTAAAGACAGACGCCTAAGATGGCTGAGATGCCGAGTAGGGAGAGCAATATGTTCATGATCGATTTCCTTTTCAGAGATCACTTATTGTTATTAAGTTTAGGTAAGAGGTCTAACCAGTCAAGTGTAAACGGAATATTAAATATTTGTAAAACTCCAAAGTGAATAAAAAGTGATCTCAATAGAGTTAAAGTTCTAATTGTGAGAGGTTGGTGGTGAATATTTGGACGGATCGACAGTGAGAGGTTAATTAAGGTGGCAATCTTTGGGCTTAAGTGTCGACACTATTTCATGTTTGTGGGTAAACTCAGTGATAAAGAGGGGAAAACCCTCAATTCTCATTTCACGCACTTTAAGTTGCGTCAAAAAACATAAGAGATAAGCCAAATGTACCAAGACCTAATCAAAAGTGAATTGAACGAAGCTGCTGACGTTCTGAACAAGTTCTTGAGTGATGACCATAACATTGCTCAAATTGAAGCTGCTGCAAAAATGATTGCAGATTCATTCAAGCAAGAGGGCAAAGTGCTTTCTTGTGGTAACGGTGGTTCACACTGTGATGCAATGCATTTCGCGGAAGAGCTAACAGGCCGATACCGTGAAAATCGTCCAGGCTTTGCTGGTATTGCGATTTCAGATCCGAGTCACCTGTCTTGCGTGAGTAACGACTTTGGCTACGACCACGTATTTTCTCGTTATGTAGAAGCCGTGGGTCGTAAAGGCGATGTGTTGTTTGGTTTATCGACTTCAGGTAACTCTGGCAACATCCTAAAAGCGATTGAAGCTGCTCAAGCTAAAGGGATGAAAACCATTGCGCTGACCGGTAAAGATGGCGGTAAAATGGCAGGTTGTGCTGATATCGAAATCCGAGTCCCACACTTTGGCTACGCTGATCGCATCCAAGAGATTCACATTAAGATCATCCACATTGTGATTCAGCTTGTTGAAAAAGAAATGGAATAATAGTTTTACAGATATTTGGAGCCTAGGTTTGTGGCTCCATTGGTTTAAATAGGGAGTAGATTAAACCATGTGTGAATTGCTCGGTATGAGCGCGAATGTGCCAACTGATATTTGTTTTAGCTTTACTGGCCTTATGCAACGTGGAGGCAACACTGGTCCACATCGTGATGGCTGGGGTATTACTTTCTATGAGGGAAAGGGTTTTCGTACATTTAAAGACCCTAATCCTAGTTGTGAATCTAAGATCGCTGAGCTGGTTCAAAACTACCCAATTAAGAGCCAAGCTGTTGTCAGTCATATCCGTCAAGCTAATCGCGGTGGCGTTAATCTAGAAAATACTCACCCTTTCACTCGTGAGCTTTGGGGACGATACTGGACTTTTGCTCACAATGGTCAACTAACGGATTATGATGATCTGATTAGTGGTCGATTCAGACCTGTCGGTGAGACGGACAGCGAACTCTCTTTCTGCTGGTTGTTGAAACAACTTGAAGACCGTTTTCCTGAACCTCCTCAAGATATGGAAGGTATGTTTCGCTTTGTCGCTGAGTGCTGTGACCAGTTACGAGAGAAAGGTGTTTTCAATATGTTGCTCAGTGACGGTGAGTACGTGATGAACTATTGTACGAACCATTTATATTGGATAACAAGACGCGCTCCTTTTGGTAACGCGAGCCTGATTGATGAAGATGTTGAGATTAACTTCCAAGAAGAAACTACGCCCAATGATGTGGTAACCGTCGTTGCAACTCAGCCTCTAACAGACAATGAAGAGTGGTTTAGAATGAAGCCGGGTGAATACGCGCTGTTTCATTTTGGTGAGCTGATCGGCAATAATCATAAAGCGTTGGAAGATGTTGCTTACGCACCTAAAAAGGTGGCAAGCCAAGCGCCGACTGAGCCATTGAGCTAAGTATTCCGAATAGTATTAATTTGAAACGCATAAAAGAAAGGCCGCTTACTGAACTAATGAATCAGTAAGCGGCCTTTTTGTTTTTTATTTGGTTTAGTTTTAACGAATTACTCTTCTGCGTAACCGTGTGTACCTAATGTTTCACCGTCTAAGACAGCCTTCCCGTTTACCATCGATAAACGATCTTCAGCAAACCATTTACAAACCATAGGGTAAATACAGTGCTCTTGAGTCAGTACTCGGCTTGCTAACATGTCAGCATCATCATCTTCAAATACCGGCACCTTGGCTTGCAAGATTACAGGGCCACCATCAAGTTCTTCGGTAACAAAGTGGACGCTTGTACCGTGCTCTTTGTCTTGTGCATCAATGGCACGCTGGTGGGTGTGTAGGCCTGGGTATTTAGGTAACAGGGAAGGGTGGATGTTGACCATTTTACCGGCATAGTGACGAACAAATTCTGAACTCAAGATACGCATGTATCCCGCAAGTACGATTAAATCGGGTTGGTAAGTATCGATCTGAATCATCAATTCATGATCGAACTCTTCACGTGAACCATAGTTTTTTGGGTTCACAGAATGTGCGTCAACACCTGCTGATTTTGCTCTCTCTAGACCAAAAGCCTCTGCTTTGTTTGAGAAGACAGCTTTAACTGAAGCATCAATCATATTGCTATCGCAGGCGTCCAAAATTGCTTGCAAGTTACTTCCGCTTCCTGAAACTAACACAACGATGTTTTTACTAGAGATACTGGTTTTATTTGAGAGATTGTTTTTCATAGAGTGGGTCATACGATTGATTAACAGGGGTGCTTACAATTTACCTACATAAACTAAGGTTTTCTGCGGGCTAAATAGCAAAATGAGGACCATTAGGTCCTCATCTATTAACTAAATAAGCGAATGTATCACTTATTTGATTTCAACTTGCTCTTCGCCAGCTTCAGCGTTTGCGATCTCACCGATAACCCAAGCGTTTTCGCCTTCGGCTTTCAGCAGTTCAACAGCTGCGTCTGCTTGATCTTTAGGTAGAGCAACAACTAGGCCTACACCACAGTTGAAAGTGCGGTACATTTCAAATGTCTCCACGTTACCTTTCTCTTGTAGCCAGTTGAAGATAGCAGGCCATTCCCAGCTCTTGCCATCAATCACTGCTTTAGTACCTTCAGGAAGTACGCGTGGGATGTTTTCCCAGAAACCACCACCTGTGATGTGCGAGATAGCATGAATGTCATGCTCTGCAATCATCTTAAGTGCCGATTTGATGTAAATCTTAGTCGGTTCTAGTAGGTGTTCACCGATAGTGCGACCTTCTAGCTCTTCACTCTTATCAGCACCAGAAACTTCTAGAACTTTACGAATCAAAGAGTAACCATTTGAGTGTGGACCACTTGAGCCAACAGCGATAAGTGCGTCGCCTGCAGCTACTTTAGTACCGTCGATGATGTCAGCTTTTTCTACAACACCAACACAGAAGCCGGCTACATCGTAGTCGTCGCCTTCGTACATACCTGGCATTTCAGCAGTTTCACCGCCGATCAGTGCGCAACCTGCTTGAACACAGCCTTCAGCAATACCAGAAACAACATCTGCTGCTGTATCTACATCTAGCTTACCTGTTGCGTAGTAGTCTAGGAAGAATAGCGGCTCACCACCTTGAACGATTAAGTCGTTCACACACATTGCCACTAGGTCGATACCAATGGTGTCGTGTTTTTTCAGATCCAAAGCAAGGCGAAGTTTAGTACCAACACCATCAGTACCTGAAACAAGTACCGGCTCTTTGTATTTCGTTGGAAGTTCACATAGGGCGCCAAAGCCACCAATACCGCCCATTACTTCAGGGCGACGAGTGCGTTTAACAGCACCTTTAATACGGTCTACTAGTGCATTACCTGCATCGATATCAACACCAGCGTCTTTGTAGCTTAGAGAAGAAGTATTACCACTCACGGGATAGTCCTCGAACTTAAGTTGGATGTGAAAACGGCGCTATTCTAACAGGGCTTGATTACGAAGAGCAAACGTTTGCGTGGTTTTTTTTATTAGAATAAAGATTCTGAAATAACCCCACAGTTCGTGTATAATCTACAGGTTTGTTTAAATATTGCCGGAGTTGGAAATGAAAGTTGTTGAAGTGAAACACCCGCTAGTAAAACATAAAATTGGCCTGATGCGTGAAGGTGACATTAGTACTAAGCGTTTTCGTGAGCTAGCGACAGAAGTGGGTAGCCTTCTAACATACGAAGCGACATCAGACTTTGAAACTGAACGTGTAACTATTGATGGTTGGAACGGCCCAGTAGAAGTTGACCAAATTAAAGGTAAAAAGGTAACAGTAGTGCCAATCCTACGTGCAGGTCTAGGCATGATGGATGGTGTTTTAGAGCATATGCCAAGTGCTCGAATCAGTGTCGTGGGTATCTACCGTGACGAAGAAACATTAGAGCCTGTACCATACTTCAACAAGCTAGCATCTAACATTGATGAGCGTATTGCTCTAGTGGTTGATCCAATGTTAGCAACTGGCGGTTCTATGATTGCAACTCTTGACCTTCTAAAAGAGCAAGGCTGTAAAGTATTTAAAGTACTGGTACTTGTTGCTGCCCCTGAAGGTATCGCTGCACTAGAAAAAGCGCACCCAGATGTTGAGCTTTACACTGCTGCAATCGATGAGAAGCTAAACGATAAGGGCTACATTGTTCCTGGTCTTGGTGATGCTGGTGATAAGATCTTCGGTACTAAGTAATTCGGTTTCAGCTTAAGTTACGCTAAACCGTTTCTTAACTCGCTGAATTAGCCGTATTAATAAAAAGGGAGAGCATTCGATGCTCTCCCTTTTTTGATCTTGCTAGCTTGTGATGCTCTTCATTGAGGATCACAAGCCTCTACAGTTTGTTGACTTGCAGTTAGTCGATTTGGGCTTTGTCTACTACGGTGTTGTCGCCTAGCTCTTCAGGAAGGACTAGGTTCAGTAGAATAGCAACGATACCGCATAAGCTTACGCCTTGCAGGCTAAAGTCGCCGATACCAAATGCCATGCCGCCAATGCCGAAGACCAAAGTAATGCCGACAATCACAAGGTTGCGTGATTTGTGTAGGTCTACTTTGTTCTGAATTAGGGTATTCAAGCCTACCGTTGCGATTGAACCAAACAGTAGAATCATGATGCCGCCCATCACAGGAACTGGGATTGTTTGTAATAGAGCGCCTAGCTTACCTACTAATGCTAGAACAATCGCTGTTACTGCAGCCCAAGTCATGATCACAGGGTTGAATGCTTTAGTTAACATTACAGCTCCCGTAACTTCACTGTACGTTGTGTTTGGTGGCGCGCCCAGCATAGAAGCAGCAATCGTTGCCACACCGTCACCAGTAATTGTGCGGTGTAAACCTGGCTTCTTAAGGTAGTCTTTACCGGTTACATTCGAAATAGCAAGCATGTCGCCTACGTGTTCAACAGCAGGTGCAATTGCTACAAATACCATAAAGAAGATAGCGTTGATGTTGAACTCTGGCGCTGTGAAGTTAGGTAGAGCTAACCAAGCAGCCTGAGCGACAGGGGTAAAATCAACGACGCCGTATACTAAGCTCGTCACATAACCCGCAACAATACCGCCGAAGATCGGCAGCAGCTTAAGAAAGCCTTTCGAGAAAACACTGATGACAATCGTCACAAGTAGTGATATCGATGAAATCCATAATGCTGCGTCTGCATCAATAAGTTGAACCGCCCCATCGCCTGTTTTACCTAGCGCCATGTTTACCGCAACAGGCGCAAGACCTAAGCCGATCACCATGATTACAGGGCCAACTACGACTGGTGGAAGCAGTTTGTGGATAAAGGCTACACCACGTACCTTAATTAAGGCACCCATTAATACATACACAACACCTGCCGCCATAAGGCCGCCCATGGTTGCACCTACACCCCAAGTTTGAATGCCAAACATGATAGGTGCGATGAATGCAAAAGAAGACGCAAGGAAAATAGGTACTGAACGGCGTGTAATAAGTTGGAATAAAAGGGTACCGATACCTGCACCAAAGAGCGCTACGTTGGGGTCAAGGCCTGTCAGCAGGGGCACCAGTACAAGTGCACCAAAAGCGACAAATAGCATTTGCGCACCTTGCAGAGCATTTTTCATGTTATGTCCTTAAAAATGGTCGTTATATGAAAAGCGAAAAATAAAATTCGCGGGATTCTATCACTTGGCAATCGGTTGCTATGTCAGATAGATCAAATTTATTTATATTAGTTATGTTTATCTCTATCAAAATAAGAAAAATTCAGTTTACAAGTGAACGATTTATCATGGTCAGGTGATATTTTGTGGTTATTAAACACAGTGGGTGCTAACGACCTTGCCCCTCAATCCATAGTTGCTTATCATCAAGGCACAAGCTTTGAATATTAGGATCAATATGCGCTACATAGCATTGTTGTTGATGGGACTATTAGCCTCTCCGAGTTATGCCTTAACTCAAGTAGATATCTTTAGTGCTGAAGTTGCGATTAACGCTGAAGACAAACAACCAGAACAAGTGGCAAGAAATACTGGCATGGAGCAAGTATTGATACGTGCGACTGGCCAAACTGATGTCGCGTCGAATGAGACGATTCAAAAGGCGATGCGTAAGAGTGCGCAGTACATGTCTCAAATGAGTTTTGGCGAAAGCAATGACCAATCAACATTGCGTATGCGTTTTAACGGTGCTCAAATTCGTTCACTACTGACTCAAGCGCAATTACCGTATTGGCCTGATACTCGCTCAAATATTCTTGTTTGGCTGGTAGAAGAGAGTAACTACGACAAGAACATTGTCTGGGAACACTCCAACTCACTGTTAGCTGTAGGCTTACAAGCCAATGCAAAAGAGCGCGGTTTGCCTTTGATGTTTCCTGTTGGTGATTTTGATGATGTTACGGGAGTGGCCACCTCGGATTTGTGGGGCAGCTTTGTCACACCGATTAGCAACGCGAGTCAACGTTACCCTGTTGATGCTGTTTTGGTGATTAAGGCACAGTCTTCTGGATTACGCTGGACTTTGTATGATCAAAAACCAAACCAACTGACGAGCGCACCAACATCACCGGTAAGTGGTTCGGTATCGGGTAACAGTGCGACGACTTCTAAGAAATTGGTTGATCAAATCAGTAACTACTACGCAGGCAAAAGTGCGGTTGTTGTAGCAAGTGAATCATCAGAGTCGATTTTAACTCAGTTTATCAGTTTGAATAATGCTCAAGACTTCTTCCAATTGGAGAATGCACTGAAGCGTCTAAACTCGGTGGCAAGCTTAGATATTCTACAAATTCAAAACAATGAAGTGACCTTCCGAATTCATTTGTTATCGACCCAACAAGAGTTTGAACAAGAAGTTGAAAGCATTCGCCAAGTCGCGAAGGTTGAAGAGTCTTATATCGAACCTGAAGTGAGCCCAGAATTTGAAGCGCAAGATAACATTATGTCTGTAGGCGATGACTCTGCTGTTGTTACTGATGCGATGGGCAATGAAACTACCCCAAGCGTTCAAGTGATGAAAGGCAGTGAGTTATCTACAGGTGCTGAGCTAACAAATACAACTGAGGTGACGCTAGGTGAATCTGATGAGGAAGCGCTACCAGTCACAGCGCCAGTGCACGCTAAGCCAAGCTTAGTATACGAATGGGTTCGCTCGTAATCGTCTACCGACATGACAGATTGATATGAAATCACGAAAAAAGCCCTGCAAGAGAAATCTCGCAGGGCTTTTTGTTTATCTGTTGCCATGTCAGATCTAGAGCATCGAATCAATATTATTGCTCGAATTTAGCTTTCTCTTTCTTTTCTACTTCGGAAAGGCGCTTCAACTTGATGCCTAACTCTTTGGCTCTAAAACGGGTAAATAATATATTGCCTGCGAAGCCTAGAGTCGTCAAAAGCAGTTCTACAGCGGCTAACAAGCGCTCTCCACCGTCTACATACATAATAGTTAACGCGTGTAGGAAGTAGAGCATTAAGACGAAATTCGCCCAAGCATGCGTATAAGGTTTGCCCGATAATATTCCCGGTAATGGTAGTAACAGCGGTATAGCCCAAGCAATCGCCAGTGTTACATTACTGAGGTGAGGGTGCGGTGAAAGTGTCATCTGCCAAGCAACCACCCAGAATAAAAGCGACAAATTGCCCGTTAAAGCAAGGTAGCGAAATAGCTTGGTTTTGGGAGACATCGGTCTCTCTGACATATACATCATTGAGGCATTCCCTTCTGGTTAATAGCGATGCGCGCTACGCGTTTGCCTAGGTTTTTCGCCAACTCAATTTCTTCTTTGCTTAATGAAGCGCTCTCTCCAGTGCTGCTTGCACCGTAAGGTGTGCCACCGGTTTGAGTGGTGTGCAGCGCAGGTTCTGAATAGGGGATGCCCACGACTAACATGCCATGATGAAGTAGAGGCAGCATCATGCTTTGCTGTGTCGTCTCTTGACCACCATGTAGTGATGAAGAGGAAGTAAATACACAAGCTGGTTTATCGATGAGATCGCCATTAATCCATAACGATGTTGTGCTATCCCAAAAGTGCTTCATTGGCCCAGCCATATTGCCAAACCATACTGGGCTGCCGAGTGCTAAACCGTCGCAAGAACGGAGATCTTGTAAGGTCGCAATAGGATCTGTTGGCTGATAGCGCGAATCCGGCTGCTCTTCTACCGTATACACGTTGTTCACCGTTCTTAGCATGGCTTCGCAGTTCGGGATGGATTCCACCCCACGAGCGATTTGCCTTGCTAGCGCTTGGGTGTTGCCGTGTCGACTATAGTAGAGAACAAGAATGTTGATGCTCATATTGGATTACAGAATCTCTAGTACTTGTTCTGGTGGACGACCAATTTTTGCTTTGTTGTTCGCGACAACCACTGGACGTTCAAACAGTTTTGGATTCGTTGCCATTGCAGCGAAAAGATCTTCATCAGCCACTGATGCGTCACCAAGGTTCGCTTCTTTATAATCCGCTTCTTTGGTACGCATCATGTCGCGAACACTCTCAAAACCAAGCTGAGTGAAAAGCACTTTCAGCTGTTCAATAGTCAAAGGCGTATCTAGGTATTTGATCACCTCTGGCTGTACGCCGTTTGCTTCAAGCAGTTCGAGAGTTTGACGGCTCTTTGAGCAGCGTGGGTTATGATAAATCACGACAGACATGGTTCTTCCTCGTTATTATTTTTGATTTAATAGTTCAGTCGAAGCCAACTGAGTGGCTTCTTATTGTGTAACGTTGAGCTTTCTTTGTATTTTGGCAACGAGCTTTGCTGCCAGTCAATATACTTATTGCAACGATAAGAAGCGTTCGCGCTGTATCATTAGTTGATCAATTCGAGCGTCATAACGTGCTTGTTTTAGGCTGCCTAGTTCTGCTATTTGGCTCGCCTGCGTGTAGTACTGAATCGCTTTGTTCCAGTTGGCTTGCAGTGCCAAAATCTCTGCCCTAGCAGACAATTCTTCATCGCTGTTGCCAAGGTTTGTATTTGCCTTTGAAAGCAGGTACCACCCATTGGTGTCGTTCGGGTTATCGTGCGTGTAACGTTGCAACACGCGAACGGCTTCCTGTAGGTCTTCATTTTCGATCAGCGCATTGGCGTAGTTTATGGTTAGAACTGAGTTGTTTGGTTGACGCTCAAGTGCTGACTTAAGTTCTTTAATCGCAATCTCAGGCTTTTTCTGTTCAATGTGCAGATCTGAAATAGCATCCAGATAGAACAAGTTGGTTGGGTCGCTATTCATCAGCTTGGTCAGAATCGGTTCTGCTTTATCTAGTTTTTTTGAATCTAGGTAAACCAGTGCTTGTCCATACTCTAATGATGGAACCAAGGCTTTGGGGGCTTTCTTCAGCTTTCGCTCAAACCAATCAAGAGCTGCATCATTATTAATACCTGCATAGCGTGCAACAATCCGGGCTCTTGCTAAATGATAATCCAGTGACGGAGCCAGTTTTAGTGGTGTATAGCTGCGAGCACGGGCGCGTGAATCTGTGATTCGGTCTTCAGGCAACGGGTGAGTTAATAGCATTGGTGGCGGTGTGCTTGCATAGCGGTATTCATCAGCTAAGCGGCCAAAGAAACGTGGCATAGCGTTTACATCGAACCCTGCTTTTGCAAGCGTGTTGATGCCAAAGCGGTCGGCTTCTTTTTCATTACTTCGGGTGTAGTTTATTTGGCTTTGCATGTTACCAGCAGTTGTTGCAGTGATAGCTGCGATACCGGCTTCTGGTGCTGCAATCGCTAATAATACAGAAGCGGCCAATGCTGCGATGGTTGCAGGAGAGCGGCGAGCTTGATCTTCCATACTACGTGCTAAGTGACGCTGGGTAACATGCGCGATTTCGTGCGCCAATACGGAAGCGAGTTCACTTTCAGACTGTGCATGCAGGAACAAACCTGAGTGCAAAGCAACATAACCACCAAAAAAAGCAAAAGCGTTGATGTTTCGGTCACGGATCATAAAGAACTGAAAAGGTGTCTTTACATCATTTGCGTTCGCGACAAGGCGATGGCCAAGCGTGTCAATGTATTGGTTTAGAACCGGGTCGTTTACAATAGGCTGGCTGCTTCTGATGATGCGCATGTAGGCATCACCATAGATAAGTTCTTGGTCGATAGTGAGTGTGCCGCCAGCCGCGGTGCCGATATCGGGTAGCTCCAAACCATTGGTATTTGCCAACGTTGGAGTGCTTAATGTAGCTGCGATGCATAAGCAAGCAATTGAGCGAGCGCGTTTAAACATATTAGTCAGTAATACTCCGTTTCTTCTGACAGTAAGACAAGTGCAATGCAAATTGGTTCTCTATCTGATTTAACCTTTACCAAGTGCGTGCGCTATCATGAAGGAAGATGAATGAATGATGGCGCGTTTTCAAAAACAGATTACAATACGACCCTTATAATAAGCATCGAGCTCAAGAATGACACCTAATATTCTAGATTTACGCCAAGAGCGCTGTCCAATGGCACTATTATTAGCCAAGCGTCACAGTGTAAAGTTAGAAGTAGGGCAATCATTGTCAATTTATGTCTCTGATAACAGCTCGATGAAAGATATTGTTACTTTTTTGTCTAAGCAAGCCTATGACGTCATCGTAGAGGTTTGCTCTAATTACCATCATCTCCTCGTCACTAAAAAGGAATTGCAGTCAAATGCTTGAAATGGTCAATCGTTGGTATAAACGACGTTTCTCTGATCCCCATGCTGTCAGCTTGGTTGCCATCATTCTCTTCGGCTTTATAACGATCTACTTCTTTGGTCACCTTATTGCCCCACTTTTGGTGGCTATTGTTTTGGCTTATCTGCTTGAGTGGCCGGTTACTCAACTTCAAAGACTCGGTGTTCCAAGAACCCCATCAGTGATGTTGGTGATTTTAATGTTCTTTAGCCTGATGTTACTGGCGCTGTTTGGTCTAGTACCAACGATTTGGGAACAGGTAGGTAACCTTATCAATGATATTCCAAGCATGTATGGTGGCTTACAGAAGTTCATCGCAACCATTCCTGAGCGTTACCCTGAACTAGCAAACCTGCAGATCGTTGAATCGATTGTGTCTAATGCGAAAAACAAAGCATTAGGCTTTGGCGAAAGCGTTGTGAAGGGCTCTTTAGCTTCTCTTGTTAGTTTGGCGACGCTTGCGGTTTACCTGATTCTTGTACCGCTGCTGATTTTCTTCCTTTTGAAAGACAAAGAAGAGATGATCAGTATGGCTAGTGGTGTTCTGCCTAAGAACCGTC
The DNA here is from genome assembly GCF_024347315.1 of Vibrio atlanticus. Classification (NCBI taxonomy): domain Bacteria; kingdom Pseudomonadati; phylum Pseudomonadota; class Gammaproteobacteria; order Vibrionales; family Vibrionaceae; genus Vibrio; species Vibrio atlanticus. The sequence goes on along the minus strand of NZ_AP025460.1, from coordinate 2,605,098 downwards.
GTCTAGCGACCAAGGTTTGGGTTGAGATGAACCAACAAATTTCAAACTACATTCGCGGTAAGGTGCTTGAGATTTTGATCGTCGGCGGTGTCAGCTACGTAACCTTTGCGATTCTGGATTTACGTTATTCAGCACTGCTGGCTGTCGCGGTTGGTTTCTCGGTATTGATTCCTTACATCGGTGCGGCGGCTGTGACCGTTCCAGTCGCGATTGTTGGCCTGTTCCAGTGGGGCTTAGAACCTCAGTTTTATTGGTTGCTTCTCGCTTACGGTATTATCCAAGCGTTAGATGGTAACGTGCTCGTTCCTGTTCTGTTCTCTGAAGCAGTGAACCTACACCCAGTAGCGATTATTGTAGCGGTGTTGGTGTTTGGCGGACTGTGGGGGTTCTGGGGAGTGTTCTTTGCTATCCCTCTAGCCACGTTGGTGAAAGCGGTTTGGAATGCCTTACCGAGCCATGCTCTAGATGATGACCCTGAACATCAACAGTAACGGAATAACTTATAAATGTTAGTTTTTTTATTAGCACTATTTATTTCGTCACAAGTTTTCGCTGATGGAGATATAAGCTGGGTCAACGCTCAGAACAAGTATTCATGTGCGAAGGAGTTAGAGAACTGCTTCATGGATGATTTTACTTCAGAAGAAGACTCTAAGGTTGTTGATGGGATATTTTTATACTTGGATAATATCGATTATCTAAGTCATTATTATAGCAAAACTAAGTTCCTCGAGAGGTTAGCAGTTATCTCTAAAAAAAACGAGAACTATGCTTTTTTGATCGAAGCAAGTATTTATTACCATGGGGACGGTTTTGTTCAAGATTTAGATAAATCAATAGATATTATTGAGTCAAGTCCTTTTTATAGTGAAAATGATCCTGACCAGATGATTATCCTTGGCAAGAGTTATTATTGGAAGTTTACAAAATCAAAAGAACCGCCTTTAGATTGGCATATAAAAGCCAAAAAATATCTTAAAAAATCTTATAAATTGGATGAAAACTATGCGTCAAGAGAGCTAGCCTTTATCCTAATCGAAGATGAAAATTCAGAAGATTTAGAATTGGCAGGAGATCTCTTTAGAAGGTTTGCTGAAACTGGCGACGAAGATGATGTATATACCTATGAATTGTATATTCAAAGCATGAAGCAATTAAAAGACAACCAATAATTTCTTTCTTACCTGATTCAATGTTTGTTTTGATGTAGAAAGACATTTGCTAGGCTTAGGAATAAAAACTTTGAGTTGCCAATAGCATATTTATTTCTTCAACATGATTTTTCAATATCAAGTTCTATATTGGTCTGGAGAGTATAGTCGCGCTTGTCATATTGATGAAATATTAAAAAGGCCGAATATCCATGATATTCGGCCTTTTTGTATTTGGATTAGTCCATTGTGAACTTAGATCATCTAGGTATGAAATTAGGTCATCAACTCACTAGAAACAACATTAAGCTTCTGGGTTGAAGTAATCTAAAACCACTTCGTGGTGAGTCTTTGTTTTGAACTTGTTGAAGACATGTTCAATCTGACCTTCTTCATCAATTAGAAAGCTAATACGGTGCAGACCATCGTACACTTTACCCATACAGGACTTCTCGCCCCAAACACCAAACTGTTCAGCAACACTGTGGTCTTCATCAGATAGAAGTGTGAAGTTCAGAGATTTCTTCGCAACGAAATTTGGTAGGCGTTTAACTGGGTCAACACTCACACCTAAAACAACCACATTCAGATCATCAAGCTGTGCTTTGATATCACGCAGGCCTTCTGCTTGCACAATACAACCTGGAGTCATTGCTTTAGGGTAAAAATAGAAAAGGACTTTTTTACCTTTGAAGTCACCAAGAGATACGATATTGCCATCTTGATCTGGAAGAGAAAAAGCAGGTGCTGGAACACCAGCCGTTAGCGTATTCATGATATTTCCTTTTTAAAAACTGTTTTTGATAAAGTTGAGCGAGCCTTGTACGGATAGGCTCTGACACAGCGCGTCGAATTCTTCTTGTAGCTGCATCAAATTACATTCTGATTGCACAGAAGCGGTAATAGAGATATGGAATTGGTCGTTGTCGAGCTGAACCTTCGACTTATTGATGGTTCGCGCACTTAACGAATCGAGGCCGATGTTTCGGTCTGCGAAGAACTGGGTAAACTGCTCGGTAAGGCCGATTTTATCGTCTGACTCAACGAACACCTCTACTGTGTAAGAGTTCTCAATAACATCATGAGTTGAGGTTCGCTTCATAATCGTAATCAAGTCGTGCTCTTGTCCAAGCAAGGGCAGGGTGGTTTCAACGCGGGTGATGTTGTTTGCCTTTCCAGACAGTAGCATGATAAGCGTAAATTCTTCGCCAAATTGAGCGATACGGCTATCAATAATGTTACAGCCTGATTGGGTGACTAAATGAACCACTTGGTTGCATACACCTGGGCGATCTGTGCCCACAGCTGTGATTACTAGATGTTGAGTCATAAAATCACGTCTCTTATATTCCATTGATTCATGCATGTTAGCACAGTTAGCTAGAGGAATAAGTGTGTGCTTGGGGCTTTTATGAGGCACTTTGCTTCAAATATGTAACAAGTAATAGGAATATTTAGAGTGTTCAAAATTCAAAGAGTGGTGTGAGAGCATTGCTTACTTGTTACTGACATCGAGTGCTGAGCTATTCGCTAGATTGAGTGTAGGTTACCCAAATTCTAGGTCGAACGCGGTTATAAGTCGTTTTACCTCAAACATACGACAATATTTACTGCAGATGTTGCTGGTAAGCCACTTTAATGTCTTGTGTTTATTGATTGGCTTACAGTAACATGCAAAAAGAATAAATTAAGGGAGATAGACATGTTTTCAGGAAGTATCGTTGCGCTAGTTACACCATTTAATACAGATGGTGAAGTGGATTTCGACAGCCTTAAAAAGTTAGTTGATCACCATGTTGCAGCAGGTAGTGATGGTCTGGTTGCGGTTGGCACAACTGGTGAGTCTTCAACACTCACTATTGAAGAGCATGTCAAAGTCGTCAATAAGGTCGTTGAATTTGCTGATGGCCGTATTCCTGTTATTGCTGGTACGGGTGCAAACGCAACTCACGAATCTGTACTTTTCAGCCGTTTGCTCAATGGTTCTGGTATTGCTGGTTGCCTGAGTGTAACACCGTACTACAACAAACCGACTCAAGAAGGTTTGTACCAACATTACAAAGCAATTGCTGAAGTCAGTGACGTTCCACAGATCCTTTACAATGTACCTGGTCGCACTGCGGTAGACTTGTTGCCAGAAACGGTTGCTCGTCTTGCCGAGATCGAAAACATCGTTGCACTTAAAGATGCGACTGGTGATCTCGAAAGAATTGCAATTCACCGTGAACTTTGTGGCGAAGACTTTATCTTACTAAGTGGTGATGACTTAACTGGTCTTGAATTTGTTAAGCGTGGTGGCGATGGCGTGATCTCTGTAACGAACAATGTTGCAGCTGCTGATATGGCGACTATGTTCAAGCTAGCGAAGGAAGGCAAGTTTGAGGAAGCTGAAGCGATCAATGAGCGTTTGATGCCTCTACATAAGAATTTGTTCGTTGAGTCTAACCCTATTCCCGTAAAATGGGCGGTTCACAAAATGGGTCTGATTGCTGAAGGTGGCTTACGTCTACCACTGACTGAACTGTCAAAACCAGCTCAACCTGTTGTTGCTCAAGCAATGACTGAAGCGTGCATTTACTAAAAACGTATAAAGCAATGCCGAAGCGAACCTTCGGCATTTAGGAGTATAAATGAAGTATTCTCACCAGCTAGTGATCGGTTCACTGGCTGTTTTCGTTCTTACAGCATGTTCTGGCAGCCCGACTCAACGTCGCCAAGCCAAAGATGATTTTGAATACTTAGAAACACCTGAGTTTTCACAATGGCAATTGCCTGAAGATGCTCAGCCTCAGTTTTACCCAAACTTTGATATCCCAAACGGTGAATTCAGTGGTGGTACCGGTCGTCAAGTGGATATTCGTCCTCCTCAACAGGTTCTTGAACTGATCCCAGGTGCTCGTACTGAGCGTCAAAATGGTGAAGTGACGTTATGGCTCCTTCGTGCTGAAGAGGCTGACCGAGTATGGCAAACGGCTGTAGATATGCTGACCCAGCGTAATATCGGCATTCGTGAACAGTCAGAAAATGACATTGAGACTGATTGGGTTACGTGGGTTTCTGAAGATGAAGAAGTCGAGATTGGTAGCCGCTACTCTATCTCTCGTTTCCAAGCGAACAATCGCCATGGCTTCAAGATTAATCTGATTGATTGGCGTGAAGGTTCTGAAGAGAAACCAGTATCGGCAACCAATAAAGAGCGTTACAACGCGTTCTTAACGAATCTAGTGATGGCTAAATACGATGCCAACCTTCGTGCTGAAGCTGCGTTGAAAGCGCAAGAGTTGGTGAAACGTATTCCTATCTCAATGGGTTCGGACCGCAGTGGTTTCCCTGTGATCATTGCTCGTACGCCATATAACGTATTGTGGCAACGTCTACCTACCTTGCTACCGACGATGGGCTTCGAACTTGAAGAGCGTAATCAGTCTCAAGGTACAGTGAAAGCTAAGTATGCAGCGCCAGATGATGAATTCTGGGAAGAGATTGGCCTACAGCCTATTGACTTAGCGCCAGGTACTTACACCTTCTTATTTGGTGATCTTGGCAACCGTACATCGATTAACGTAACGGATGCAACAGGTAAGCCTGTAGAAGAAGAGCTACTTAAGTCAATGGTACCGGTATTGGCACACGTTGCAGACCAAACCAAAGACAAGAAAGAAGCAAAATCTGAATAAGCCCTGAGCAAATTTAGAAGAAAAAAAGAGGACATACAATGTCCTCTTTTTTATGTTTGTTAGTCAGTGTTTTATGTGCCTGTTGTCAATTTATTTTGTCATTTCGCTAACAAGGAGTCACTCGCGCCTGATTTGTTGGGGCTAGCGCATCAAGGGCGTTAGGCTAAGTATTTTTGGTGTCAGTAGACTCATCTTTTTGAGCTTTCTCTTGGTTCTGTTTATCCAATTGATTGAGCTTGTCTAAGTCTTTTTCTGTTTTGTTACGACCTGTCAGATCCATATTAGCGGTCTGTTTGAGCGCAGCAATATTACCCACCACAACGCTAACCACGATGATGATGATAACCCAAGGGTTTGTAAGCCACTCTAACATAAGCGCTCCTAATGACTGATATTCGCCACGAAGCGCGCATAGATCTCGTCTAGCTGCTCCGCAATAATTTCATACCCTAATATTGGCTTAGATTGGAGTTGCTTGCCAAGTAAAGTGGGAGATAACTGTGATAAACACAACTGTGAAACTTTACGGTGGCTTATATGCCAAGGTTCTATCGCCACACCACCAAGGTCTTGGCTGTAAGGAAAGAAGAATCCAAACTGAGATGCGTTGGCAGACAGCCATTGGTAAAACACTTGCTGGTGGCCAGTGAGGTATTCCCATGGTTCCAGTTGTAGCTGAGTCCCCTCAGGTAAGTGATTACGAGCAAAGACATCAAAGTCACAACCCCAATGGTGACGACTCGCTCCGGGAAGCGCAGACCACCTAAGAATCGCCGACAACTTTTGATGTTCACTGAGTGTTGAAGCATCCAGTGGTTGGCTTTCTGAGTCTAATATCTGTGCTTCACCAGAAAACTTGCGGTTCCAAATCAGAGATTGCCTTTCATAGTCGCGAAAGCCACTGGCAATCTCCATTTTGAAACCCGCGAGTTGAGCAGCTTCAATCAAATTGTTTAGGTCATCTTTGACCTCACTGTGAACCAAGAAGGTTTTGCTGCCAATGAGGCTAGGTTCTAGATGAGAATCTGATTGTCCGGTTAGCTGCTCTGGTGTCATAACGTGTCTCACAATAATTAGATGCTATGAATCGCCGATGAAAGACTATTTAGCGAACAGGTTCACTAATGTTCTTTCGTACATGTCAGTTAGCTTCTCTAAATCCGCCACTTTCACGCATTCGTTAACCTTGTGAATGGTAGCGTTCACAGGGCCTAGTTCTACCACTTGCCCTTTCATGCGAGCAATAAAGCGACCGTCAGATGTACCACCTGTGGTAAGCAGTGCAGGCTTAACATCATTTACATGACCGACGGCATCGACAATAGCATCAAGCAATGAGCCTGCGTCTGTTAAGAACGGGTCGCCATTGAAGGTCCATTTCAGATCGTATTCGAAGTCGTACTTATCGAGCGTCGTTGTGATTCGCTCAACGATGATGTCGTTGCTTAACTCTGTGCTAAAACGCAGGTTAAACTGAACATTAAACTCACCAGGAATCACGTTTGAAGCACCCGTACCTGCGCTTACATTTGGGATTTGGAAACTGGTTGGTGGGAAGTAATCATTACCTTTGTCCCACTCAGTCGTTGCTAACTCGTTGATTGCAAGCAGCGAGCTGTGTACCGGGTTGTTCGCAAGGTGAGGGTAGGCAACATGACCTTGTGTACCTTTAATCGTTAGGTCGCCAGTGATAGAGCCACGACGGCCATTCTTCACAACATCACCCACGAACTCAGTGCTCGATGGTTCACCAACGATACACATATCGATGTTTTCACCGCGCGCCATCAGAGCTTCAACAACACGTACTGTACCGTTGATGAAAGGGCCTTCTTCATCTGAAGTGATCAAGAAACCGATTGAGCCTGTGTGGTCTGGGTGTTTGGCAATGAATTGCTCGACAGCAACAATCATTGAAGCCAGAGAACCTTTCATATCTGCCGCGCCGCGACCGTGCAGGAAACCATCTACGATAGTCGGTTCAAATGGCTTAGTGTTCCACTGCTCAATTGGGCCAGCAGGCACTACATCAGTGTGACCAGCAAAAGCAAATAGGGGGGCTTCGGTACCACGGCGAGCCCAGAAGTTCGTCGTATCTTCAAATACCATCACTTCGATTTCGAAACCTAGCGCTTTTAAGCGTTCAATCATCAGGTCTTGGCAGCCTGCATCTTCTGGTGTTACCGATTGACGGCTGATTAGGTCTTTTGCCAGAGCCAAAGTTGGGCTGTCTGTCATCCTTGAGTTCCTTGTTTAAATTAAACGTCTAGTCATTAATTTCAGGCGTTGAACAGGGGAAGTTCAACGCTTTGTTATCTGTTCTAATACAGCTGATTACGCAAAAATAGCAGCGTATTGATCAGCTTTGAAGCCAATATGAAGCTTGCCATCGACTTTCAAGATAGGGCGCTTGATCATTGCTGGTTGTTCAACAAGCAGAATTACGGCTTTTTCTTCCGTTAATGTGTCTTTTTGCTCTTGAGAAAGTTGGCGATAAGTCGTACCACGTTTGTTTAGCACAAGCTCCCACCCAAGCTCTGAACAGAAGCTTGTTACTAACTCTTCAGTGATGCCTTGTTTGCGATAATCGTGAAATTCGAACTCGATACCTTCAGCTTCTAGCCATTTTTTTGCTTTTTTGATGGTGTCGCAATTCGGAATGCCAAACATAGTGATAGTCATTATTCTTCCTTTGGGTGATTTTATTTCGTTGTTATGAGTTGAATCCTATCAGGAAGCGGCAATTCAGACAAAATAGAGTGAGGAATATTTCATAGAGTGAAAAAAAACAGTAAGAAAATGTCACTATTGGAGACTTATTGATCAGCCTCAACATGTTGTCAGCAAAAAAAGAAATAATTGAGTTGCACATATATAGGAGGTGTCAATGGAGTTGAGTCCTGTTTTTGCAAGGCGGCTATATTTAGCATTGTTAGTGGAAAGCCTTGATAGGCCAAATGTGCCTAAACTCATCGAAAAAACGGGGTGGCCTCGTCGTACTATTCAAGATGTACTCAAGGCGTTACCGGGGATCGGTATTGAACTTATGTTTGTTCAAGATGGGCGACGTCATAATGATGGCTATTACCAATTATCCGACTGGGGGCCATTTGACAGTCAATGGGTTATCCAGCGTAAAGGCGATATAGCAACAAGCCTTGGATTTAGTGCATAAGCCAGCGAAAGCTGGCTTTCTTCTTTCTTCTTTCTTCTTTCTTCTTTCTTCTCCTTACCGATTACCGATAAGTCGAATTAGCGACACCGATAAGCGGTGCCCAACATGGTTACGGAAGTCGCAAAATCTTGGGGAAGTGTGAAAATTACGGTGTCCGCACCTAATCCAATAGCATTGGACTTTAGCTCATTCATTGCGCCTTGAATTAGAGTGTCGTTCGGGTAAAACAGGTAACTATACCAGTGACCTTCGCTGCCGGTGACTTCCCCTTTATATTCGCACTCGTTGATATCAATCAGTCCGTGGTAATCCATTTGTACTTGGTCAGATTCGCTATGTGGGACTGTTGTCGGTGTCGTGCACCCGACTAATATGCCTGTCATAGCTAAAGCGACTAATTCCTTTTTCATACATTTATCCTGCTATTTCATCAAATAAATCGCGAAACCTACCCAGCTTGCGATCAATAGTAACCACGGCAATTTGTTGGCGTGATTTGATGTTGTTTCAACAATTGTGTCTACATTGTTCTCTTCGTCTAGATTAGTTTGTTGAGTTTGCTTCTCTTTCTGTACGCGTTTTCTTGCTTTATCGGCTTGGCGGCTGCGTTCTTTTTGCTGTTTCTTATAAAGTGCGATGCCTTTTTCGATACCTTGAGCAATTAATTTTGTTTGTTCTTTGGTTTGAGCTGGCTTTTGCGTCGCTTTGGCTATCTTCAGTGCTTCTTGTTGAGATTCAACAGACGGTGTATTAGTTTTCTTTTTCATACTGAGTTCGACAATTAAAACGGATTAACCAATAAGATAACGCAAACCTAGTTAAGTATGAATGATTTGCGTTAAAGTGTTGGTTTGAAAACAAGTGAAAGTGAGAGTTGTGCGGTACTCCATAGAACAATACGATAAACACGGCTTTTTGAAAGCCCCAATCTTATTATGGTTAGGTTGGCTGTTTCTTGCGAAAGCTTTGGTCGTTTTCATTGTTGCGGGCGCAAGCCGAGAGTCGGGAACGGATATTCTTGAGACCATCTATCCAGACCACCAGATGTTTTATGTCGGGATTGCGTTGAGTGTCCCTAGTTTGTTATTGATGTGGTTGTTTGGACTAAGATCTCCAGATAGAAAGCGCCTTAACAAAGTCGTGTCATGGGGGCGTTGGGTTACCATGATAGCTATCTTGGCACAGGGCTCCCACACAATTTATCTAATCTATTTGGATAACGGATGGTTCCGTTGGTCAAATGCTATCACCCTATTATTGCTCCTCTGGTTAGCGCTTTATTTAACCAATAGCCATGCCGCTAGGGATTGCTTTAAAGTGGTTGAGCACGAAGACTGATTCTCATCAAAACATTTGTACCATTCACAATTATACTTAGAAGCTAAAACTGGAAGGAATAATCTATGCTTAATGTTTCAAATGAGCAGCCTAACGTTCAAAGTGCTATTTTGCCTGAAGCTGGGCCTTTCGCTCTTTACGTTCAACTTAAAGTGAACGCTAATACTGCTAATGTACTAGCAGAAATTCAAAAGCTTCCGACTCTAATCGACGAGCTAAACCAAACTCAACCTGATGCGAACCTAACGGCGTCGGTAGCGTTCTCAAAAGCTTTTTGGGATAAGTTTGAGCAAGCTGCTCCCTCTGATCTAATTGATTTTCCTACGCTTGGTGAAGGTGATATCACAGCACCGAGCACACTGTCTGATGTTCTGATTCACTGTCATTCAAACCGACATGACCTACACTTCTTCATCCTACGTAAATTGCTATCTGAAGTAGCTGCGGACGTGGAAGTGGTTGATGAAACTTACGGTTACCGTTTCCTAGACTCACGTGACATGACTGATTTCGTTGATGGCACTGAAAACCCGAAAGATGCACAGCGCGCTGAAGTGGCGATTGTGCCTGAAGGTGAATTCGCGGGTGGTAGCTACGTAATGGTGCAACGTTTTGTGCATAACCTACCTGCTTGGAACCGATTAAACGTATCGGCACAAGAGAAAGTGGTTGGCCGTACTAAGCCAGATTCGATCGAGCTAGATGATGTTCCAGCGGCGTCTCACGTTGGCCGTGTGGATATCAAAGAAGAAGGCAAGGGTCTTAAAATCGTTCGTCATAGCCTGCCTTACGGCACAGCAACGGGCGATCACGGCTTACTGTTCATTGCTTACTGTAACGTTCGTCATAATTTTGATGCGATGTTAGAGAGTATGTACGGCGAAACAGATGGCAAAACAGACCAACTGCTTCGCTTTACTAAAGCCGTTACTGGCGCTTACTACTTTGCTCCTTCAGCTGAGATGTTGAGTGTACTAACGATTAAGTAAGTCGTCTCAAATAGAATAAACAAAGGGAGCCTCATGGCTCCTTTTTTTTAAAGTTTTATATAAATAGGTCGATACAAGAGCAATCGTAAGTTTTATTCATCTTTTTGTAAGTGAAGGTCTATGGCTATAACTGTTAATACGAATGTTTCAGCATTAGTGGCTCAGAGGAATCTCTCTAATGCCAATAACATGCTGAACCAATCTTTGGAGCGCTTGGCTTCAGGGAGTCGTATTAATAGTGCAAAGGACGATGCTGCTGGCTTACAAATCTCCAATCGATTAGAAGCACAGATGAGCGGCATCGATGTTGCGGTTCGAAATGCTAACGACGGTATCTCCATTATGCAGACAGCAGAAGGGGCGATGAATGAAACCACCAATATCATGCAACGCATGCGAGACCTGTCACTGCAAGCGACTAATGGTTCGAATAGCCAATCGGAAAGGACGGCTATTCAAGAAGAAGTAACCGCCTTAAATGATGAGTTGAACCGAATTGCGGAAACCACTTCATTTGGTGGGAAAAAGCTCCTTAACGGCAGTTTTGGTAGCTCGTCATTTCAAATCGGTGGTAGCTCTGGTGAGGCGGTGCAGATAGGTTTGAAAAACATGCGCACCGATGATATCAACATGGGCGGCTTTAGCTATGTTGCCAATGGCATGGCAAGTGACTCGTGGGAAGTTAAATCCAACCAGACAGATATGACGATGGCGTTTACCGATCGTTTTGGTCAGCCTCAAGAGATCAACATTAATGCCAAGGCGGGCGATGACATTGAAGAGCTAGCGACTTATATCAATGGTCAAACGGATCTGGTTTCGGCTTCCGTCAATGATGAAGGGCAGCTTCAGATCTACATGTCAGGCGAAGACACGGCAGGCACGATCTCTTTCTCAGGCTCGTTAGCCAGTGAGCTTTCGATGTCGGCGGGTTATTACGAGTCAGTCGATGATATTAATGTCACTGATGTTGGTGGAGCACAGCGCGCCGTGTCTATTTTGGATACAGCGATGAAGTATGTTGATAGTCACCGTTCTGAACTCGGGGCGATGCAAAACCGCTTTGATCATGCGATTAATAACCTTGAAAATGTTCATGAGAACTTGGGGGCATCAAACAGTCGAATCAAAGATACAGACTACGCCAAAGAAACCACTCAAATGCTCAAACAACAAATACTGCAGCAAGTCAGTACCACTATTTTAGCTCAAGCTAAGCAAGCGCCGAACTTAGCTTTAACGCTGCTAGGCTAATAAATTAGGTCAATTCTTATAAAGGTATTCTCGGTTAACTAAAGTCCTTTGGTTAATTAAAATACAATATTTCCCCCGGCTGACTTTTCGACAACTTTAGCCTTTTTCTCATCTTTTTTTGATAATTTCACTGCCAGTCACGCTTTCTTATCCTTTCTCGCTATTTCTTTAATTTTGTTGCTTTTTTTCTAAAGGTTTCAGCATTCACGCCGTTATTAAAAGTAACTTAGAGATAACTACTTGGTTTTCCGAGACGTCGGAAGCCGCTATACCGGAAAATCAATTGGAGAAATCACCATGGCAGTGAATGTAAATACCAACGTATCAGCAATGACAGCACAACGTTACCTAAACAGTGCAAACAGCGCTCAACAAACATCAATGGAACGTCTATCTTCAGGTTCTAAAATCAACAGCGCAAAAGATGACGCTGCTGGCCTACAAATCTCGAACCGTTTGAACGTTCAGAGCCGCGGTCTTGATGTTGCTGTACGTAACGCGAACGATGGTATCTCTATCGCTCAAACAGCAGAAGGTGCGATGAATGAAACATCAAACATTCTACAACGTATGCGTGATTTGTCTTTGCAATCAACAAACGGTTCAAATACTAAATCTGACCGTGTAGCAATCCAAGAAGAAGTAACGGCGCTTAATGATGAATTAAATCGTATCGCTGAAACAACCTCTTTTGGTGGCAACAAGCTGCTTAACGGTACTCACGGTACTAAGTCATTCCAAATTGGTGCAGACAATGGTGAGGCAGTAATGCTTCAACTGAAAGACATGCGTTCTGATAACGACCAAATGGGCGGCAGCAGCTACCAATTTACAGAAGCTAAAGGTAAAGATTGGGGCGTGAAAGCTGGTGCGAATGACTTAACCATGTCATTAAAAGACAGCTTCGGTGACCAACGAGAAATCAACATCTCTGCTAAAGCTGGCGATGATATTGAAGAGCTAGCGACTTACATTAACGGTCAACAAGACCTAGTAAAAGCATCAATTGATGAAGAAGGTAAACTGCAAATCTTCGCTGGCAACAATAAAGTTGATGGAGAAATTGCATTTTCTGGTGCTTTATCAGATGAATTAGGCATGCAAGCAGGTGCGAAACCTGAGGACCCAAAAACTCTAGAGGGTAAGCAAGTAACGGTTGATACTATCGACGTAACGTCTGTTGGTGGCGCTCAAGAATCTGTAGCTGTTATCGATGCGGCACTTAAATATGTAGATAGCCACCGTGCTGAACTGGGTGCTTTCCAAAACCGTTTCGACCACGCAATTAACAACTTAGACAACATCAACGAGAACGTTAATGCATCTAAGAGCCGTATCAAAGATACCGATTTCGCGAAAGAAACGACTAACATGACTAAGTCTCAGATTCTTTCACAGGCTTCAAGTTCAATTCTTGCGCAAGCGAAACAAGCTCCAAACTCAGCACTTAGCCTACTAGGCTAATCGGTTGAAAGGCCACGTTGACTTTAAGCGTTGTTGATCACAAGCGTCAACGTTAGGCTTCCACAAATTAGCTCGTGGTGAGAGATGAGCGCTAAACAAACCCAGCTTCGGCTGGGTTTTTTATTGCCTGTTATTTAGCGAAGGTGAATTTGGAAAAGTGCCGTAATGCTGAAAGTAGCAAAAGCGCGATTCCCTATCACGCTCGTCCCTCGCTGTAGGGAATAACGGGACCGGGAAATGATACTTCCATCATCTATTGCATTGAAGCAGCCTTTCGTCATTCCAGAACCGAGCAGAGCGAGGTATCAGGAATCTGCTTTTGGTCGAGGCTTGATTCGGATTAGACATTAGGCTCTTGTTGTGGTCGAAAGATAATAAACTAGATAGCGCTAACTGCCTTTCACATAGGTGAATAACCAGGAATAAGTAATGTGGTCAACATTCGTCATCTCTAAATCGAGCTGAGCGAGATATCAGAGATCTGTTGTCTACCTGAAGTCATACCGCATGATCTAACATGCAGGTTCAGCGCCTAGGATGGCGTTTAACTTGGTTTAATAACAAAGTAGGGCGGTTAGTTGGCAATTAAGGATTGGTATTGCTGTGGCTTATTGAGGGGCTGTCTACAATGAGGTGAAGAGCGGCAGTCAGAACCGTCGGTTAAGGAACTCGACAAATATAGCAGGCACAAAAAACGCTACCCTTAGGTAGCGTTTTAATTAAAGCAGATAAGTAATCGGGATTACTTAGTTACTTTAAGAACTGGAGTTTCGCCAACAGTTACAGAACCAGAAAGCTTGTTTAGCTCCTTGATTTCGTCCATGTTAGAGATAACAACTGGAGTAAGCGTAGATTTTGCTTTCTCTTCTAGAAGCGCAAGGTCGAAAGTGATGATTGTGTCACCAGCTTTAACAGATTGACCTTCTTCAGCAACACGAGTGAAGCCTTCGCCTTTAAGTTCAACAGTATCGATACCGAAGTGAACGAAAAGCTCAATACCGTCGTCAGACTCGATAGAGAATGCGTGGTTAGTTTCGAAGATTTTACCGATAGTACCGTTAACTGGAGCTACCATTTTATCGCCAGCTGGTTTGATAGCAATGCCATCACCAACGATTTTTTCAGCGAAAACTACATCTGGCACGTCTTCGATGTTTACGATTTCACCAGAAAGAGGTGCGATGATTTCGATTGCACCAGCATCAGCGCTGTCATCAGATACAAGCTTTTTCAGTTTGTCAAACAGACCCATTGTGTCATGCTCCTAACGTTTAGTTTTATTCTGTAGAATATACTATACCAATCTAACAAATTAGACGACTATTTTTAGCCGTCTAACTTCATTAAGCTCTTGGTGATTACTGAGTTTTCTCAGCGATGAACTTTTCTACACAAGCTTCAATTTCTGCAGCTGTAGGTAGAGATAGTGCTTCGTCAGCCATAGCTTTAACTTCAGCGAAGTTAGAGTTACGGATTACTTTCTTAACTTTAGGGATAGAGATACCGCTCATAGAGAACTCATCTAGACCCATACCAAGAAGAAGTAGAGTTGCACGCTCATCACCTGCTAGTTCGCCACACATACCTGTCCATTTACCTTCTTTGTGAGAAGCATCGATTACTTGCTTGATAACAAGAAGAACCGCTGGAGATAGTGGGTTGTATAGGTGAGAAATCATTTCGTTACCACGGTCTACCGCAAGTGTATATTGCGTTAGGTCGTTAGTACCGATAGAGAAGAAAGATACTTCTTTCGCTAGGTGGTGTGCGATTGCAGCGGCTGCTGGAGTCTCAACCATTACGCCGATTTCGATTTCTTCATCGAAAGCTAGGCCTTCAACGCGAAGTTCAACTTTGTACTCTTCGATTGCTTTTTTCAGTTCACGGATCTCTTCAACAGAAATGATCATTGGGAACATGATGCGTAGTTTACCGTGTGCAGATGCACGTAGGATACCACGTAGTTGGTCACGTAGAATTTCACGACGATCCAAGCTGATACGTACTGCACGCCAGCCTAGGAAAGGGTTCATCTCTTGTGGAAGGTCCATGTATGGTAGGTCTTTATCGCCACCGATATCCATAGTACGGATAATCACTGACTCGCCTTCCATTGCTTCCGCTACTTCTTTGTAAGCAACGTATTGCTCTTCTTCAGTAGGAAGTGCAGTACGGTCCATGAATAGGAATTCAGTACGGTACAGACCAACGCCTTCACCGCCGTTACGCAGAATACCGTCACAGTCTTTTACTGTACCGATGTTGCCACAAACTTCTACACGGTGACCGTCTAGAGTTTCAGCATGTAAATCTTTTAGTTTTGCTAGTTCAACTGCTTCTGCTTCGAAATCAGATTTGATTTTCTTAGCTTCTGCTAATTCAGCGTCAGAAGGGTTGATGATGATCTTGTTGTTCATCGCGTCTAGCACAAGCATGTCGCCGTTTTTAACTTGCTTAGTGATATCGTTAGTACCAACGATAGCTGGAAGCTCAAGTGAACGTGCCATGATTGAAGTATGAGATGTACGACCGCCGATGTCACAAGCAAAACCAAGAACGTAGTCTAGGTTGATTTGTGCCGTTTCAGATGGCGTTAAATCGTAAGCAACTAGGATAACTTCTTCATTGATATCTGCTAGAGATACAATGTTGATGCCTAGTGCATTTTTAACGAAGCGAGTACCGATATCACGGATATCAGTCGCACGTTCTTTTAGGTACTCATCATCAAGCGACTCAAGTGCAACAGCTTGCTCTTCGATCACTGTGTAGATCGCGTTGTCTGCGTGCATTTTGTCTTTCTTGATGAGTGCTAAAATCTCTTCTTCTAGCTCTTCATCTTCAAGCAGCATGATGTGGCCTTCAAAGATTGCTTCTTTTTCTTCGCCAAAAGTTTCAAGTGCTTTTTGCTTTACAACTTCAAGTTGTTGAGAAGATTTGTTACGAGCGTCAAAAAAACGCTGAACTTCTGCTTCAACTTGATCGTCTGAGATAGATTGAGTGTTTAGGACAATTTCATCTTCTTGAAGTAGTAGTGCTTTACCGAAAGCAATACCAGGAGATGCTAGGATGCCTGAAATCATAGCCTTACCTTAGTTGTTCAACTGTAAACGGGAGAATGTGTGACTTTAAGTCGTCGACTAATGTCGCGCTTATTGCTATCTATTTCGAATTGCTATCTATTTCGAACAAAGCCACTTTGCTGTGCAAAATGGCTTTGAAAGAAGGAGACCGTATTAGTGTAGTTGATCCATAAGAGCAACTAGGTGGTCTACAGCTTGCTGAGCTTGAGGGCCTTCAGCTGAAATAGTAACGTTAGTACCTTTTACTAGGCCTAAAGTTTGTAGTTTGAACAGGCTTTTCGCGCTAGCGCTTTTGCCGTTAGAAGTCACTGTGATGTCAGCGTCGAAAGATTTTGCTTCTTTAACAAACTGTGCAGCTGGACGAGTGTGAAGACCGTTTTCTGCTGTGATTTCTACTTGCTTCTCGTACATTTTATATACCCCAATTAATTTATTTTTTGTAAGTTTGTAACCAGATTTAGCTTAACTGCTTTAGCTCAAATGCGCTAGAGGCTAGTACGCCATGTTCGTGTTAGAACTTAGACTGGTTATAAATTTTTATCCAGCCATGGTCGTCTTTTGTTGAGTACTCATGACTTTCAGAATTTGTTTATTGCTTCTTTTATTTTGAAGCGAAAAATAAAACAGACCCGATATTACCAAAGGTGAGGCAGGGATCAACAAAAAAGCCCCTAAATGGGGCTTTTTTGGACGAAAAATTGATTTGACCACATATTATTGTTGGTTCTCTTTTTCCGTAAAGATACCAGCAAATAGGGCCGTACTAAGGTAACGTTCGCCCGAGCTTGGTAGTACAGTAACGATAGTTTTCCCTGCAAATTCAGGCAGTTCCGAAATTCTGTTTGCTGCTACTACTGCTGCACCAGATGAGATGCCCGCTAGGATACCTTCTTCTTTCATTAGGCGTTGAGCCATCTCAATAGCTTCTTCAGAAGTTACCGACTCTACACGGTCAATAATGTCTAAATCTAGGTTGCCAGGAATGAAACCTGCGCCAATACCTTGGATTTTGTGTGGTGCTGGTTTGATTTCTTCACCTGCAAGTGCCTGTGCAATCACTGGAGATTCTGCTGGTTCAACAGCTACAGAAGTGATGGCTTTGCCTTTTTCACCTTTAATGTAACGACTTGTTCCAGTGATAGTGCCACCTGTACCTACACCGGCTACAAACACATCGATCTCACCATCTGTTGCTTCCCAAATTTCAGGGCCAGTTGTCTGCTCGTGAATTTGTGGGTTCGCTGGGTTGTTGAATTGTTGCAGTAGTAGATACTTGTCTGGGTCTGAAGCAACAATCTCTTCAGCTTTAGCAATCGCGCCGTTCATACCTTTTGGTGCTTCAGTTAGCACTAGGTTTGCGCCAAGAGCTTTAAGCAGCTTACGACGTTCTAGGCTCATTGATTCAGGCATTGTTAGTGTTAGCTTGTAACCGCGCGCTGCAGCAACAAATGCAAGAGCAACACCTGTATTACCACTGGTAGGCTCAACAAGCTCGATACCTGGCTTAAGCGTACCTGCTTTTTCTGCTTCCCAGATCATGTTTGAACCGATACGACACTTAACGCTGAAGCTTGGGTTACGAGCTTCGATCTTAGCTAGGACGTTACCTTTGCTTACTTTGTTTAGGCGGACTAGAGGTGTGTTACCAATCGTTAGGGTGTTGTCTTCGTAGATCTTGCTCATGCGATATTCCTTCATTTAATGACAGAACTAAACGTAGTATATCTACCAATTTACCGTCTAGTGTCTTTCGATGTTTGTTTAGCTTGAATTTAGATTAAACAAGTTGAAAAAAAGGTAAAAGGATTAAAAAGTTATATCATATAGAGATGTCGCAGGATTCACGCCTATCTTTATTGAAATCAGAACTTCAAAAAGATAGGCGTTGTTAGAGCAGGCTGTAGAACTATAGGCGATAGCTATAGACGAGAGCGTAGGGCTTGGTCTTTAAACTCTGCAACCCACATTGCAGTAGCGCCGCAGACGGCAACTGGCATCACAATCAGGTTTAAAACTGGAATGGTAGTAAACACGGAAACAAGTGCGCCGAAGCTGTAGCTCTTACCTTGCTTTTGTTTCAAATTATTTCTCATGTCATCGAACTTGATTTTATGGTTGTCGAATGGGTAGTCAGCGTACTGAATAGCTAACATCCATGCAGTGAAAATGAACCATAAAAACGGTGCAACAGTTTGTCCTAGCGCTGGAATTAACAAAAGTAGGAACAAACCGATCGCTTTTGGCAGGATATAGACAAGCTTGCGCCATTCTCTTGCTAAAATACGAGGGGTGTCTTTAAGTACATCCAGTAAACCATCATCATTGACTTTTTTACCACTCAGCAGTTCTTCGACTTTTTCCGCGAGTAATCCGTTGAAAGGCGCGGCAATAAAGTTAGCGAGTGTACTGAAGAAATACGAAAACGTGGCCAAAACGGTTAACACAAGTAGTGGCCATAGGATATATGACAACCACGACAAGAAACTTGGCAATGCACCAATCCAGCCTTCAATCCAAGTGTTTAAGTTGGAGAAAATATAAAATAAAGCACCGCCCACAAGTAACACGTTAGCGATAAGAGGAAGCAGTACAAACTTACGGATACTCGGCGATAAGGCAATTTTAATTCCGAAAATAAAATAGCCAAAGCCAGAGCGAGGAACAGATTCAATAGTCATATTTAAATTGGGTCACATGTGAATTTGGTTAAATAGCAAACATCTCTAGTGTACTCGACCGAAATTAAGAAAAAAAGCGTGGTGAAAATCACACCAAGTAATGAACTAATTGTATTAAGTGGTTCAAAAACAGTGGCTACTTTTGATAGAGTAGTGAGATTAGCCAAATTAACCTAACTTAGTGACAGCGTTTTTATAGCTAGTTGACTAAGAAAGCTGAGAGCGAAAAATGCAGGAATTGCGATTTGTACTCATTATTGTTGGCGCATTAGCTATCGCCGCATTATTGTTCCATGGTCTATGGACGAGTAAGAAAGAAGGGAAAGCAAAGTTTGGAGATAAGCCGCTTGGTAAGCTTGATAATGACAGCTTAGATGAAGCTGAAACGATCCCAAACCGTTCATTCGCTCCTGAGGATGATTTTGAGATAATCCGAAAAGAGCGTAAAGAACCGGATTTTGCTGTCTCACCGTCTGCAACTGATCCGCTGATTGACTCAGACCCATTGTCAGCGCCACAGCAAAAAGAAGCTCACGAAGACGAAATAGAATTGAATGATCTTCCTTCTTTCAGTGTTGAAGACCCGATCGAAGTTAAAGGTGAGCTTGAACAGGTTGAGGAAGAGAAGGTTGTTGAACCTGAAGTTCCTAACTTTGAATTGACTGACGAGCAAAAACAAAATCACGCAGGCTTTAAAGAGCAGTACGGTTCGTTTGAAGAAGCCTCTGATGCGGTCGCTGATCCACTACTTTCTAGCGAAGGCTTAACGCCAAGCGAACCATTTATTGGGAAAGAAGTGGTTGCTGCACAAAGTGTTACTTCGGTTGAAGAAACTAAGTTAGATAAAGATGCTAACTTAGCTGGGGAAGCTCAGTTGGGTAACGAAGTTAATTTAGCTGACGAAAGTAAGTTAGATGAAAAAGCTCACTCAAATGAAGATCTTGGCCTTGAAGTCATTGTTCTTAATGTCCACTGTGCTGGGGAGATCCCGTTTGTGGGTACTGAACTTTTCCGTAGCATGGAGAACAACGGCCTAGCTTATGGTGAAATGTCGATTTATCACTGCTTTGCACAAGCGAGCGATGAGCCAAAAGTTATTTTCAGCGTAGCAAATATGATGCAGCCAGGAACACTAGAACATGACGACCCTGCTGACTTTACCACCAAAGGTATTTCGTTCTTTATGACGCTGCCTTGTTATGGTCAAGCTGATCAAAACTTCAATTTGATGCTGAGTGCTGCACAGAAAATTGCCGACGATATGGGCGGAAACGTATTGGATGAGTCACGTAACTTAATGACGCCAAACCGTTTGTCTGACTACCGCAAGCAAATCCGAGACTTTATGACGGCAGCTAACGCCTAGCCGTATTGTTTAGCCTTGTAAATAATCTATATTTATAGAAAAGGGCTCCTAAGGGAGCCCTTTTTGATATTTCAATCACGACAGAGAATGATATGAAAGAATCGATTCAAGTTACCTTAGAGCAGTTAAGAGAAACTCTGCACTATCATGCCGTTCGTTATTACGTAGAAGATAGCCCTGAGATCCCTGATGTCGAGTACGATCGATTGATGCAACAACTGCTAAAGATCGAAGAAGAGAACCCAGAACTTGTGACGGTAGATTCGCCGAGTCAGCGTGTCGGCGGTCAGCCTCTAGACGGCTTCACTCAAGTGACCCATGAGATCCCGATGCTTTCTTTAGATAATGCTTTCTCTGATGACGATTTAGATGCGTTCAATAAGCGCATGTCTGATCGAGCGCCAACAGCGAACCTAAAGATCTTCTGTTGTGAACCTAAGCTTGATGGTTTGGCGGTGAGCCTACTCTATGTAAAAGGCACCTTAGTACAGGCAGCGACGCGTGGTGATGGTGCGACTGGCGAAAATATTACCGAAAACGTGCGTACCATCAGCTCGATTCCGCTTAAGTTACAAGGTGAAGGCTGGCCAGAACGTATTGAAGTCCGTGGCGAAGTGTTTATGCCAAAAGCGGGCTTCGACAAATTGAATGAGATGGCATTGAAGAAGGGTGAGAAGGTCTTTGTGAATCCACGTAATGCCGCCGCAGGTAGCTTACGTCAGCTTGATTCTCGTATTACAGCAAAACGCCCCTTGGCTTTCTACGCATACAGTGTCGGTGTTGTACAAGGCGCTGAGCTTTCAAATAGCCACTATCAACGATTCCTGCAGCTGAAAGCTTGGGGCTTGCCTATGTGCCCAGAGACAAAGCAGCTAAGTTCTCTTGAAGATGTAAAAGCCTATTACCAAGATATCATGACTCGTCGTGACACCTTGGCTTATGAAATTGATGGGGTGGTGATTAAGGTTGATGACATTGCCGCACAAGAAACTCTAGGTTTTGTTGCACGTGCACCTCGCTGGGCTATTGCTTATAAGTTCCCAGCTCAAGAAGAAATTACTCTGCTCAATGATGTTGAGTTTCAGGTTGGTCGTACAGGCGCTATTACGCCGGTTGCTAAGCTTGAACCTATTTTTGTTGGCGGCGTGACGGTGAGTAATGCAACCCTGCACAACGCTGATGAGATCGCTCGTTTAGGTGTGAAGGTCGGAGATAGCGTGATTATCCGCCGCGCTGGTGACGTCATTCCACAAATTGTAGCTGTTGTACAAGATCGTCGTCCTGAGACGGCTAAAGACATTGTGTTCCCGGACGCCTGCCCTGTATGTAATTCTGCAGTGGAGCGCGTAGAGGGCGAAGCTGTAGCGCGTTGTACTGGCGGTTTAGTGTGTCAGGCGCAGCGTAAAGAGGCACTTAAGCACTTTGTGTCTAGAAAGGCGCTGGATGTCGATGGCCTTGGCGTAAAGGTGATAGAACAGCTTGTGGATCGCGAAATGGTCGAAACGCCAGCGGACCTGTTCAAGCTGAGCGCGGGCGTGATTACTGTTCTTGATCGTATGGGACCTAAATCGGCACAGAATGTAGTGAGTGCACTTAACAAAGCGAAAGATACGACATTGGCGCGCTTCCTTTATTCTTTAGGAATTCGAGAAGTAGGTGAAGCGACGGCTATGAACTTAGCTCAGCACTTTAAAACGCTAGAGTTGGTTCAAGCTGCAACTCATGAGCAGTTGGTTGAAGTGTCCGATATTGGTGACATCGTAGCAAGTCACCTCACGAGCTTCTTCTCACAAGAGAAAAATAGAGCAGTAGTCGACCAACTCATCGATCTTGGAGTTAACTGGCCTGCAATTGAAGCTGTTGCGGATGATCAAGAGCTACCGTTAGAAGGCAAAGTAGTTGTGTTGACTGGCTCACTTTCTAAATTAGGTCGCAGCGAAGCGAAAGCTGCTTTGCAAGCTTTAGGTGCAAAAGTAACCGGTAGCGTGTCTAAGAAAACGGATATCTTATTTGCTGGTGAAGCCGCTGGTTCTAAACTGACTAAAGCACAAGATTTAGGTATCGAAATAAGAACAGAAGAAGATCTAATAGCCCTTATTTCGTAAGTAAATACAGATAAAAAAAGCTCAAAGGCACTCCTTTCAAGGGAGTGCCTTTTTCGTTTCTGATATAAAAGTAATCACTTTTTAATTGTTGAGAAATTTGTTCCTATACGAACTATGAAATCAGGACAGTGATGACGCTCAACATTAATGAAATGTTGTTATAGTTGTTTGCTAAATGCGAGTGATATCAATTTTTAAGAGGCTGCTGTGTTAGTAAGCTTTTGTTTTTTAATGTTTTTACTCTTTGACCCCTCGGTTTTTTCAATTAGTAGATCTGGATCACTAAGTACATGATAAATTTGCACCAACTCATATTTTTTTAGATGAAAATTAAGTTCTCATTGATCTTTTTTGGGGTGAAGTTAGTCTTATTGGCATGGATGCACATTGTGTATAACCAGAAAGGAAATCGAGAATTCGGTGTTTCAGGGTTCTCAAACAAGAAAAGGTATTTCTCTCTACGGCGGCCAACTTTAGGCGGGAAATATTCAAACAGCTATATCCATTTTTAGGAGTTTTATTCCATGGAAAACAAAATTTTCAAACGTACTTTACTTGGTGCTGCAGTTGCGATGATTTCAAGTGGTGCATTCGCATCTGAATCTTCTCAAGTTGGTGTTATCTCAGATTTTAACGTTCAGGCTTACGGTGTAGCAGCAATCTCTGTTGTTAACTACGATTCAGAAAAAACTAAAAACGGCGTAAAAACTGATACAGGTACGGGATACGATTACGAGAATGAATCTCGAATTGGTTTCCGTGCAAGTAAAGACATGTTCGAGAACGTGAACGTATTCATGCAAATTGAATCTGGTTACGTTGGTGAAAACGGTGACGGTGCGACACTAGGTAATCGTGATACGTTCTTAGGCCTGCAAGGTGACTGGGGTAAAGTACGTTTTGGTCGTATGCTGACGCCAATGTATGAAGTAATTGACTGGCCTTATGCTAACCCAGGTTTGGGCGCAGTATGGGACTGGGGCGGCGATGTTAAATACAACCGTGACCGTCATGGTGATATGGCTCGATACGATTCTGCTGACTTGAATGGTTTTACATTCAACCTAGCAACAGGTCGTGGTGACTCAAGTGTTAAAGATAACTACTTCTACGGCGCGGCTGCTCACTACCGTTTAGCTGATACGGTTACTTTCCACGCTGCTGTTGAATCAGAATCAGATCGTCAACTAACAGCTGCAACAGCTGGAACTGCTGCTGGTACATGTTTAGTTGCTACAGGTTGTGATGGTGTAAACTTTGGCGGCGCAACTCCTGCAGTTGCTGCAACTTCTGCTGAAATGGCTGATACATTTGGTTATCTAATCGGTTTTGAAGCGTCACTTCCAGCAGGTTTCGGTATTTCTGCAGCCTACAAAGCGGGTGAGTCAGATGTTCAAGGCGGCGCTAAATCAGAACAGGCTTCATACTCTGTAATCGGTCAGTACTGGAACGGCCCTTGGGGCTTCAAACTAGGCTACGCGGCTAACCTAGAGTCTGAAACTGATGGTGTTAAAAACGCTGATGAAGATAGCGTAATCTCAGGTCAGCTAATGTACGTTCATAACGGCTTTGTTCCTTACATCCGTATTGCACAGCGTGATATCAAAGCTGACGATAAAGGTTCTATTGCTAACACAGATACGTTCGTTACACGTATTGGTTTAGAGTACGGCTTCTAATTGAAACCATGCTTTAAGTAAAGAGATGCGCTGGCTTGTTAGTCGGCGCATATTCATTTCTGGTCCAGCCTAAGAAAGAAAAGGCATCGAAATAATATTATGGGGAAACCCTCGAGGTAGTTAATATGAAAAAAATAGTTTTAGCATCGATTCCTTTATTCTTAATTGGATGTACAACATTAGATTCTAATAGTGATTTTACAGATTCCGTTAAAAGAATAGAGAGTAAGCAAAATTATCAAATCGTCGTTGGTGAGTCGTTGTCTCCTGATGTGCTTGAAGTCAGACAAGGTCAGCTAGTTAACTCGTCTTTAGAGCTAAATTACGTTACTCCAAACAGTACTGTAACGGTACCTGATTCATACATAACGATGGAGCTTCAGTACTTTAAAAATTACAACGAGTATCGCTCTGTCTTAGTTCAAGGTTCTGAAGGTAAAGTGCCATTAAAACCTTATGCGGCTTCAGCTGAAACATGCAGCGATATATGTACTCAAACACAGTATGTGAAATTTCCTGTATCTAATGAAATCTTCAACGAAGCACCTTTTAAAGATCTAATTTTTGATGTCCAGGTTTCAAATGCGAACAGCATTTCGTTTTCTATTCCTGCTGGCTATATCGAAGCAATCGTAAATACGGGTGATAAAAACGCAACAGCTAAGCCAGTGATAGTAGCAGCACCTGTAGCCGCAGCCGCACCTGTAGCTGCAGTTCCCGCGCTTCAGCAAGAGCCGGTAAGCCAAGCTCAAGAGATGTCAAAATATTGGTTTGAACAAATTCCGACGGAACAAAGAGACTCTGTTATTAACTGGTCTGTAGCAAATCGAAATGGTGTTGTTGATTCTTTAGGTGATAATGTCAAAGAGATTGAAATGTTCGAATATTGGTTTAACAAAGCTTCCAAAGAAGAACGTAAAGCGATAATCAAACAATTAATCGAGTTTTAAAGGAAAGGAGCCTAGGCTCCTTTTTTGTTAGTGTAGAACCTTACCATTACTATGCTTGCATATAACGATAGGCATATATTCTACAACACTACTTCCTAAGTCACATTTTATGATCGGCCCAGATGCAGTGCTTCCTACATTTTGGGCGGATACAGAGAAGCTTAAAATTAAGCTAAAAATTAACGCTAGATAACATTTCATAATGACACCTCACTAAAAATCTCTTCAAACAAGAGATATTCATTATTATGTGAGGTATTTCTCAAAAATCAAAAAAATCAAAAAATTTCCTATGAAAAATAACCAATGCCTATTTTGCTATTTCAATCAGTAACTTGTTGATAGTTGGTGTTTGGGTTTGTTGGAAAATCTAAGCTACTCTCATCATTTGATGTAAAATAGCCATAAACAGCAGACTTTATTTTCGAACATTATATTGCTTCAATGTTTTTGTTTCGGTAGTTAGCATTCCTAGATGTTTGAATAATGGTCTTAGGTTTCTAAATAGTTTTTATGCGATATTTACTTGAGTAATATTATGAACATAAGCGAAGTTGCAAGCCTCACGCAGTTATCACCTAAGTCTATTCGTTTGTATGAAGACAAAGGGGTGATATCTGCACCGTTACGTTCTGAAAATGGTTATCGGTCTTATGGTGAGAAGCAGATCAAGGAACTCGGAATCGTAGCGAAAGCGAGAAGCGCTGGTTTTTCGCTTGATGAGTGTCGTGCGCTTGTTGAATTAGCCGACAACCCATGTCGAGAAAGTGCCGATGTTAAAGCAAAAGCGCTAAGTAAATTGGAAGAAGTGAATAAAAAAATTGAAGACTTATTGATCATTCAGAAGACATTGAAAGAGTGGGTTGAACAATGCCCTGGTGACTCAAATAGCCATTGCCCAATTATCGATTCACTTGTAGAGAAAAAGCCATAAGTTGGTTACTTATGGCTTTGAAGGAGGGTTTTCTTGATTATTGTTTAGTAGGGCTTATAGTGAGAACAATGCCATCGACAGCAGTAATCACGACTTCCTCTCCCGCATCAATATCATGTGTACTCATCGCAGACCATGAGCTATCCCCTAGCTTTATCCTGCAGTTACCTTTTTGTACCGGCTCTAAGAGGCGAGTCTTTCTTCCAATCAGTTGCTTCTCTCGCTGATTAAGGTCTCGAGTAGAGTCAGATTGCTTGTCACTAGACAGCTGTCTTCTCCACCACAGCCAAGTGGTGATAAGCGAGAAGCTCGCAAAGGATAGCCATTGCATCTGCCAACCGATTGGTAGTGCGCCTAATAGGGCCCCGACTAGCATGGCAGATATGCCTATCCATAAAAAGTAACCAGCGGTTCCAATTAGCTCAAGTGCTAACAATGCTAGACCAAACGCTAACCAATGCCAGTAGTTTACTTGTTCGAGTAATTCGACCATAAGTTAGTCCTTACTACCTTTGTCATTCTTATGTGCAAACATCTCTGCAATACCCGCAACAGAACCCATTAGTCCAGTCGCTTCGAGCGGTAGCATAATGATCTTACCGTTTTCTGCTTGGCCAATAGACTTCAGTGCGTCGGTGTAACCTTGTGCAATAAAGTAATTGACTGCTTGCATGTCACCTTGAGCAATCGCTGTTGATACCATTTCTGTCGCTTTAGCCTCAGCTTCGGCTGCCCGTTCACGAGCTTCAGCTTGAAGTATCGCGGCTTGCTTTTGGCCTTCTGCTTTTAAGATCTCTGATTGCTTGTGACCTTCTGCTTTCAATATCTCAGCTTGTCGTACACCCTCTGCCTCTAGGATATCTGCACGTTTGTTACGCTCGGCTTTCATCTGAGCATTCATCGCAGCGGTAAGGTCTGCTGGTGGCTGTACGTCTTTGATTTCGATACGCGTAACTTTGACACCCCAAGGGTTTGTCGCTTCATCAACGATATTCAATAACTTGGTGTTAATCATGTCTCGCTGGCTGAGCATTTCATCCAGTTCCATCGAGCCCAGTACAGTACGGATATTGGTGAGAGTTAAATTACGAATCGCGTGCTCAAGATCATTCACCTCATAAGCCGCTTTAGGCGCGTCGATCACTTGAACGAAACACACCGCATCAATAACCACATTTGCATTATCTTTGGAGATGACTTCTTGTGCCGGGATGTCGAGAACACGTTCCATCATACTGATGCGTTGTCCGATTTTATCGATAAATGGAATGATCAGGTTCAGACCTGGTTGGAGGGTTTGTGTATAACGGCCGAAGCGTTCTACGGTCCAGTTATTGCCTTGCGGAACCGTTTTTACTCCGGCGAAAATAAACAATATTGCGACGGCAGTAAAGACGCCGATAGTAATCAATGTATCAATAGCCATACAAAATCCTTTGCAAGTTTAAGTTTTTGATAGTTCAGTATTGATACTGGCTCATATTTAAATTCTGAGCAAATTTATAAATGAGAAATGGGCCATAAAATATTGATTTTATGGCCCATTTTACATTCTATTATTCGATAAACTAATTGATTGAATTGTCAATTTTCGATGAGATATACGATGCTTATCTTTAGTGCTTTTAGGGTTTAGTTAGTAGAGCAGAGAGTACAGCTGTCGGCGGTACTTACTGGCAACTGGGTTACCTTGTCCAAGCGCACTTAAGATATCCATGAATTCTTTTTTCATATGACCATTGCAAGCATTTAGATCTTTTGCAAGGAAAGACCACAACAGTTCCATCGCTTCTTCGTTGCGATTCACTTGGTGATATTGCAATGCTAATTCAGATGCTGTCTTAGCGTCATTTGGGTCTTGTTGAAGAGCGGTTTCTAGCGCTTGAATTTCAGGGCTGTCTGCCGCCTGTTTGTGCAGTTCGAGTTTAGCGACTAAGCCTTTGTAGTAATTGTCTTGATATTCTAGAGGGATAGTCGACAGTTGAGTTTCAGCTAGATCAAACTGTTGCGTTTCTAGTAAACACTCTGCGATCGCCAGTTTTACCTCGCCTTTGCCCGTCAGTTCTATTGGCAATTGTTGCATTGCCGCGAGCGCTTGTGCGTGCTCGCCTGCTTGCATTTGCTCGAGAGCCTGACGCAGTGCGAGCTCGTCTTGGCTAGGAAGATGTTTTCCTAACATTTCAACAATCGCTTCTATGCTTTGTGGGCCACCCAAACCATCAACAGGCTGACCGTTAACAAACAGTGCAATAGTAGGGAGTGCTTGTACGCCAAATTGGCTAGCAATTGCCTGCTCTTGTTCACAATTCAACAGAGCTAAAGTAAAAGCGCCGTTGTATTGCTGAGTTAATGTTTGCAGTTCAGGGATCACCTGAGCACTTTCTTGGCTCATTGGTGCCCAAAAGTGGATGAGTACAGGCGTCTGCATTGAGGTTTCTAATACTTGACGAAAGTTCTGCTCATTAAGTTCAACAATATGCGGAGATTGCATTTACGTTCCTTGAGGTGTGTTTTGTGGGTACGTTGCAAATATGGGGGGAGATGCTGGTAACTTCAAGATCTAACTTGGTTATCTCAAATAAAAAGAGCCAAAATAGAAAAACGCTATGCTTCTATGTTGATAGAGTGGTTATCTCAACAGGGAAGGCATAGCGTTATCATTAAGGTGGTCAGTGAGGCATAGCGTAAGATACTCAAAACAGAATAAACAACGTAATCGCCAGACTCACACCGACCCAATTAAGGCGGTTTAAAGTCATGAAATATCCAGATTAGTTTCATCAATTGGGAATAATTGATGAGATAGGACAATCATGACATCTTATTGTTACGGAAAAATTACATCGTTACATTAAAGTTTGCGACTGTTGATGCAAAGTTAGTAATTTATGCTGCTTTTCTCAAAATAGGGTCTAGCAAGCGACTCGGTAGAATTCTTTTCAATACCGCGAACACTTTAGTTGGGGTCGTCACTCGGTATCTTAGCTTTGGTTTCTCTGCGGTGAGTGCGTGATAAACTGGCTCAACACAACTTTCAGGCGGAAGAACAAAAGCGTTGTTCGATGACTCTTTTTCGAGTCGGTCTTTTTGTTGTTGATAAGCTTCTTGATGAGCGCTGCCAGCAATGGTGATCCATTTATTGAAAGCTTTCAGGGCATTATTTCTAAATTGGGTCTCTATTGGACCTGGCTGCAATAACGAGATATGAATGCCACTACCATGCAGTTCTAAACGTAACGTATCTGTCCAGCCTTCTAGCGCGAACTTTGAAGCGTTGTAAGCGCCACGATATTTCATGGCCGCAAAGCCTAATACGGAACTGTTTTGTACGATTCGACCTTCACCGCGTTCGCGCATGTGCGGGAGGATCTGACAAACAAGATGATGCCAGCCAAAGAAGTTGGTTTCGAATTGCTCTCTGAGACCTTGGGTCGGTAAGTCTTCTAGCGCGCCAGCTTGACCATAAGCGCCGTTATTGAATAAACCATATAATCCGTTAGGCGCTAGCTCAATAGCAAGTTGTGCAGCTTGTTCAATGCTTTCTTGGTTAGAAAGGTCGAGCTGTATGCAGGTCAGTCCCTCATCTTGCAGACGCTGTACATCTTGCGGATGACGACACGATGCAATGACGTAAAAGCCACGCTTTTGTAGTGCATGCGCACATGTGTAGCCAATACCCGTTGAGCAACCGGTGATCAGAATCGACTTGTTCACGCTTAATCCTTCATTAGAGTCTTTATCGCTCTAGGGTAAAGAATTAGTCTTGATGTTGTAACAAGTTTTTTAATGCTGGTTCGATTCTTGAGTAACTAAAGATAAATCCCATTTCAGTGAGTTTCTTTGGTTTGGAACGAATGCTGTCAAAGAGCAAACAAGAAGATTCCCCCATCAGAAGCGACATTGCCCATTTCGGAGTGAATAGGAAATGAGGTCGGCGTAGTTGCTTGGCGAGTGTGCTGCTGAACAGTTTGTTGGTGACAGGGTGCGGGGCACACATATTAAATTCCCCTTGAGCGTGAGGAATTGACAATAAGTGGTTGATGGCTCTCACCATATCAAGCATGTGAATCCAAGGCATGTACTGTTCGCCTGAACCAAGTGGTCCGCCTACTCCGAGTTTGTAGGGCATTAGCATCTTCTTCAACGCGCCGCCATTTTCGCCTAACACAATCCCTGTTCTTAGTAGTATCACACGCGTCTCATCGGATTGGGCTCTCTTGGCTATATCTTCCCAGTACGCGCAGACTTTGTGAGGAAAACTTTCGTCTTCTACTCGTAGTGATTCATCAAATGGGTGTTGCTGTTGATCGCCATAGTAACCCACGGCTGAGCCGCTAATGAAAGCCTGCGGTGGGTTGCTACTGGCATGAATTAACTCGACCAGTTTTTCAGTAATGTGCCAACGACTGTTACAGATCCTCTCTTTTTGCTCCGCACTCCAACGCTTGTCAGCGATCGGTTCGCCAGCAAGATTGACCACGACATCGAAGTCATTGAGATCGCTGAGTTCATCAAGAGATTGAATGTAATGAAGGTTATTCTGGTTCAGGTGATTTAGGTTTTGCTTCGCTTTTTCGGGGCTCCGTGTCAACAATGTCACATCGTCAGTATTCCAACTTTTGACCAATTCAGAACCAATAAATCCCGTACCACCAGTTAACAATATCTTCATACCAATCTCCCTATTAAACATAATTATAGACATGGCTTGTTTTTGAACGCCAATCAATACGAAAAAATCACTATAACGATCAGTTGGTTTCAATTGTGTGATACCCAAATTACGCCGTATCAATTTACGAAAGAATGAAATTAAATTCATCAGGTTAGGATGTATACCGCTATCACACTTATGCACTTTACTCCGATATGTTACCAACTGCGTAATATTTGTCACATAAGGAATGATAAGGATTTGCCATGATTATTAGTAATTAATAACCAGACACAATTTCAATGACTAGGAGTTGCGATGACGGCAGTGCTTGCTTTGTTTCGAGCCATGTTAGGTAGTTTAAGGGATCTCTTGCCGATCGTGGCGGTGATTGCTTTCTTCCAGCTTGCTGTTTTGCAAGAACCACTTCCTCATCTGTTGTCTATTCTAACTGGCTTAGTGCTGGTGGTTTTTGGACTGACTTTTTTTATCTTTGGCCTTGAAATGGGTCTGTTCCCAATCGGCGAGTCGATGGCTCAAGCTTTTGCTCGTAAGGGGAGCGTGTTTTGGTTATTGACCTTCGCTTTCTGTTTAGGGTTTGGTACCACCATTGCGGAACCCGCATTAACCGCAGTGGCCGCCGAAGCAGCAGAAGTGGCCGCTGAAGGTGGTGTTATTCCCAACTCTCTAGACGAAATGGAACAGTACGCCGATGGTTTGCGCTTCACGGTGGCACTGTCGGTCGGCATCGCAATTTTACTTGGTGTGCTGCGAATCTTAAAAGGTTGGCCAATCCAGTACATGATCATCGGTGGTTATATTGGTGTGGTGGTGCTCACCGCTTTCGCCCCTGAAAACATCATTGGGATCGCGTATGATTCTGGCGGAGTGACGACATCGACCATTACCGTTCCGTTAGTGACCGCATTGGGCGTGGGTTTAGCCTCTGCGATTAAAGGGCGAAACCCGATGATTGATGGCTTTGGATTGATCGCCTTTGCTTCACTGCTGCCGATGATGTTTGTCATGGTCTACGGGATGGTGGTGACATGATCAGTGCTCAGCAATTTATCGACACCTTTCTTGGCACTGTCATGGATGTGATTCCGATTGCGATGATCATCTTCGGTTTTCAATTAGCGGTGCTGCGCAAGCCAGTTAATAACTTAGGCAAAGTGCTGATAGGTTTCTTTTACGTCATTCTTGGGTTGTCGCTCTTTTTGATGGGGTTAGAGCTCGCGCTGTTTCCTTTAGGGGAGACGATGGCAATGCAACTCACCGAACCAAATTTATTGACTGAGTTCAAGGTCAGTTCAGGCCTTACCTTGGCTTGGTTTGACTATTACTGGGTTTACCTT
Organism: Vibrio atlanticus; assembly: GCF_024347315.1. NCBI lineage: Bacteria > Pseudomonadati > Pseudomonadota > Gammaproteobacteria > Vibrionales > Vibrionaceae > Vibrio > Vibrio atlanticus. The sequence goes on along the minus strand of NZ_AP025460.1, from coordinate 2,573,243 downwards.
TTCGCGTTTTGTATTGGTTTCAGTACCACGATAGCCGAGCCCTCTTTGATCGCCGTTGCTATTAAGGCAAACCAAGTTTCCGGTGGCAGTATCAGTGTTAACGGGCTGAGGATCTCCGTGGCGTTAGGTGTAGCGATTGGCATATCGCTAGGTAGTTATCGCATCGTGGCTGGCGACCCTATTCATTACTACATCATTGCTGGCTATGTCATTGTGGTTATTCAGACCTTTTATGCTCCCAAATTGATTATTCCATTGGCTTACGATTCTGGTGGGGTTACGACATCAACGGTGACGGTACCTTTAGTGACGGCACTTGGGTTGGGACTCGCGTCAACGGTGCCAGGAAGAAATCCGGTAATTGATGGCTTTGGGTTGATTGCTTTCGCGAGCTTATTTCCAATTATATCCGTGATGGGGTATGCCCAAATAACGCAATGGTTAAACCGATCACAATCCTCTAAGGAGAGCAAAGATGCGCTTTAAACTTATCTTAGCGTTTGTAGAAGAGAGCAAGACCGATATCGTGCTCGACGCCGCGCGTGATGCGGGTGCAACAGGGGCAACCGTGATTAACAATGCCAGAGGGCAGGGGCTAAACCAAAAGCGCACCTTCTTTGGTTTAACGTTAGAGGTACAAAAAGATGTGCTGCTGTTTGTGGTTGAAGAACATTTGGCTAGGCATATTCTAGAAACCATTGGTGAAGTAGGGGAGTTCGACCAAGAGTCAGGACAAGGAATCGCTGTCCAGATCGATGTTGAAGATGCTGTAGGCGTTGCGCACCAAGTTGAGACGTTAACCAAGGTTGTGGAGGACGAGTTATGAGTGGCAGTGAAAAAATCCGAGTAAGCGATGTAATGGCTAATACATATGTGATTATCGATGGGCTAACCACTGTGTTGGAAGCGATAGAGATGGCTAAGAAGCACAAAGTGAAAGCTATCATTGTCGATAAGCGCCACGAAGATGACGAATACGGCATCGTATTGATGAATGATATTGCCAAGAAAGTACTGGCTAAGAACCGATCTCCAAAGCGAACCAATGTTTATGAGATCATGACCAAGCCAGCGCTAAGCGTGTCTGCCGATATGAATGTGAAGTATTGTGCTCGCCTGTTTGAACGCTTTGGTATCAGTCGTGCCCCTGTGGTCAGTGACCATAAAATAGTTGGTATGGTTAGTTACAATAATATCGTGATCAACGGTATGGCGAGAGATGACGTGTAGCTGTTAGATACGTACAATAGGCTCATAAATTTTATGGAGAAGTACGTGTGAAATTATTTTTTGCTTCAGACCTACACGGTTCGCTGCCAGCAACAGAAAAGGTATTAGAACTCTACCAAGCGTCTGGTGCGCAATATTTAGTGCTATTGGGTGACATTCTGAATCATGGTCCAAGAAACCCGATCCCTGAAGGATACAACCCGCCGGCGGTTGCAGAGAAGTTGAATGCGTTTTCTCAAGAGATCATTGCTGTTCGTGGTAACTGCGATAGCGAAGTGGATCAGATGTTGTTGTCTTTTCCAATGATGATGGATTACTCGTGGGTACTATTAGAATCAGGCCAACGTATTTTTCTAACTCATGGTCATTTGTACAACACTAATAAACGCCCCGCGCTGAAGGCGGGTGATATTATTGCCCATGGTCATACCCATATTCCTGTTGCTGAATACCAAGATGACATCTTTATCTTTAATCCTAGCTCGGTGACATTCCCACGAGATGGCCACGCAGCTAGCTACGGTGTATATGAAAATAACACGTTCAAAGTTATTAGCCTTGAGGGTGACGTAATTGTGAGTGGCGAGCTTTAAATAAACTCAATCGGCGGCGTTAGAAAAGGCTTACTTTGAGTCTACGTGGCCGAGGTCCCTGTCTGGAGCAATGATGTTTCGCACTCTTTGCTTCAGAACTTTAGCCTCAGGAAAACCGTCGTCCGCTTTTCTTTCCCAAATCTGTATTCCATTACAAAAAACCTCAAATCGACCTCCGGTATCAGGGTGTAAACTCACTTGCTCTATCTCTTCACTGAAAGTATGCAGTAACTCTTGGCATAACCAACTAGAACGAAGCATCCAATTGCATTGACGACAATAGTGTATTGCGATGGTTGCCTTGGTGATTGATGCACTTACCGAGCTTGGTTCTGTATTCATAGATACCCCTAAAAATCCTAAAACAGTAGTTTGATGTCAACAGTTAATAAAAAAGGGGCATCATGCCCCTTTCTATTGGTATATCGTTTAATGATATACAGTAAATCACTGTTGAGTTTTAGCTTAATCTGATTTTAGTTTGAGAATAACACCGTAGAACCATGATTTAGGCTAGTGAGCAGCAGTGCTTTCTGATTAATAATATCAATGCGTCGGCTTTGTTCTGCATCCATTTTAATCACTTGAGTGATCAGCTCGAGTTGCTCTTCCGAAAAATCTTGGCGCTCAGCAGAAGTCACATCTTTAAACTCCGTTGGCGAAATCAGTAAATAGTTATCGTTAATATCCCACTGACCTGTTTCGGAGATATTGATGACGTTTGCGGGTGCAGTCTGAGTGCCATACAGTTTAACTACAGCCATTCTCAGATACGTACCGTTTGGCAAATACTTCGCATTCGATGATAGCTCAACCTTACGCAGTGGCCCGATTGAATCCTCTTGCTTGATATCGCTAATCAGAGTCACCATTTTCGATTGCCATTCGTGTTGCGTAAGCAAGCGTTCTATCTTTGCATCGCTACCCCAGTATAACCAGCCGCTCAAGAAAGCAGAGATAACCAGTAAAATAATGGATAATTTTAATTTCATGTTACTGACCACCGTTACAAATGTCGTGTACATCCGACTGGTTTGCGTAAATTCTTAGAGTTACATTCTCGCTCGAGTAATCTTGAGGGTGAATATAGTTTAGAGCTAGATTGTTACCTTGTCCGCCTGTTGCAATCACCTCAGTTGGCTTTAGCATGCCAGTGTGGCTGGTGTTGTAACGCAATACACATTTCTCTATCGCTGGCAGCCAACTAGTCAGAGTTGGATGGTTGATTGGGGTTTGAACTTTGACACCATTAACCTCTGCTAATGTTCGAAACTCTGACTCTGCTGGGTTCTTTAACGTTAAAACGAGTATTGGCATAATGAAAGCGACAAGTAACATTCCAAACGTTAACCATTTATTCGAACTTTCATCTTTAGGTTTAACCTGATTGGTTACTGGCTCGACTTCGACATGATTTTCTTGAGCCTTTGCAGTTGGCTCTGGATCAATAGTTTCAGTGATGACCTCATCAGCTAATGTGGTATTAGCAAATGTTAAAATAGGCTCTACGTCACTTTCTGCAATTTCAGCTGTTGTTGGCTGATCGTTTGATGACAGTGGTGCTGAGCGCTCAACAGTCGCGATAAATTGATAACCACGTTTAGGAACGGTTTTTACAAATGCTGGAGATTTGGTTGAGTCTTTTAGCATTTTTCTGAGTGTTGATACCGCTTGCGTTAAGCTGGAGTCGTCCACCTCAAAGCCTTGGTCTCGCCAAACATATTCGTGTAATTCGTTACGAGTGATAACTTCATTGGGTCTTTCTGACAGCATTAGGAGAATGCGGCTTTCATTGCTGCCAAGGCGTACGACTTCACCGTCGCTCATCTGATCAACAAGTGAGTTGCTATTTGGGTCGAATACGAACCGCTGTGCGAGAATAAACTTTGTGCCGATATTACTCATTGAATTCTTCTATTTTAGATGATTTGGGGTGTGAAATAGACAAATCTCAGGTGAAGTCCTATTAATTCTTCACCAAATCATGGCTTCTTTTATGTTCTTTTATATTTATAACACTCAAGGATAATAAAAACAGATCAAAAAAACAGTGTTTTTATGCTTTTTGACCTTGAATTTACATTTGTCATCCTCATGTTAATGAACAGAAGAGTGGCATAATGTGCAACGCCCCTATGGTTATTCAACATAAAGTATAGATGTTTTGGAGTAAAAATGAGCGAAACGGCAACGCAAAATAAAGAGACTCGTGGCTTTCAATCTGAAGTAAAACAACTACTTCATCTAATGATTCACTCACTGTATTCAAATAAAGAAATCTTTCTACGTGAGCTGATCTCTAACGCATCTGACGCGGCTGATAAGCTTCGTTTCCAAGCGCTATCAAATGGCGACCTTTACCAAGGCGATGCTAATTTAGGTGTGAAACTTTCGTTCAACGCTGAAGCAAATACTTTAACGATCTCTGATAACGGCATAGGTATGAGCCGCGACAACGTTATTGAGCATTTAGGTACTATTGCTAAGTCAGGCACCGCAGACTTTTTCTCAAAGCTGTCTGAAGACCAAAGCAAAGATTCTCAATTGATTGGTCAATTTGGTGTGGGTTTCTATTCTGCATTTATCGTTGCAGACGCAGTGACTGTTCGCACTCGAGCTGCTGGACTTGCTAATGACCAAGCTGTGCAATGGCACTCTGCGGGTGAAGGTGATTACACTATCGAAGACATCACGAAAGAATCTCGTGGTACAGACATCATTCTTCATATGCGTGAAGACGGCAAAGAGTTCTTAAATGAATGGCGTCTACGTGAAGTGATTGGTAAGTATTCTGATCACATCGGTATCCCTGTCTCTATCTTCACAGCGGTGAAAGATGACGAAGGTAAAGACACCGAAGAGAAGCATTGGGAGCAGATTAACAAGGCTCAAGCGCTTTGGACTCGTAACAAGTCTGATATCGAGAAAGAAGAGTACCAAGAGTTTTACAAGCACGTATCTCACGACTTTGCTGATCCACTAACGTGGAGCCATAACAAAGTTGAAGGTAAGAACGACTACACAAGCCTACTTTACATCCCAGCTAAAGCACCTTGGGATATGATGAATCGTGACCATAAGAGCGGCTTGAAACTATACGTGCAACGTGTGTTTATTATGGATGACGCAGAGCAGTTTATGCCATCTTACATGCGTTTCGTTCGTGGCTTGATTGATTCAAACGATTTACCACTGAACGTGTCTCGTGAAATCCTGCAAGATAATAAGGTAACTCAGTCTCTTCGTGGCGCATGTACCAAGCGCGTACTCACTATGCTTGAGCGCATGGCGAAGAATGACAACGACAAGTACTTGGAGTTTTGGAAAGAGTTCGGCCTAGTACTGAAAGAAGGCCCTGCTGAAGACATGGCGAACAAAGAAAAAATCGCTGGTCTACTTCGTTTCTCATCAACGGAAGTGGATTCTGTTGAGCAAACCATCAGCCTAGCATCTTACGTTGAACGCATGAAAGAAGGCCAAGACAAGATCTATTACCTAACAGCAGATAGTTACGCTGCCGCTAAGAACAGCCCACACTTGGAGCAGTTCAAAGCAAAAGGTATCGAAGTTGTTCTCATGTACGATCGTATCGATGAGTACGTAATGAATTACCTGACTGACTTCGACGGTAAACAGTTCCAATCGATCACTAAAGCAGGCTTAGACCTAAGCAAGTTTGAAGGTGAAGAAGAGAAAGAGAAGCAAAAAGAGACAGAAGAAGAGTTCAAATCTGTTGTTGAGCGCACTCAATCTTACCTAGGTGGTCGTGTTAAAGAAGTTCGTACTACTTTCAAGCTCGCAACAACACCTGCCGTTGTGGTGACTGATGACTTCGAAATGGGCACGCAAATGGCTAAGCTTCTTGAAGCTGCGGGTCAAGCGGCACCTGAAGTTAAGTACATCTTTGAGATTAACCCTGAGCACGCACTTGTGAAACAGATGGCTGATGAAGCGGACGAGCAAGCGTTTGGTCGTTGGGTTGAGCTACTACTTGGTCAAGCTATGCTGGCTGAAAAGGGATCAATGGAAGATCCGTCACAATTCTTAGGTGCAATCAACGAACTACTGACAAAACGTTAGTCTTTCGACTTTGGGCTAAGCTCATAATTATAAATAAAAGCTCGCTAATGCGGGCTTTTTTTGTGAACGTCGCTTAACTTCATCGAAATGTCACTAAAGTTGCCAATGAGACGAACGCAAACGCTGTCGATACATTCTTTAGTCTTAATTTCAGCAAAATTGAATATTAATGTGATAGAATGCTCGACCTAATCAGCTGGCACTACGAACCTATCATCTCCAGTTGTATGATTTTTAAACGTTATACCGAAACTTACCGTTTTGCTTCTGTTTACAGTTGTGCTTAGCCTCAGTTGTTACCTAACCTCTCTTGTTCGACTTAAATTGAACCAGAAAGGCGGGATAGTGAGCTTCGGTATAAATCATAATTTTTATAAGAGGATTAAACATGCGCATCATTCTTCTAGGTGCTCCTGGCGCGGGTAAAGGTACTCAAGCTAACTTCATCATGAACAAATTTGGTATCCCTCAAATTTCAACTGGTGACATGCTACGTGCTGCTATCAAAGCGGGTACTGAGCTTGGTAAGCAAGCAAAATCAGTAATCGACGCTGGTCAGCTAGTTTCTGATGAAATTATCCTTGGTCTTATCAAAGAGCGTATCGCTCAAGATGACTGTGAGAAAGGTTTCCTACTAGACGGTTTCCCACGCACAATCCCTCAAGCTGATGGCCTAAAAGAAATGGGTATCGCAGTAGACTACGTTGTTGAATTCGACGTAGCTGACGATGTGATTGTTGAGCGTATGGCTGGTCGTCGTGCTCACCTACCTTCTGGCCGTACATACCACAATGTGTACAACCCACCTAAAGAAGAAGGTAAAGATGACATCACAGGCGAAGAGCTAGTGGTTCGTGATGACGACAAAGAAGAAACAGTTCGTGCACGTCTAGGTGTATACCACGATCAAACAGCTCCGCTTATCTCTTACTACGGTAAAGAAGCTGAAGCAGGTAACACTAAGTACCTTAAGTTCGACGGTACTAAGCAAGTTGCTGAAGTTAGTGCAGAACTTGAGAAAGCACTAGCATAATTGGCTAACAGCCAGTTTTAGAATTTGATATATTGGAAGCGACCTTAAGGTCGCTTTTTTTGTTTCAATTTTTAGTCATATACCAATCTAGATAAACTCGATTGTGCACTGTTTCCGTGGTACGGCTTAGATTCGCGCGGCTAACGATCAATGTGATGTTGTGATCACCTAGGTTAAGAACGATTATTCTTAAATTTAGTAGCACAACAATGATCTTAAACTTATGTAGATTAGTATATTACGTTCCAAAAAATCACATATTGGTCTCAGGTATCTATGGAAAATAATAAAAAGCAGGGCGTTTTACTGGTGAACTTAGGAACACCAGACTCAGCGACCCCAGCTGGCGTTCGTCGATTTTTGAGTGAATTCTTACACGACAAGCGAGTCGTAAACTTAACGCGTTGGTTGTGGTGTCCTATTTTACATGGGGTGATCTTACCGATTAGAGCGCCGAAAGTGGCTAAGCTGTATCAGTCTGTTTGGATGGATGAAGGCTCACCACTGCTTGTGTACTCTCAAAGACAAGCCGAAAAGCTCCAGAAAAAATTACAGATACCCGTAGCGCTGGGTATGACCTATGGTAACCCAAGCCTTAAAACGGGCGTTGAGCAATTAATGGAGCAGGGCGTTGAAGACATCATCGTATTGCCTTTATATCCTCAATACTCAGGGACAACCACAGCGGCCGTATCTGATGGCTTAACCAAGGCCTTTAAGCAGATGTCAGTGATTCCGAGCTATCGCTTTATTCGCGACTACTACGCGCACCCAAGCTACGCAAAAGCATTGGCTGAAAGCGTGCGTAGCCATTGGTATAAAAATGGTAGAGCCGATCATTTAGTTTGTTCTTTCCACGGTATTCCGAAGCGATTGGCTGATGAAGGCGACATCTACCCACAGCATTGTGAAGCGACAACAAAGCTGCTTGCTGCTGAGTTAGGCTTATCAGCGGACGATATCACCATGACATACCAATCTCGATTTGGTCGAGAAGAGTGGTTGAAGCCATACACTGACGAGACACTTGAATCATTGCCAAGCAAAGGCATCAAAAAAATCGATATTATGGCGCCTGCATTTTCTGTGGATTGTTTAGAAACGTTAGAAGAGATTTCGGATCAGTGTAAAGAGACCTTCATTGACGCTGGTGGTTCAGACTTCAGCTACATTACGTGTCTGAATGATAGAGACTCGCACATCGATATGATGGCGGAGTTAGTGGCGCTGTATCGTTAAATACGACTTCGCCTAAACTGTCATGCATATCTAAAAATAACAAAAGGGCTGCTCATTGAGCAGCCCTTTTTGATCTGGATGTTTCTTCTTGAAATAGGTCTAGATATTAAGCAACCGAAGTTTCTGCTTTTGGCTCTGCTTCAAGCATCATGTTGCTTTCTACGCCATGCATCCATGATACAAGCTTGCCAGCACAAAGAAGCAGTAAGACGCCACTTATTGTCGCTGTAATTGCGATACCACCGAAGATAGACATTGCGCCAAGCTCACCAACGTGAGAACCCACAAGGCCAGCTACGTAGTTTGCGACAGCGTTGAAGCCAAACCATGCCCCCATCATTAGCGATGCGAGACGAAGCGGAGCTAACTTAGTGACCAACGACAGGCCAATAGGAGATAGACAAAGTTCGCCAAGGGTGTGGAAGAAGAAAGCACCGACTAGCCACAGCATTGATGTTTTCACTGTTAGGTCGCCACCTTGCTCCATTACAGCGCCCATCATGCACACAAAACCAAGAGCTAGGAAGAACAAAGCCATTGCAAATTTCACTGGAGAATTTGGTTCACGCTTACCAAGCTTAACCCAAAATGCAGCAATGATTGGTGCAAGTGTAATGATGAAGAATGGGTTCAGAGATTGGAACCACGCCGCTGGGACTTCAAAGCCACCAATCATGCGGTCAGTATATTGTTGAGTATAGATATTCATCAGACCGCCAGCTTGTTCAAAGCCCGCCCAGAAAACTATGACGAATAGACCCATAACCAGAATAACTTTTAATCGATCGAACTCTTCTTTGGTTAGTGGCGTTTTTTCTTTTGATTTGTTCAGTGCTTTTGCTCGCGCAGCTGCGGGCACTGAACCAATGTTACCTAACCAAGATTGAGCCATTGTCATTTGCATGATTAAGCTAATAACCATACCAATACCAGCGGCTAAGAAACCTGCTTTCCAGCCGAAAGAGTCGACAGCAGCGCCTGAAATCAAGCCACCTAATAATGCACCTAAGTTGATGCCCATGTAGAAAATGGTGAATGCACCGTCACGGCGGTTATCGCCTTCTTGGTATAGGTCGCCAACCATGGTCGAGATGTTTGGCTTAAACATACCGTTACCACTGATAAGGAGTGCTAAACCTAGATAAAGAGCATTTACTTGGTCTAAGCCAATAGCGCCGTTAGGAAGAGCGAGTGTAAATTGGCCGAGTGCCATTAATACACCACCCACTAGGATCGATTTACGTTGTCCTAAGTAGTTATCGGCAATCCAGCCACCGATCAATGGCGTGATGTAGACTAAGCCAGTGTAAATACCGTAGAGATCAAGTGCGTCTTTCGTTGACCAACCAAGCCCACCGTTGAGGGTCGTGTCAGTCAAAAATAAAACAAGGATGGCACGCATCGCGTAGTAGGAGAAACGTTCCCATAGCTCTGTGCTAAATAATAAAAATAGGCCTCTAGGGTGGCCAAAGATGTTGTGATTGCTTGGCATAAGTTTTACTAATTTTAGGTATTAAAAGATTTTATAGTCATTCATGTATACACAGTAGGGTAAAAGTCTGCAATAGGCGTATTTTGTGGTCACGATAACTTAGTTTTTCTAAGGTTTTGATATTAAATGAATTTACTTTTAATGTGGCCCATTCTGCTTGTGCTGCAAACTAATTTTCCATATTTGACCTGGTTGGTTAGTAACCTTTTTTAAGATCCTATCCAATAAAAATGTTTAGATCTATTGCCCTAGCCTATCGTTATGATCTTATAGGGAATGTTATTCATATTATCTGCGATATACATATGCTTACAGCAATGAGTCTTTTGATCTCTAAATGTTCCTTGTACAATGACTGACCAAATTTTTTACCTATGACTTTTTGGTTGATAAGTCTGTCTGTTGCGCGTAATTTCTCGCTGATCAGGACTCATTTATTAACGGCGACTAAACTGTTTTAGGCTGTGGTTAAATGTCCAAAGAACGAAGATGGCGAGTTAAATGAAACGTTGGTATTTACTTTACTGTAAGCGTGGTGATCAAAAACGCGCTCAACAGCACCTAGAAAACCAGGGGGTTGAGTGCTTTTACCCTCAAATAGAAGTCGAAAAGGTAGTGAGAGGAAAAGAGAAGCTGGTCCAAGAACCGCTGTTCCCATCCTATATCTTTGTCCGTTTTGATTATGAGCAAGGCCCAAGCTTTACTACCGTTCGTTCAACTCGTGGTGTTGTCGACTTTATTAAGTTCGGTGCAAGGCCGTATGAAGTCCAAGGTGATTTGGTTTTTGAGCTAAAAGAGTTCGAGAAGTGTTGCAGTAGCGAAGTTGAAGATTGTTGTGTTGAATTTGAGACAGGGCAAGTTGTCAAAATTAATAGTGGCCAGTTTGCGGGTGTTGAAGCTATTTACCATCAGAAAGATGGCGAAGCTCGATCCATTATGCTCGTAAAAATGATCAGCCAAGTGGTTCCGATCAGTATTGAAAACGAAGCACTACAAGCTCACGTATAAGTGAAATATTAAAAAGTAAAAACTAGGCTTAAAACAAAAAGGCGCATAATGCGCCTTTTTTAGTATTTGATTTTTCAAACGCTTAAACGTTATAGGCGTCGTTGTGAACGGCTTGTACCGCACGGCCTGATGGGTCTACACAGTTTTTGAATGACTCATCCCACTCGATCGCTTTTGCTGATGAACAGGCAACTGAAGGGCCGCCAGGTACACACTCTGCCGCCGATTCTAGAGGGAATAGCTCCTCAAAGATTTCACGGTAAGCATAACCTTCTTTGGTTGTTGGTGTGTTGTAAGGGAAACGGAACTGAGCAGCTTCCATTTGTTGATCCGTTACTTTTTCTTCAGCCGTTGCTTTCAATGTATCAATCCAGTCGTAGCCAACACCATCAGAGAACTGTTCTTTTTGGCGCCATGCGATTGAATCTGGTAAGTAGTCTTCAAAACACTCACGTAGGATGTGTTTCTCCATTTTACCGTTACCGCACATTTTGTCTTCAGGGTTTAAACGCATAGCCACATCGATGAACTCTTTATCCAAGAATGGTACACGACCTTCTACACCCCATGCCGCCAACGATTTGTTCGCACGAGCACAATCAAACATGCTTAAAGCAAGAAGTTTACGCACCGTTTCTTCGTGGAACTCTTTCGCGTTTGGTGCTTTGTGGAAGTACAGGTAGCCACCAAAGATTTCATCAGCACCTTCACCAGAAAGTACCATTTTGATACCCATTGCTTTGATCTTACGAGCAAGCAAGTACATTGGCGTCGATGCACGAATGGTCGTTACATCGTAAGTTTCGATGTGGTAGATAACATCACGGATTGCATCTAAGCCTTCCTGAATGGTGTAAGTCATCTCATGGTGTACAGTACCGATTTTGTCCGCAACTTCACGTGCAGCAATCAGATCAGGCGCATTTTCTAGGCCAACAGCAAATGAGTGTAGTTGTGGCCACCAAGCTTCTGATTGCTCGTCATCTTCGATACGCATTGCTGCAAAACGTTTAGCGACTGCAGAAGTGATTGATGAATCAAGGCCACCAGATAGAAGTACACCGTAAGGAACGTCAGTCATTAGTTGACGCTTAACAGCAGCTTCTAGCGCTTCAGTTAGCTCTTCTTTGCTTGTGCTGTTACCTTGAACGGCTGTGTATTCGTTCCAATCGCGGATGTAGTAGCGTTGAGGTTCTGCATCTTTAGAAGAGTAGAAGCTACCAGGAGGGAACTCACTGATCGTCTTACAAACTGGAACCAGTGCTTTCATCTCTGAAGCAACGTAATAGTTGCCGTGCTCATCGTAGCCTTGGTAAAGTGGGATGATACCGATGTGATCACGACCCACTAGGTACTCGTCTTTCTCTTCGTCATATAAAACGAATGCGAAAATACCGTTAAGTTCTTCTAAAAGGTCCGCGCCCATTTCTTGGTATAACGCTAGGATAACTTCACAGTCTGAATCAGTCTGGAACTGGTACTTATCTTCATAGCGTGCGCGAAGTTCTTTGTGGTTATAAATTTCGCCGTTCACTGCAAGAATGTGCTTTTTATCTTGGCTGTATAGTGGTTGTGCACCACTGTTTAAGCCGACGATAGCCAAACGCTCGTGAGCAAGGATTGCTTTTTCACCGGCATAGATACCAGACCAGTCTGGGCCACGGTGACGAAGCTTTTTAGACATTTCTAAAGCAATAGGGCGAAGTGCTGCGGCATCACTTTTAATGTCGAGAATGCCAAATACTGAACACATAGAACTTCCTTTTAAATAATTTCTAAATCAACTGCATTCAATTTGCCATTCTGGCTAAAAAAAGCAACCGAATGTGAGCAAAAAAATAATATAAAGGGGTTTATATTAGAAAATATCTAATTTAAAGGTGGTTTTGGTGAGTGATGTCTAATTGTGGTTGGTTTTTTGAACAAAAACCTCTCAAAAGTGCAAAAAAAGCGCAATTTTGAGAGGTTAAATGGAATATGTTGAATATTATATTTTATTGATGTTCGGATTCAATTGTTCACAAACATGTCGGGCAAAACCGCTGCCAGCTTCGCTGTAAATGTTAAATGCCGCATCGACGCCATTCTCTTTCAGTGTTTCGAGCTGATCTGGATATTCGGCAATTGCCGCTATTTGACCTTTAAAGTTTCGTGATTTTAATTGTTCTAAGGCGGTTTGATTACCTTGGTGGTGAGGCATAGCCAAGATCACCAGTTTTACGTTTGCTGTGTCTAAGATTCGTTCCCAGAAATCCGGGTCAGTTGCGTCACCAGAAATAACGTTTCTGCCATGGCTTCTGTGGTTATGTGCCGCGTCTTCACGAACTTCTACACCTAAACTCACTTTGCCGTAGCGTGAGCGTAATTCGTCGTAGGCACCAGTACCAATGCGTCCCATACCCAGGATCAGTACTTGGGCTTGCCCAGGGTTAATAAGCTGATCGCGTTGGTTGAGACTTTCTGCTGCATGTTCTTTCAGCCATTTTCCTGATTGCTGGTAGAGCTTATGGCCTATACGGTTAATCGGCGCGGCAATGATAAATGAGAGGGATATAGTCAGTGCTAATGCGATCAGAATATCACTCGACATCCAACCGTTCTTAAAGGCTAATCCGCCAACAATCAGGCCAAATTCACTAAAGTTAAAGAGTGATAGAGACGTTAGCAGCGATGTTCTAACGCGGAATTTGTAGGCATTGAGTACCAAAAAGTAAAGAATACCGTTAATTGGTAGCAGTAATAGAAATAGGATCGAAAGAGAGATCGCAGAGAGGGTAGGAGCTCCCGATAGACCGATACTTAGGAAAAAACATACCAGAAGTAGCTCTTTAATATTAAACAAGGATTTTGACAGTTCTGATGCTTTGCTATGACCTGCTAGCAATATACCGAGTATCAGAGCACCTAAGTCGGGTTTGATACCGACGAAATTGAACAGACCAGCGCCAACGACTAAGCCGAAGAATACGCCGCAGAGAACCAACATTTCTCCATGACCGACTTTATCCAGCAGGCGATAAAAAAGAGGGCGCAAAATTGGTAGTACGAATAGGAAGATAGCGTACCATTCTGGAACTTTGCCCGTTGATATGGTTAGGAAGAGAACTGCAAAGATATCCTGCATAACCAAGATACCGATTGCTAGCGTACCGTAGGTTGAATTCATTTCACCTTTTTCGTGCAGAGTCTTAACTGCAAAAACGGTGGATGAAAAGGATAGGGCGAACGCGAGTAATACTAATTGCTCGATAGGCATGGTTGCTAGGCTAGATATACCGAGAAACTTGAAAAAAAGCAGCGCTGCACTAAAGGATAGTGTTGAAAGAAGGTTGTGAAACGTAGCACCTGCCCAAATTTCTTTGGATAGTAAGACCTTTACATCGAGTTTTAAACCAATGGTAAAGAGCAGCAGCGTTACCCCGAGGTCGGCTAGAACGGTGATAGTATCATTAGTTTCAAAGCCAAACGCTTGAAGTCCAAAACCTGCTAGCAAAAAACCGACCAGAGGTGGAAGGTTGAATTTGAGAGCGATAAAACCTGCTAAAAAAGCAGTCGTGATTAATATTAGTTCCATAGATTTATTTTATTGAATCCCTAGCTGTAAAAACGGGCCGTGTTTATACAAACACGGCCCGTTGGTCAATCTGATTGAGACTTTAGTCTTCGAGAAGCTTCTGCAGTAACACACCGTTGAGCATGGCGCGCTTAATCATGGCAAAGGCTCCCATCGTAGGATGTTTATCGATCTGTGATGCTACAATAGGCAGGCCGCTATGGAAAGTCGTTAACGACTGATTCTCTACATTGCGCTTAATTGCAGGGAAAACAATCTCTTGTGCCTTCGTAATATCACCAGCAATGATAACTTTCTGAGGGTTAAACAGGTTAATCGTCATCGCGATAGCCTTACCTAACTGGTTTCCTACTCGGACTAAGCTTTGCTTCGCGAGTTCATCTCCATTGATTGCGTGGTCACAAACATCTTGAATTGTAATATGTTCAAGTTCTGTTAAAGAAGATTCATAGCCTTGCTTAATGAGCTTTTGTACTCGATCAACAATGGCAGGGTTTGCCGCTACGGTTTCAAGACAACCGAAGTTACCACACTGGCATTGTTCTCCTAGCGGATCAATTTGGATATGACCAATTTCACCCACGTTACGGTTATGGCCTAAGAAAACCTGTCCATTAACGATAATACCAGCACCCGTACCACGGTGCACACTGACCAAAATAGAATCTTGACTGTCTTTACTTGCACCGAAGTAGTGCTCAGCAAGCGCCATTCCTCTAACGTCATTACCAACAAAACAAGCCACATGGAAAGTATCGCGAATAATATCGCTCAATGCGAGGTTATCGATGTCCGTGTTTGGCATGTACTCGACAACACCGGTTGTTGGGTTAACCAATCCTGGAAGGGTGACACCAATGGCAATCAGTTGGTCGATCTTTGGCTGATGCTCAGCAATGAAAGCCTTGAGGTTATTGACCAAGCCTTGTGTAAGGTCTGATTGGTCTGAATAATCTAGGTCTTGTTGTTGGAAAGCCAACTCACGACCGCCAAGGTCATGAAGGCTTATTTGAATATAGTCTCTACCTAAGCGTACAGCGACAGAATGAAAAGGGTCGACTTCTGTGGTTAGGGAGATCGCGCGTCTACCGCCAGTAGACGCTTGTTGCGCAACCTCTTTAATGAGGCCGCGCTCCAAAAGTTGGCGGGTAATTTTTGTAACACTTGCCGGTGCGAGTTGGCTTACATCAGCCACTTGTATACGACTGATAGGCCCTTGCTGGTCTATTAGTCGGTATACCGCCGCACTGTTTAGTTGTTTAACTAAGTCTACGTTACCTATTTGTCCGCCATTCATACTTAATTGTGCTCGTATTGTCCATTAACAACAGTCGCTTTAACGTTAAAGTCTCGGTCAAATACAGCTAGGTTTGCAACCATGCCTTTTTTGATTCGACCTAGCTTGCTTTCTACACCGATAGCCGTAGCTGGGTATAGCGTAGCCATGCGAAGAGCTTCGTCTAAAGCGATACCAGCGTGCTCAACTGTATTCTGAACTGCTTCAATCATAGTCAGAGCTGAGCCGCCCAGTGTGCCGTTTTCATCAACACACTTACCATCTCGGTAATATACTTTCTTACCGACAAAAATAAAGTATTCCATGTCAGCACCTGCAGGAGCTGTGGCATCCGTCACTAATACTAGCTTTTCTCCCTTGATTTTGTGCGCAATTCTGATGTTTGCGTAATCAACGTGGAAGCCGTCAGCGATGATACCAGCATAAACTTCTGGCGTGTCGTAAATCGCGCCAACAACGCCAGGTTCACGACCGACCATAGGGGTCATTGCATTGAATAGGTGAGTAGCGAAAGTGATACCAGATTCGAAACTTTGTCTAGCTTCTGTGTAAGTCGCGTTTGTGTGGCCGATAGAAACGACAACGCCAGCTTTGTGTAGGCGCTCGATATGTTCAGGATCATTAAGTTCTGGTGCCAATGTTACTTTTGCAACTAGGTCGCTGTTCTCGCAAATCAGTTCAATCATTTCGCTGTCTGATTTACGAATGTGATCGACGCTATGAATGCCTTTTTTTGCAACGTTTAGATATGGACCTTCAAGGTGCAGACCTAGTGATTGGTTTTGGTACTGGTTGTGATATTCACGAGCTGCAGTAATAACTGCACGCATATCTTCGTCTGAAGAGGTGATGAGCGTAGGCAAGAAGCTAGTACAGCCTGATTTAAGGTTTGCTTCGTGCATGATCTGCATTGTTTCTGCCGTGATCTCATCGTTAAGCATTACACCGCCACAACCATTCAGCTGTAAGTCAATGAAACCTGGGCTTAGGTTTGCTCCGTTTAGATCGCGAACCTCGATTCCTTCTGGCAATTCAGAGATAGGACAGACTTTTTTGATCAGTTCATTTTCTATTACGACGGCATGATCGGTTAGAACATCACTACCAGTGTAAATTTTACAGTTACTTAGCGCGTACATAGTCAGCTAATCCTTATTTCGTGAGATCTTTTAAATTTGTTCGTTACCTAAATGTGGACTTAGTTTGCGAGCATCATTTACGTAACGATTTATCTTTTATGGGCGAACGGCTTCAAAATGGGAAGCTATTTAAGTTGTTGAAAAACATATGAACAATTGATCTTTATTATACATTCAGGTTCATTGTTAATGATTATTCATAGGGTAATCTAAAATTAGGAATATCATGTTTTTTCCTAATGATTAGATTTGAATTTTATCTATAAACGCTCATTTTTTTGAATGATAAAATAAGTTTTATGATCTCGCTAGCAAAAACCTCTGGATTTGGTAAAAACTGGTGATTAGGATCACAAATGGTAAGGTTTTAATTTGCGGGGCAAAATTAATTGAATACACTGAATAGGACTAAATTGAGCGACTAAAATAAGTTTCTCAAATGAATTCTAAAAAATCCTATAGGGGGAAACAACTGGTGAATATTCTAGGATATGCACAGAAGCTAGGTAAGGCATTAATGCTACCTATCGCAACACTTCCGATTGCGGCGCTTCTACTACGTTTAGGTCAAGGCGATCTACTTGATATTCCATTCATGGCGCAAGCTGGTGGAGCTATCTTCGGTAACCTACCATTGCTATTTGGTCTAGGTATCGCGATTGGTCTTTCTAAAGACGGTAACGGCGCAGCAGGTCTTGCTGGTGCAGTTGCTTACTTCGTACTAACAGCGACAGCAACAACAATTAACGCTGACGTAAACATGTCATTCTTCGGCGGTATCTTCGCAGGTATCATCGCAGGTCACTCTTACAACGCTTTCCATGCAACACGTCTTCCTGAGTGGCTGGCTTTCTTTGCGGGTAAACGTTTAGTACCTATCATGGCTGGTCTATTTGCACTTGTTGCAGGTGCTGTGTCTGGTGTGGTTTGGCCTGGTGTTCAATCTGGTCTAGACGCACTGGCTCACGCAGTATCAACGTCTGGCGCTATCGGTCAATTCGTTTACGGTACTCTTAACCGTGCACTTATCCCTGTAGGTCTACACCACGTATTGAACTCATACTTCTGGTTCGGTATGGGTACATGTCAAGAAATCATCGTTGCTGGTCAAGGCGCATTCGCTAACATCACTCAACTTTGTGTTGACCCATCACTAGCTAAAACTCTAGTTGTTGGCCAAGAGCACACATTCACATTCGCTAACTCTGTAACTCCAGAAATCACTACTGTAGTTAAAGAAGTGACTGAAACTGTTAAATCTGGTGACCTACACCGTTTCTTCGGTGGCGATAAAGGCGCTGGCGTATTCATGAACGGTTTCTTCCCAGTAATGATGTTCGGTCTACCAGGTGCTGCACTTGCAATGTACCTAGCTGCTCCTGCTGAAAAACGCAGCCAAGTTGGTGGCGCACTGTTCTCAGTTGCATTCTGTTCATTCCTAACAGGTATCACAGAGCCGCTAGAATTCATGTTCGTATTCCTAGCTCCTGCTCTATACGCAATGCACGCTGTGTTTACAGGTCTGTCTCTAGTAGTTGCAAACATGTTTGGTACTCTGCACGGTTTCGGTTTCTCTGCTGGTCTTATCGACTTCGTATTGAACTGGGGTCTAGCAACTAAACCATTCGTACTACTACTAATCGGTCTTGGTTTCGGTGCTCTATACTTCTTCACTTTCTCTTTCGCAATCCGCGCTTTCAACTTGAAATCGCCAGGTCGTGAAGATGATGACGAAGCTGTAGCAGCTCCTGCTGGCGACGCACCAAAAGGTGAAGTTGCACGTCAATACCTAAAAGCTCTAGGTGGTCACGACAACCTAACTTCAATCGACGCTTGTATCACTCGTCTACGTCTAACTCTAAAAGACCGCTCTATCGCAGATGAAGCTGTTCTTAAGAAACTTGGCGCTAAAGGTGTGGTTAAACTAGGTGAGAACAACCTACAGGTTATCCTAGGCCCACTAGCTGAAATCGTAGCTGGCGAAATGAAAGCTATCGGTGCAGGTGAAGACCTATCTGATGTAAAACTTCCATAGTGACGGAAGTACTTAATTAAGAAGTAAAGTTACTCTTAAGTAAGTTTCAAATTGAAAGCCTCCCAAACGGGCTGTCTCTTATACACAAATCCCTAAGCCACGCTTGGGGATTTTTTTTGAACTATTTTTAGGTTTCATGATCTGATCATCTAAGCAATGACAAGGATGATTATCATGACCTATATAGAGCCAACCCTTTGGGCACAAAAACAGTTCGGTCAAGCCCACCTTAATGACCCTAGACGCACTCAAAGACTCGTTGCTCTCGCAGCCTCACTGGCCGAGCAACCTGGCGTACCCGTCTCGAAACTCATTATCTCCCCTGCTGAAATGGAAGGGGCTTATCGCTTCATCCGTAATGAGCAAATCAAAGCAGAAGATATCGCAGAAGCGGGTTTTTATGTCACTGCACAAGAAGCATTAGAGCAACAGACACTTCTTGCCTTAGAAGACACCACTTCTCTCAGTTACTCCCATCGCAGCATTCGAGATGAACTCGGGCACTCCAATCAAGGTAATCGACATCGCGCCATGTTCGTACACTCAACCTTACTTTTTGCTCCCGACACTCAATCTGTTATTGGTTTAATTGAACAACAGCGCTGGACTCGTGATATAGAAAAGCGAGGTCAAAGGCACCAGCATGCGACTCGACCATACAAAGAGAAAGAAAGTTATAAGTGGGAACAAGCCTCTCGCCATGTCGCTGAGCGACTTGGCGATAAAATTTCGGATGTCATTTCTGTGTGCGATAGAGAAGCCGACCTATTTGAATACCTCACTTACAAGCGAGAGCAACAACAAAGGTTCCTCGTTCGCTCAATGCAAAGCCGCTGTATTGAAGAGCATGATAATCGTCTTTATAGCTATGCCTCTACCCTGTTATCAGCCGGAGAGAAAGTGCTCGAAATACCGCAAAAAGGCGGTCGTAAAGCTCGCAAGGCTCATTTAGATATCAAATATGCCCCCGTGACACTCAAGTCTCCTGCTAACAAGAAAGAGTTCGATAACATTCCGCTTTACTACGTGGGATGTATAGAACAAGGAGAGAGTGGTAATAAGCTCGCATGGCACTTACTGACTTCAGAGCCGATAACGAGCAAGGAAGAGGCACTCAAAATCGTCAGTTATTATGAGCGGCGCTGGCTAATAGAAGATTTTCATAAAGTCTGGAAAAGTGAAGGGACTGAAGTTGAGCAACTGAGAATGCAAAGTAAGGATAACTTAGAAAGGCTCAGCGTCGTTTTGGCTTTTATCGCGACTCGGTTACTCCAATTGAGGTTTATGAATGAATCAGACGAGTTATCTAAGACCAGTTGTGAGCAGGTATTAAAAGGCAAAGCGTGGAAGTTAATGTGGCTCAAGTTGGAGAGCAAAAAACTACCGAAAGAAGCGCCTAATATATCATGGGCTTACAACGGTATTGCTCGGTTAGGTGGTTGGAAGAATACCAAGCGAACAGGTCGCGCTTCTATAAAGACGTTATGGCAAGGATGGCTTAGGTTACAAACCATCCTTGAAGGGTATGAACTCGCTAAGTCTCTTGATTAACCAGACTTGTGATCAAGAGACAGCCCAAACGGGAGGCTTTTTTGTGCCTACTGTTTAAGGTCAATGAACCCGGTTCGTTCTATTCTTCATCGAATAGCAGAAATAATCGCAATTAACGGACGGTTCTTATTGTGCAAAGGCGAAGAATTGTGGATGATTAGCAACAATGATCTTTCTATCTTTGACTGGCGCTGTAAGCGACCATTTTCATTGGTATAAAAGATAACTTTCTCTGACAATACTAAATACATAGAGGTGCTATAGATGAGTGAAGCTGAGGCTCGTCCATCGAATTTCATTCGCCAAATTATCGATAAAGATTTAGCGGATGGTACACACAGTAGCGTGCATACTCGTTTCCCGCCGGAGCCAAATGGCTACCTGCACATTGGTCACGCTAAATCTATTTGCTTGAACTTTGGTATTGCTCAGGACTACCAGGGACAATGTAATCTTCGTTTCGATGATACAAACCCTGAAAAAGAAGACGTTGAATACGTTGAGTCAATTAAGAATGATGTAAGCTGGTTAGGCTTTGAATGGTCTGGTGATATTTGTTACTCATCAAACTACTTCGATACGCTTTACGCTTATGCTGTGGAATTAATTAATAAAGGCTTAGCGTATGTTGACGAGCTAAGTCCTGATCAAATCCGTGAGTACCGTGGCACGCTAAAAGAGCCAGGTAAAGCGAGCCCATACCGTGATCGCAGCCCTGAAGAGAACTTAGCGTTGTTCGAAAAAATGCGTGACGGTGGCTTTGAAGAAGGTAAAGCGTGTCTACGTGCTAAGATCGACATGAGCTCTTCATTCATGGTTATGCGCGATCCTGTTATCTACCGTGTTCGTTTTGCTCACCACCATCAAACTGCTGATAAGTGGTGCATTTACCCAATGTACGACTTTACTCACTGTATCTCTGATGCGCTAGAGGGCATTACGCACTCTATCTGTACGCTTGAATTCCAAGATAACCGTCGTTTGTATGACTGGGTTCTAGACAACATCACGATTGATTGCCAACCTCGTCAGTACGAGTTTAGTCGTCTGAATCTTGAATACACGGTAATGTCGAAACGTAAGCTGAACCAACTTGTGGTTGAAAACCTAGTTGAAGGCTGGGACGATCCACGTATGCCAACTATCTCTGGTCTACGTCGTCGCGGTTTCACTTCAAGCTCTATCCGTGAATTCTGTAAGCGTATTGGTGTGACTAAGCAAGAGAACATGATTGAGTTCGGTTCACTAGAATCTTGCATTCGTGATGATCTGAACGAAAATGCACCTCGTGCAATGGCTGTTCTGGATCCAGTTAAGATCGTTATCGAAAACTACGAAGCGGATGCAGTAGAAACGTTAACCGTTGCAAACCACCCGAACAAGCCAGAAATGGGTACTCGTGAAGTACCATTTACACGTGAAGTTTGGATTGAGCGTGATGACTTCCGTGAAGAAGCAAACAAAAAGTACAAGCGTTTGGTTCTAGGTAAAGAAGTTCGTCTACGTGGCGCTTACGTGATCAAAGCTGAACGTATCGAAAAAGATGCAGAAGGCAACATTACGACTATCTTCTGTTCTTACGACAATGAAACATTGGGTAAGAACCCTGCAGATGGCCGTAAAGTGAAAGGCGTTATTCACTGGGTATCTGCTGATAAAGCGTTGCCTGCTGAGATTCGTTTGTACGATCGTCTATTCACAGTGCCAAACCCTGCCGCTGCTGATGATTTCGCTGCAACGTTAAACCCTGAATCACTTGTTACGCTAAACGGTTTTGTTGAACCTAGCCTAGCAGAAGGTGTGGCAGAGCAAGCGTACCAGTTTGAACGTACAGGTTATTTCTGTGTAGATTCGAAAGACTCTAAAGCAGGCGCGCTAGTATTCAACCGCACGGTTGGTCTACGTGACACTTGGGGTAAAACTGAGGCTTAATGGCTTTGTTTTTCTCTACTCTATTTTTCCAAGCTCTGTTTCTCGGAGTTTAGTTTCTCAAGAGACGCTTAATAAAAAACCGGCTTAGAGCCGGTTTTTTTGTGCCTGGGAAATAATCAAATTGTGGGCCAAGCTACTGTGATTCTTAATACAGTATCAGCCCAAATAAAAAACGCCGGCCTAAGCCAGCGTTCTGTGTTACTTCTTCGCTTTATGTGCGTCTGGGTTGCCTTTGCAATCCCCAGTGATGCTTTTACCATACAGATACAAACTGTGGTTAGTTAGCTGTACATTGTAGCGTTGAGCGATTTCTTTTTGTCTTTCTTCGATAAGATCATCAGAGAACTCGATAACTTCACCGCAGTCTAAACATACTAAGTGATCATGGTGATGCTGTGTTGAAAGTTCGAATACAGACTTACCACCTTCAAAGTGGTGACGAGTTACAATGCCGGCATCATCGAATTGGTTCAGTACGCGATAAACGGTCGCAAGACCAATCTCTTCACCTAAGTCGATCAGCTTTTTATATAAATCTTCAGCACTAATATGTTGGCAGTCTGGTTGTTGTAATACTTCTAAAATTTTGAGCCGTGGGAGGGTCACTTTAAGACCAGCATCTTTTAGCGCTTGATTATTGTCTGACATATACTTTCCTGTTGATGATCTGCAGCAATTAACAGAATTCAATATTAATACCATTATAGTTTAGTCAGGCATAACAATAAACCACGAACTTCAAAGGGTTACTCACTGACATCACAATCTGTTTTGTAAATTGGAAGTATCTCACTTATAGTGGAGGTACGACCAGTCAGGTGGCGGTATTTTTTGATATGAACATGGATTGTTGTTATGAATAAGCAACTCGCAAAAATATATAAACCCAATATTGTAAAATTTGCACTCAATATTTGGCCTCCCTTTTGGGGCTCGGGAATTCGAATAGCTCACATTAGCGCTGACTTTAGGGTTGTTAAGACGGTGCTCAAGTTGCGGTGGTGGAATAAGAACGCTAATCGGACTCAATATGGAGGCAGTATCTTTTCTCTTACCGATCCCGTTTACTCGTTAATGTTAATGGGGATTTTAGGTGAGCGATATTATGTTTGGGATAAAGAGGCGAGTATTAACTTTATCAAGCCTGGTCAATCCGACTTGTATGCAGACTTTGAGATAAGCCAAGGGCAACTTGAGGATATCTATCGTCAGACACAACTTGGTGAGAAGTGTTTCCCCGAATTTATCATCCACGTTAAAGATAAGCAGGGAAGTGTGGTTTCGGAAATTCAGCGAACTCTCTATGTGAGAAAGAAGCCACAATTTAGAGAGGATGACGAAGCATTAGAAGCTGAGTGTTGATTGATAAACATTGAATAGAAAAAAACCTCCCATAAGGCAACACCTATCATTTAAGGTGTTTAGATCGCACAGTGTAGCGAGTCTTACTAAAACGAACGGTCCTATCTTTGGGCCGTTTTTGTTTTTCGGGCAAAATATAACGTTTCACTCGCTCTCTCATAGCTCGCAGCTTTTTGGGAACCGAACCTGGGGAGGCGATAGCACACCACATTAGCTCATCTTGAATATCTCGAAGTGCCATCGTAAAGCTTATCCTAAGTGGTGAGACTTCAGCCTCTTTTGCTATTCGGCTAATCTCCAGGCGGATTAAGTTATACGCGATAAGGATACCCCATATCTCTTGCTCTACACCCTCTACAGATTGACTGCGGAGCAGAATTTCATCGTCAAGCATGTCATGCTTAATCTCGCCATAACTATTCTCGATTTCCCACCTTTCGAAGTACACATCTAATAATGATTTTAAACTGTATTTTCTATCTGTTAGAGAAGTCAGCAGCCCTTGTATATGATTGGGTTGTTGTTCACCATCATCGGGGTATAGAGCCAGCCTAGCTTTCCACGTTTCCGGGAGGCTCGGGTCTTGCTTTCTAGCTTGTGGAGAGACTTTCATCTCTACAATCAGATCTCGCCCATCATCATCGAGTTGCTCGATGGTTTCATATTTCACATTCGACTTTATTGGCGTCATCCAGTGACTTGTCCCATGCTCTTGTTGCCAGTTAAGCATAAGTTCTGCGCTCAAGTAGCAACGGTCAAAAATGGTCAATGAATTCGGGACTGCTGATGAAATTAAATCTTTTGCATAGCTGATTTCACCTTTAGAACTTTCCCCAAAAGCCACATCATGAATAAGTCGACTCCGTAGTGATGTGAGTGCGCACATTCGAACGATTGGATATTCAGTGTGCCTGTCTTTTCGGTAGTAAACATATTGATAATGCTCAGCTAAGCTTGGATTGTCGTGAGTTCTAAACTGTGTGCCATCGATTGAAAATAGGCTCAAACCATTCCATTTATCACCCGCATCTTCCGACTGTGTCCAGTGCTTTGCTGTGATTGAGAATAATGACTTTAAAGGCTTAGCGGTGAGGCGTTTTCTTGCCTGAGGAATTGCACTAGGTGCAATTGTTTCACCCAATGAATTAGACAATTTGAGGTCGAGTTTATCGAGTACATCAGTAATCGGTCTATCTCGATATAGACCAATACCAACGACTAACCATACAACAAGTTCGGCAGGTAACTTTCTACGGCGCATGCTCGCTTTGTTCGTTTCAGATAAAGCTTGGTTTATCCAATCTAGCGGAAGGTCTTTTTGGAACAAAGAAAGAGATTCTGGATTAGCAAAATCGTCAACATCGATTAACCAGTGTGACAGCATAAAAAAATACCCTTAAACAAAAGTGCTTAAGGGTATTGTTAACCATCTGTAGGATCGTTCAACTGATCAGGAAAATGCTTAAATGATCAGTGTTATCCCATAAGGAGGTTTTTTCATATCTACATAACGGTCATTAATTGTAACAATTAACAACCGCTAATGAATTAGTCTTCTAGCTCTGCTAGGCACATCTCTTCGTGGATTTGTTTAACCCAGTTAGATACACGCTCATCAGTCAGCTCAGGTTGACGGTCTTCATCGATACATAGACCAACGAACTGGCTGTCATCGCCTTCAACTAAACCTTTCGATGCTTCGAATTCGTAGCCTTCAGTTGACGTGTGACCTAGGATAGTACCGCCTTTTGCTTCAACGATATCACGGATAGTACCCATAGCATCGCAGAAGTATTCTGCGTAATCTTCTTGGTCGCCACAACCAAAAATAGCAACAAGCTTAGTTGAGAAATCAATAGCTTCTAGCTCAGGGAAAAAGTCATCCCAATCACATTGTGCTTCGCCGTAGTACCACGTAGGGATACCAAGCAGCAGCAGATCGAAGTTATCGATATCTTCTTTGCTGCTTTTTGCAATGTCTTGAACTTGAACGAGCTGCTTGCCCAATTGCTTTTGAATCATCTTAGCAACAGCTTCAGTGTTACCTGTATCGCTACCAAAGAAGAGACCTACACTTGCCATAGAATCATTACCTTTCATTTTGTCTGTTGTCGGTGTAATAAAGTTCGGAGGAAATCGTTAGATTCCAGTTCCTTCCCAGCTTAGTTGGATTATCCCTTTTGCGATAAAGCCTGCGCAGCCAAGGAAAAGTACTAACCATACGATACGACGACCAAATGCAGGAACATTTCCCTGCTTTAGAACGTCTTTAATTGCCATTCCGATTAGAAAGAAAATCGCGGCAAACAGAAGATCTAAACCAACAGATTCAATGATGTTCATGTAGTCGTAAAGCATGGGAACCTTATATACCAAATTTGCTTGGGCGCACTATATCACTGTTGTGAGATAAAGTTAATCTGCTGTGATTACACAGCTCTCATTTATATCGACTAATCAACCTATCTAAGTGATGAATTTTCTTATTGCACGGAGCACTTCAGCGGGCTTTTCCGCGTGTAGCCAATGTCCAGTATTGGCGATAACATGTGCCTTTGCGTTGGAAAACTGCTGTTGAACGGCGGTTTGATGTTCAGCCGTCAGGTAATCTGAGTCACCACCCTTGATTAGCAAGGTTTTGATCGAGGTTTTGTCAATCGGTTCCCAACCAATAATCTGTGGGTAGTTGTTTAATAGCGAGGCAACATTGAAACGCCATTCCATGATGCCTTGTTCTGATTTGAACAAAGATTTCGTTAAAAACTGGCGAACCCCATCAATTTCGATATGTTTTGCGAGGACCTTAAGCGCCTCTGAGCGTGATGTCGGTTTTTCTTCTATCACAGCTTGTAGGCCTGCGAATACGTTGTCGTGACGACTTTGGGTGTACGCGACTGGTGCCATATCTAAGACAATCAATTTACGCAGCGTCAGATGTTGTGTCAGTGCCATCGCTACCTTGCCACCCATCGAGTGACCAATCACAGTGACATCTTCTAGCTCAAGAACATTCAGCAGTTGAGCCACATCTTGTGCCATAACTTGATAATTATGAGTGTCATTATGGAAAGATTGACCGTGGTTACGTAGATCGATGCTAAGTACCTGATGATCGGCTTTTAGATCCCTAGCGAGCAAGCCAAGGTTGTCCAAATTTCCGAATAATCCATGGATCAAAACAATGGTGTGACCCTCACCTTCAATTTTATAGTTGAGCTGTACTGACATTTTTATCTTATTCATGGTGGGTTTGACGTAGAGTATCCGCGCGGATCTCGCTATAATCCCTCAGAGTTTAAACATTGAGATTGTGAAAAGCGAATGAAAACAATTGAGGTTGATGAGGACCTATACCGTTTTATTGCGGGTCAGACAGAACGTATTGGCGAAAGCGCTTCAGATATTCTGCGCCGCTTGTTACTGGTTGATAACCAAGGCACGGTTCCGATTGAAGAGATCGTTGAGCCAAAAGGTATCGTTGTTAGCAAAGAGGTAGGCTTTACTCCAGAGAAATTCGATGGCGTTAAAGAAATGCGCTCACTACTAATATCAGATGAGTTTGCATCACTAAAGAAAGCCATTGATCGTTTCATGCTTGTGTTATCAACACTGCATAAAATCGACCCTTTAAGCTTTTCAGAAGCAACTCAAGTAAAAGGCCGCAAGCGTGTTTACTTTGCAGACAACGAAGCGACGTTGTTAGCAAATGGCAACACAACTAAGCCTAAAGCTATTCCACAAAGTCCTTTTTGGGTTATTACGAATAACAATACAAGCCGAAAAAGACAGATGGTTGAACAGCTTATGAGCCGCATGAATTTCCAAGCAGAATTGATAGAAAAAGTAACAGGTTCAATTTAACGAAATCTGATTTAAACCTCATAATATCCATGGCTAAGAAGATATTATGAGGTTTTTTTGTTTTTAAATTTTATATAAGGATGTCGATAATGGCTATGCACCCTCGTGCCGGGCAGAAAGCTCTGCAGGAAGATCTTCATAATATCCCGGCTTTAGTTGCAAACTATTTCTTACAGCAACCGGATGCTACTAACCCAGATCATAAAGTACTGTTCGGTACTTCAGGTCACCGCGGTACAGCAGACAAATCAACATTTAATGAAAACCACATTCTAGCGATCGCACAAGCGGTTGCTGAAGTTCGTGCCGATCAAGGTACCACTGGTCCACTTTTTCTAGGTAAAGATACTCACGCTCTATCTGAGCCTGCTTTTTCTACGGTTATTGAAGTGCTAGTTGCAAACGGCGTTGAAGTTATCGTTCAAGAAAACAATGGCTTTACTCCAACTCCAGGTATCTCGCACGCGATTCTTACGCACAATCTAGTGAATGATAAAAAAGCCGACGGCATTGTAATCACGCCTTCACATAACCCACCTCAAGACGGGGGCATTAAATACAACCCGACACACGGTGGCCCTGCTGAAGCTGAACTGACTCAAGCGATTGAAGATCGTGCGAATGTGATCATTGCTGAGCAAATGCAAGGCGTTAAGCGCACTCCTATCGCACAGGCTAAACAGTCTGAGCTAGTGAAAGAAGTTGATTTAGTTGCTCCTTACGTTGCTGACTTGGTTAACGTGGTTGATATGGAAGCAATCCAGAAAGCAAACATCAAGATTGGTGTTGATCCACTGGGTGGTAGCGGTATTGATTACTGGCGTAAAATTGGCAAAGCGTACAACCTAGACCTGACTCTGGTCAGTGAAGCGGTTGATCCTTCGTTCCAATTTATGTCTCTAGACAAAGATGGTGTGGTTCGTATGGACTGTTCTTCTCCATACGCAATGGCAGGTTTACTGGCACTTAAAGACGACTATCAACTAGCGTTTGGTAACGACCCTGATTACGATCGCCACGGCATCGTTACGCCAAAAGGCCTGATGAATCCAAACCACTTCCTAGCGGTTTGTATTGACTATCTATACCGTAACCGTGAAGGTTGGGGCAAAGACGTTGCAGTGGGTAAAACACTAGTATCAAGTGCACTAATCGACCGTGTTGTTGCTGACTTAGGTCGCGAGCTTTGCGAAGTGCCAGTGGGATTCAAATGGTTCGTTGATGGCCTATATAACGGTCAGTTTGGTTTCGGTGGTGAAGAGAGTGCGGGTGCATCTTTCTTACGTAAAGACGGAACGCCTTGGTCAACAGATAAAGATGGCCTAATTCTTTGCCTGCTTGCGGCTGAGATCACAGCAGTAACGGGTAAGAACCCACAAGAATACTACGAAGAGCTTGCTGCTAAACACGGTGAGTCTAAGTACAACCGTATTCAAGCAGTAGCTAACGGCGCACAAAAAGACGTGCTTAAGAAGCTATCTCCAGAGATGGTTTCAGCTGAGACGCTTGCTGGTGATGCAATTACTGCACGCTTAACGCACGCTCCAGGTAATGGTGCTGCGATTGGTGGCCTAAAAGTGACGACTGAAAACGGTTGGTTTGCTGCTCGTCCATCAGGTACAGAAGACATCTACAAGATCTACTGTGAAAGCTTTAAAGGTGAAGAGCACCTGAAAGCAATCGAAGCAGAAGCTCAAGAGATTGTTAACCAAGTATTTGCAGCCGCTGGCCTATAATCGAATACAGATTAGTAGAGTCATCAAGTAAATAGTGAAAGGGTTGATGTGAAAGCATCAGCCCTTTTTATTTGTCTGTGAGTAAGTGGCTAATACTAAATCAACTCAATGGCTGAATGGATTAGCCGTGTGGCCAGCTTTGTGGCATCACAAACCAAAACTGTCCTGATTTGGTTTGCCCATGAACGAAGCGATCACCAAGCTCGGTGATAGGCTCGCAGGTGAAATCATCAGTGCCCGCTGCCCATTGCTCTTTGGTGAGAGGGTAGAGCACTTCAGTAATTAAATGAGCTTGGTTTTGATAGCACCAAAAACCGTTTACTTGGCTTGGATTAATGTCGTAACTCAAACATTCAGTCGGTACGTTTTGCTCCAAGAATGGGTTGGTATAAAGGCGACCTTGCATGAGGAGATGTTTTGAGTCGACATCGATCTCTGGATATTGTTCAACAAAGGCAGTTGAAGACGACATACCCAGTTGGTGGCTTAGCATCCTATCGAGCTTCTTATCTAATTGGTCGTGAGAGTTGGGTCCAAACCATGTTTGTTCGTGGAGCAAATAAAACTTAATTGCTACTTCCCAATGTTGCAGCTTTTGGTTGCTCTCTTTTTCGAGAATAAAGTCGATAGCACCTAGCGTTCTGCCATCCACATTGATCTGAATTTCATCGTACTTGATCGAATAATCAGGTGAAGCTTCGACGACTTGTTCACATAGATGCTGGTAGAGGAAACCTAACCTAGGATTACCATTGTATGTATGTGATGAATCCATGGTATGAGGGCTTGAGAAGGCTCTGAGATCAGAAACGGGTGGTTTGAGTTCCAGTAATGGCGGTGAGTCGATGACCCATTGGTAAAAACGTTGCAGTGCTGTCATCTGTTCCTCATAAACTAGCTCTTTATAAACATAACCCTGGGGCTTTCGACATTCTACCCGTAAATTGATATAACGACGTTATTATAAAGGTAAGCTGGAAATAAAAATGAATAACTTACAATTAGAAAAGCTACTTAACGAAAAACTGCAGCCACAGCAAATTAAAGATTACTGTCCTAATGGTCTTCAAGTTGAAGGTGCAACAGAAGTGAAGCGAATCGTTACTGGTGTGACAGCTTCTCAAGCCTTGATTGATAAAGCGGTAGAACTGAACGCAGACGCTTTGTTAGTCCATCACGGCTTTTTCTGGAAAGGCGAGTCAGAAGCGATTCGTGGCATGAAGGGCAAGCGCATTCGTACCTTGATTAAAAATGACATCAACCTTTTAGGTTATCACTTGCCGCTTGATATCCACCCTGAGCTTGGTAATAACGCGAAACTGGCGGAGTTACTTGAGATAGAAGTCGAAGGCGGTTTGGAAGGGCACCCACAATCTGTTGCGATGTTTGGCAAGTTGAGTGCGCCAATGACGGGTGCAGAGTTCGCAGAAAAGATTGGCCAAGCTTTGAACCGCAAGCCATTACACATTGCTCCAGAGAACCAAGACAAAATGATTACGACTGTCGGTTGGTGCACCGGTGGTGGTCAAGATTACATTGAGTTAGCGGCTTCTCAAGGTATTGATGCATTTATCTCTGGTGAAATTTCAGAGCGCACAACTTACTCAGCACGTGAACAAGACATTCATTACTTTGCCGCAGGCCACCACGCAACAGAACGTTATGGTGTGAAGGCATTAGGTGAGTGGCTAGCGAAAGAGCATGGCTTAGCTGTTGAGTTTATCGATATCGACAACCCGGTATAAAAAGAAAATATGGGATGTAGGATACGAGTCACTATAAATTTGTACCCGTCGATGAGACTGGCTAGTTAGAACTCTAATGGATTTTATTTCGAGAGATCTCAAGTAATTCGTCATTCCCTAGACTGACGAAGGAAGGAGTAGGGAATCTCTAAAAGCTTGTCGATACAATTAGTGAGATCCCCAACTCGCTCGTCCCTCACTCTTGAGGATGACGGAGTTGAGAGCATATAAAAGAAAAGGGTTGATGTTAATACATCAACCCTTTTTGATTTTAATCGATTAGAAAAGTCGAAACTTTACTATTCGCGCTCGTGTAGAGCTTGGAAATCACGCTGTTCTTCACCAGTGTACAACTGACGAGGACGACCGATGCGGTTCGTCGGATCGCTGTGCATTTCGTTCCAGTGTGCAATCCAACCGATAGTACGAGACATCGCGAAGATTACTGTGAACATTGATACCGGAATACCGATCGCTTTCAGAATGATACCTGAGTAGAAATCTACGTTCGGGTATAGTTTCTTCGATACAAAGTACTCATCAGAAAGAGCGATGCGCTCAAGTTCCATTGCAACGTCAAGTAGTGGATCTTGAATGTTCAGCTCTTTAAGTACTTCGTGGCACGCTTCGCGCATTACCGTTGCACGTGGATCGTAGTTCTTGTAAACACGGTGACCGAAGCCCATTAAACGGAATGGATCATCTTTGTCTTTTGCTTTTGCTACGTACTCTTCAATGTTGTCTACGCTACCGATCTCTTCAAGCATCATTAGACAAGCTTCGTTAGCACCGCCGTGAGCCGGACCCCACAAAGAAGCGATACCAGCAGCAATACAAGCAAATGGGTTTGCGCCCGAAGAGCCAGCTAAACGAACTGTTGACGTTGAAGCATTTTGTTCGTGATCTGCGTGTAACGTAAAGATTTTGTCCATTGCGCGAGCAACAACAGGGTTCACTTCATATTCTTCACATGGATTCGCATACATCATGTGCAGGAAGTTTTCTGCGTAGCCTAGGTCATTGCGTGGGTAGATAAACGGTTGACCGATAGAATATTTGTAACACATTGCAGCCAGTGTTGGCATTTTTGAAATTAGGCGGTATGCCGCAATTTCACGGTGTGTGTCGTTATTAACATCTAATGAATCATGATAGAACGCAGCAAGCGCACCTACCACACCACACATAACAGCCATTGGGTGAGCATCACGGCGGAAGCCGTGGAAGAAACTAGCAATTTGCTCATGAACCATGGTGTGACGCGTGACAGTCGTCTTGAACTCTTCGTATTGAGCTCGAGAAGGAGCTTCGCCGTATAAAAGAATGTAACAAACTTCTAAGTAATCAGCGTTATTGGCCAGTTGATCAATTGGATAACCACGGTGTAGAAGGATACCTTTTCCACCGTCAATATAAGTGATTTGCGATTCACAAGATGCAGTGGCAAGAAAACCAGGATCAAAAGTGAAAAAACCATTAGAACCCAGTGTACGAACGTCGATGACTGGAGTACCAAGTACACCTTCTGTAATCGGCAATTCGATCGGCGCTTGACCTTCAATATGAAGGGTAGCTTTCTTATCCGCCATAACAATCTCCTTTGTTATTATTAATCCGTCCAGGATGTTTATGTGCCATTTTTTTACTGGTCTTACGTCAGAAAGTCAATTTTTCTGCAGCTTTGTGTGCACTTGTTAGTGTTTTTTACATTAAATTCGTTAAAAGTCTGTGCTGTGTAGCATTATTTGTTGCATCAATTGTATTAGAATGTTGCCAGCCGTATAGTGGCGCTGAAAAGTTTGGTTAAAACCTTATAAATGCAAGGCTAAGAAGAAATGTGAGGTGTCTTCGGAAACCTAGCTGTTAACAATTATTTTACAATTATCTAAGGCTCAACTTACGTTATTTGTTAAGTTAATGTTAAATTTTGAGGGTTTGCAATCAAATTTTGTCCATAACAATACATAAGGTTATTTAATGACCATCATGCTCAATGGAGCTGAGTGAGCGAGCCCGTGAAAGAAAGAAAGACAAGACCTGTTAATTTAGATTTACAGACCATCCACTTTCCTATCACAGCAATAGCTTCCATCCTACACCGTGTGTCTGGGGTGATTACTTTTGTTGCGATCGGAATTCTGCTTTGGTT
This sequence comes from Vibrio atlanticus, assembly GCF_024347315.1. Taxonomy (NCBI): domain Bacteria; kingdom Pseudomonadati; phylum Pseudomonadota; class Gammaproteobacteria; order Vibrionales; family Vibrionaceae; genus Vibrio; species Vibrio atlanticus. The sequence goes on along the minus strand of NZ_AP025460.1, from coordinate 2,540,187 downwards.
ACTATCCATTTCCCTCTCTTCCCCTGTAGGCTTTATGGAAGCTAGCGACATTGTCGACGGTTTCTTCGTGAAGTTTATTCTGTGGGGCATTTTAACCGCTTTGGCTTACCACATTGCTGGTGGTATTCGTCACCTTCTTATGGACCTTGGTCACTTTGAAGAGCTGGAATCTGGCGCTAAGAGCGCGAAGGTTGCATTCGCAGCAACAGCGGTATTGTCTCTACTAGCGGGGATCTTAGTATGGTAAACAACGTTTCTACTTTTGGTCGTAATGGTGTGCATGATTATCTATTGATTCGTGCAACAGCCATCATTATGACGCTTTACACTATCTACCTAGTGAGCTTCTGTGCTTTCTCAGGTGATATTTCTTACGCATCTTGGACGCAATTCTTTGGTGGTACTTTCACTAAAGTCTTCACCATGTTAGCGCTTACTTCAATTTTGGTTCACGCGTGGATCGGCTTGTGGCAAGTACTAACTGACTACATCAAATGTGCAAAATTGCGCGTTGGTCTTCAAGTCGGTGTTGTTGCGGTTCTTCTAGGATATTTCTTCTCTGGTCTGTTTATTTTGTGGGGTGCGTAAGTGACTATTCCTGTTCGTGAGTTTGATGCTGTAGTAATTGGCGCTGGTGGTGCTGGTATGCGCGCCGCGCTACAAATTTCTGAGCAAGGCCTATCTTGTGCGTTGCTTTCTAAAGTTTTCCCAACTCGTTCTCATACTGTATCTGCGCAAGGTGGTATCACCGTTGCTCTTGGTAATGCGCATGAAGATCACTGGGAACAACACATGTACGATACGGTAAAAGGTTCCGATTACATCGGCGACCAAGATGCTATCGAATACATGTGTAAAAATGGTCCTGAGTCGGTTATCGAACTAGAAAAAATGGGTCTTCCATTTTCTCGTTTTGATAACGGCAGCATTTACCAACGTCCGTTTGGTGGCCAATCTAAGAATTTTGGTGGTGAGCAAGCGGCTCGTACCGCAGCTGCAGCCGACCGTACTGGTCACGCACTGTTACACACGCTTTACCAACAAAACATTAAACACAAAACGACGGTTTTCTCTGAGTGGTATGCACTGGATCTTGTTAAAAACGAAGATGGTGCAATCTTAGGTACTACCGCGCTTTGTATGGAGACGGGTGAGGTTTGCTACTTCAAAGCGAAGGCAACAATCCTTGCTACTGGTGGTGCTGGTCGTATTTACGCATCAACAACCAATGCTCACATTAACACTGGTGACGGTGTTGGCATGGCGATTCGTGCAGGCGTTCCAATGCAAGACATCGAAATGTGGCAGTTCCACCCAACGGGTATCGCTGGCGCAGGTGTTTTGGTAACAGAAGGTTGTCGTGGTGAAGGTGGTTACCTTCTCAATAAAGACGGCGAGCGCTTCATGGAACGTTATGCTCCGAATGCTAAAGATTTAGCTGGTCGTGATGTTGTAGCTCGTTCGATGATGGTTGAGATTCGTGAAGGTCGTGGTTGTGATGGTCCATGGGGTCCACACATCAAGCTGAAACTCGATCACCTAGGTAAAGAGACGCTTGAATCTCGTCTACCGGGTGTATGTGAGCTTTCTCGTACGTTCGCTCACGTTGATCCTGTTAAAGAACCAATTCCTGTAATCCCAACGTGTCACTACATGATGGGTGGTGTTCCTACACAGGTTTCTGGTCAAGCAATTAAACAAACTGAAGACGGTACAGACGTTGAAATTCAAGGTCTATTCGCTTGTGGCGAAATCGCTTCAGTATCAGTACACGGTGCAAACCGTCTAGGTGGCAACTCGCTACTTGATTTGGTTGTGTTCGGTCGTGCGACAGGTCTTCACCTTGGTGAGACTTTGAACAAACAAGCTGAAGCAAAACCTGCAACTGAAGCTGACATTGAACGTTCACTAGAGCGCTACAATCGTTGGGAAAACAGTACTGACGGTGAAGATCCTGCGGTAATTCGTAAAGACCTTCAGCAATGTATGCAGAACAACTTCTCTGTATTCCGTGAAGGTAAAGCGATGGCTGACGGCTTAGAAGAGCTGAAAGTGATTCGTGAGCGTCTTAAAAATGCACACCTTTCAGACAAGTCGACTGAGTTCAACACGCAACGTATTGAGTGTTTAGAGCTTGAAAACTTGATGGAAACGGCATTCGCAACCGCGGTTGCAGCAAACTTCCGTACAGAGAGTCGTGGAGCGCATGCTCGTTTCGACTTCCCAGATCGTGATGATGAGCAATGGCTATGCCATTCACTGTACAACCCTGAATCAGAAAGTATGACTAAGCGTGGCGTGAACATGGAGCCTATCCATCGTGAAGCATTCCCGCCGAAAGCACGTACGTACTAAGGAGATATGACCATGAAACTGAATTTCTCTTTATACCGTTACAACCCAGATGTGGACCAGAAGCCTTACATGAAAGAGTACACCCTAGAGGTGGAAGAAGGTTCTGACATGATGCTTTTGGACGCGCTTATTCTTTTGAAAGAGCAAGATCCAACGATTTCATTCCGTCGCTCATGCCGTGAAGGTGTATGTGGTTCTGATGGTTTGAACATGAATGGTAAAAACGGATTGGCGTGTATCACGCCACTGTCTGCACTTTCTGGCCAAGATAAGATCGTAATCCGCCCACTTCCAGGTTTGCCTGTTGTGCGTGATTTAATCGTAGACATGACTCAGTTCTACGATAACTACGAAAAAGTTAAGCCGTTCTTAGTGTCTGATGGCAATGTGCCACCGGCTCGTGAAAACCTACAAAGCCCTGATGAGCGTGCTCATTTAGATGGTTTGTATGAATGTATTATGTGTGCATGTTGTACGACTTCATGCCCATCATTCTGGTGGAATCCAGATAAGTTCATCGGACCAGCTGGCCTACTTGCAGCATACCGTTGGCTAATAGATAGCCGAGATACGGCGACAGACGAACGTCTGTCCGATCTTGATGATGCATTTAGCGTTTTTCGTTGCCATGGCATCATGAATTGTGTAAGTGTTTGTCCTAAGGGATTAAATCCGACGAAAGCGATTGGTCACATTAAGACCATGCTAGTGAATCGTTCGGTTTAAGTTATATAAAAATTGCCGCCCTAGAAGTTTTGGGGCGGCCTTTTAATAGCTCGGCATAGACCGCAGCAAACGTGAAAACTACTGGTTAAGGGAAAATATGCACAACGGCGTGATGAAGGCATGGCTCGAGTCTTCACACTTGGCTGGCGCCAATGCAACGTACGTAGAAGAACTCTATGAACTGTATCTTAGTGACCCCGATTCGGTAAGTGACGAATGGAGAAGCGTTTTTGAAGAACTGCCTGTGCAAGCTTCAGAAGCGGTGGAACAACCACACTCTCGTGTTCGTGAATACTTCCGTCGACTCGCTCAAGAAACAAAGCATTACAGTGTCCAAGTTAGTGATCCAGATGTCGATGCGAAACAAGTAAAGGTTCTGCAACTTATTAATGCCTATCGATTCCGAGGGCATCAATCAGCAAATCTAGACCCCCTAGGTTTATGGGAAAGAGATACAGTCGCTGAACTGGACCCTTCTTTCCACACTCTTACCGAAGAAGACCTCAACGAGACGTTTAACGTCGGCTCTTACGCCATTGGCCAAGAGACGATGGTGCTTAAAGATCTCTACAAATCTCTAAAGCAAACTTATTGTGGTTCGATTGGTGCTGAATACATGCACATGACTAATACAGAACAAAAGCGTTGGATCCAACAACGTTTAGAGTCTGTATCTGGTCAACCGTCTTTCAATAAAGAAGAAAAGCAAGCTTTCCTAGAAGAGCTAACGGCTGCTGAAGGTCTTGAGCGCTATCTTGGTGCGAAATTCCCTGGTGCAAAACGCTTCTCTTTGGAAGGTGGTGATGCTCTTATCCCAATGACGAAAGAAATCATTCGTCATGCCGGTGGACAAGGCATGCGTGAAGTTGTTGTTGGTATGGCTCACCGTGGTCGTCTAAACATGCTGGTCAATGTGCTTGGTAAAAAGCCACAAGACCTGTTTGACGAATTTGCGGGCAAGCACAGCGATGATTCATGGGGTACTGGTGATGTGAAATATCACCAAGGTTTCTCTGCGGATTTCGCAACCCCAGGCGGCAACGTTCACTTAGCTCTTGCATTTAACCCATCTCACTTAGAAATCGTAAACCCGGTAGTTATCGGTTCAGTACGTGCTCGACAAGATCGTCTAGACGATAAAGACGGCAGCCGTGTACTTCCAATTACTATCCACGGTGATTCAGCTATCGCTGGTCAGGGTGTAGTGCAAGAGACGTTTAACATGTCTCAAGCGCGTGGTTTCTGTGTCGGTGGTACGGTTCGTATCGTTGTAAACAACCAAGTTGGTTTTACGACGTCTAACCCTCGTGATACACGTTCTACGATGTACTGTACAGATATCGCGAAGATGGTTCAGGCTCCGATTTTCCACGTTAATTCTGATGATCCAGAAGCGGTTGCGTTCGTAGCGCGTCTTGCATTGGATTACCGTAATACCTTCAAGCGTGATGTTGTTATTGATTTGGTTTGTTACCGTCGCCACGGTCACAACGAAGCCGATGAGCCGAATGCAACACAGCCTTTGATGTACCAAAAAATCAAGAAACATCCAACACCACGTAAGCTTTACGCTGACGTGCTAATGGAGCGCGGTGAATTTGGTATTGATACGGCAACTCAACTGGTTAACGAATATCGTGATGCACTTGATCACGGTGAAGTTGTGGTTAAAGAGTGGCGCCCAATGGCACTTCACTCTGTGGACTGGTCTCCTTACCTAGGTCACGACTGGAACATCGAGTGGGACAATAAGATTGATATCGAGCGCCTGAAAGAGCTTGGTACTAAACTTTGCCAATACCCAGACAGCCACAAGCTGCAAAGCCGAGTAAATAAACTGTACAACGATCGAACTGCCATGGTGAATGGTGAGAAACAAGTCGATTGGGGTATGGCTGAAACTCTGGCTTACGCAACACTTGTTGACGACGGTAAGCGTATTCGTATCTCTGGCCAAGATTCAGGTCGTGGTACGTTCTTCCACCGTCACTCAGTACTGCACAATCAATCAGATGCAAGCACGTATGTTCCTCTTGCGAACATTCATGATAAACAAGGGCCATTCCAAGTGTTTGACTCTGTGTTATCTGAAGAAGCGGTACTCGCATTTGAGTATGGTTATGCGACAGCAGAGCCAAGCGGTCTCACCCTTTGGGAAGCACAATTTGGTGATTTCGCAAACGGTGCACAAGTTGTTATCGACCAATTCATTTCATCAGGTGAGCAAAAGTGGGCACGTCTATGTGGTCTAACTATGTTGCTTCCTCACGGTTATGAAGGCCAAGGCCCTGAGCACTCTTCTGCGCGTCTTGAGCGTTACCTTCAGTTATGTGCTGAACAAAACATGCAGGTTGTTGTTCCTTCAACACCAGCTCAGGTTTATCACATGATTCGCCGTCAGGTTGTTCGACCAATGCGTCGTCCACTGATTGTAATGTCACCTAAGTCATTGCTTCGTCACCCTCTGTGTACATCTTCTCTTGAAGATTTGGCAGAAGGCACGTTCCAACCAGCTATCGCAGAAATTGATGATCTGGCTCCTGAGAACGTAAAACGCGTCGTGTTCTGTTCAGGTAAGGTTTACTTTGACCTGCTTGACCAAAGACGTAAGAACGAGCAAGACGATGTCGCTATTGTACGTATTGAGCAACTTTACCCGTTCCCTTATGAGGACGTGAGAGCTGCAATCGCACAATACACAAATGTAGTCGATTACGTTTGGTGTCAAGAAGAGCCACAAAACCAAGGTGCTTGGTACAGTAGCCAACATAATTTCCGAGCTGCTATCCCAGTGGGTGCTGATATTCAATACGCAGGTCGTCCTGCATCAGCGTCACCAGCTGTTGGCTATATGTCGGTACACTTGAAACAACAAAAAGCGTTAGTAGACGACGCTTTGACCCTACTTAAGAACTAGAAGTAAAAGGAAAATACAGACATGACAATTGAAATTCTGGTTCCAGATTTACCTGAATCTGTGGCTGATGCAACAGTAGCGACTTGGCACAAAAAACCAGGCGAAGCCGTTGCACGTGATGAAGTCATTGTAGACATCGAAACAGATAAAGTAGTTCTAGAAGTACCTGCTCCTGAAGCGGGTGTTCTGGAAGCTATCATTGAAGAAGAGGGTGCTACGGTACTTTCTAAGCAGCTTCTTGCGAAAATCAAACCTGGTGCTGTCGCTGGTGAACCAACGAAAGACACGACTGAAGATACAGAAGCTTCTCCTGATAAGCGCCACAAAGCGGCACTGACAGAAGAAAGCAACGACGCACTAAGCCCTGCTGTTCGTCGTCTTCTTGCAGAGCACAACCTACAACCAGCTGACGTTAAAGGCACTGGTGTTGGTGGTCGTATTACTCGTGAGGACATCGATGCACACCTAGCAGCAGCGAAAGCGGCTCCGGCAGCAGCATCTGCACCAGCAGTTGAAGCGCCAGCAGCGGCTCGCAGCCAAAAACGCGTGCCTATGACTCGCCTACGTAAGACAGTTGCAAACCGTCTTCTAGAAGCGAAGAACAGTACAGCAATGCTGACTACTTTCAACGAAGTGAACATGAAGCCAATCATGGACCTTCGTAAGCAGTACAAAGACCAATTCGAGAAGCGTCACGATACACGTCTTGGTTTCATGTCTTTCTACGTGAAAGCAGTAACAGAAGCACTGAAACGTTTCCCAGAAGTTAACGCTTCTATTGATGGTACAGATATCGTTTACCACAACTACTTCGACATCAGCATGGCAGTATCAACGCCACGTGGTCTAGTGACTCCAGTACTGAAAGACTGTGACACACTAGGTTTCGCTGACATCGAAAAAGGCATCAAAGAGCTAGCAATCAAAGGCCGTGACGGCAAGCTAACTGTTGATGAGTTGATGGGCGGTAACTTCACTATCACGAACGGTGGTGTATTTGGCTCTCTAATGTCTACGCCAATCATCAACCCGCCTCAAGCGGCAATTTTGGGTATGCACAAAATCCAAGATCGTCCAATGGCTGTTGATGGCAAGGTTGAGATCTTACCAATGATGTACCTAGCGCTTTCTTACGACCACCGTCTAATTGATGGCCGTGAATCAGTTGGCTTCCTAGTGACAATCAAAGAGCTTCTAGAAGATCCAGCGCGTCTGCTATTAGACGTTTAGTATCTCTAAAACGTCTAGTTAACCCGGTTAGCTAGACGTAAAAAGTTTCAAAGGCTAGGCTGCTCAACGTCTGGCCTTCACTTGAACTGTAAAGCCATTAGAAAATGGACAGCAGTTGATTTGAGAAGACCCTACAGACGTACCACAGGAAACTGTGTCGTTATGGAAATAATAATCCCTTAAGGGAAAATAAACGGAATATCAAAATGAATTTGCATGAATACCAAGCCAAACAGCTGTTTGCAGAATTCGGTTTGCCTGTACCAGAAGGTTTCGCATGTGATACTGCACAAGAAGCTTTCGAAGCTGCAGGTCGTATCAGTACAGCCAAGAAAGTCGTTAAGTGTCAAGTACACGCTGGTGGTCGCGGTAAAGCGGGCGGCGTAGAGCTACACGACACCAAAGAAGGCGTTAAAGAGTTTGCACAAAAGTGGCTAGGTAAAAACCTAGTGACTTACCAAACAGACGCTAATGGTCAACCTGTAACAAAGATCCTAGTTGAAGAAGCATCGAACATTGCTAACGAACTTTACCTAGGTGCTGTTGTTGACCGTGCAACGCGCAAAATTGTATTCATGGCGTCAACTGAAGGCGGCGTGGACATTGAGAAAATCGCTGAAGAAACTCCAGAGTTGATTCACCAATCAGCGATCGATCCTCTAGTGGGCCCTCAAGCTTACCAAGGCCGTGAACTTGCGTTCAAACTTGGTCTAGTTGGCGATCAAATTAAACAGTTCGTTAAGATCTTCATGGGTCTTGGCCAAATGTTCTCTCAGTACGACCTAGCTCTACTAGAAATTAACCCGCTTGTTATTACAAATGAAGGTAACCTGCTTTGTCTAGACGGCAAGATCAACATTGATTCAAACGCAATGTACCGTCAGCCAAAGCTTCGTGAAATGCACGATCCTTCACAAGAAGACGAGCGCGAAGCGCACGCAGCTCAGTGGGAACTGAACTACGTAGCACTTGATGGCAACGTTGGCTGTATGGTTAACGGTGCAGGCCTTGCTATGGGTACGATGGATATCGTAAACCTACACGGCGGCAAGCCAGCAAACTTCCTTGATGTAGGCGGCGGCGCAACAAAAGAGCGTGTAGCTGAAGCATTCAAGATCATCCTTTCTGATGACAATGTTAAAGCAGTACTAGTAAACATCTTCGGTGGCATCGTTCGTTGTGACATGATCGCTGAAGGTATTATTGGTGCAGTTAAAGAAGTTGGCGTAACAGTTCCTGTCGTTGTTCGTCTAGAAGGTACAAACGCAGATTTAGGTCGCGAAGTACTTGCTAATTCTGATGTTGATATCATTGCTGCTGTATCTCTAACAGATGCTGCTCAGAAAGTTGTTGCTGCTGCGGAGGCTAAATAATGTCTGTATTAATTAACAAAGACACTAAAGTAATCTGTCAGGGTTTCACTGGCGGTCAAGGTACATTCCACTCAGACCAAGCTATCGCATACGGTACGCAAATGGTTGGTGGTGTTTCACCTGGTAAAGGTGGTCAAACTCACCTAGGCCTTCCAGTATTCAACACAGTACGTGAAGCAGTAGAAGTGACTGGCGCAACAGCAACAGTTATCTACGTACCAGCACCTTTCTGTAAAGATGCAATCCTAGAAGCGATTGATGCAGGTATCGAACTGATCGTAACGATCACTGAAGGTATCCCGACTACAGATATGATCGACGTTAAAGTGAAGCTAGAAGAAACTGGCGTTCGCATGATCGGTCCTAACTGCCCAGGTCTTATCACTCCAGACGAGTGTAAGATTGGTATCATGCCTGGTCACATCCACAAGAAGGGTAAAGTAGGTATCGTATCTCGTTCAGGTACTCTTACGTACGAAGCAGTTAAGCAAACAACAGATGAAGGCTTTGGTCAGTCTACATGTGTTGGTATCGGTGGTGACCCTATCCCAGGTTCAAACTTCATTGATATCCTAAAACTTTTCCAAGAAGACCCAGAAACTGAAGCAATCGTAATGATTGGTGAAATCGGTGGTACTGCGGAAGAAGAAGCGGCTGAGTTCATCAAAGCAAACGTAACTAAGCCAGTTGTATCTTACATCGCTGGTGTTACTGCTCCTCCAGGTAAACGTATGGGCCACGCTGGCGCAATCATCTCAGGCGGTAAAGGTACTGCTGAAGATAAATTCGCAGCACTAGAAGCAGCAGGCGTTAAGACTGTTAAGTCTCTTGCTGACATCGGTAAAGGCCTACGTGAAATCACGGGTTGGTAATCAGCTGGCTTTTATCTATTGAGATAGAAGTTAACTGAACGATATTAAAAAGGCTTGGTCACTGACCAAGCCTTTTTTGTATGTTTTCAATGATACGAGATACGAGATACGAGATCGTACTGATAAGTGCTAAGCTCGGCTTCTAATCATTTGAGATAACATAAACATTGCTGCAGCACTAATAACAACAGACGGGCCTGCAGGCGTATCATAGAACCAAGACAAGCTTAGTCCTCCGAACACTGCGATAGAGCCAATAATCGATGCGATGAAGGCCATTTGCTCGGGTGTATTCGCGAATTTCCTTGCTGTAGCCGCAGGGATGATCAGCAGCGATGTCATGATTAACGCACCAACAAACTTCATACCTACCGCAATCACGATCCCAACCAATAGCATTAAAATAAGACGCATTAAATCAATGTTGATGCCATCAACCGCCGCTAGGTCTTCGTTAACCGTTGTGGATAGTAGTGGGCGCCAAAAGATAGCAAGTACCACTCCAATCACGGCAGCACCCGCATAGATGAATACCAAATCTGTCGGAGACACTGCAAGCAAGTCACCAAATAGGTAGCTCATTAGGTCAACACGAACGTTATCTAAGAAACTCACGGCGACAAGACCCAAAGACAGAGCGCTGTGCGCCAAAATACCGAGTAGGGTATCGGTCGCGACCAGCTTTTGTTTTTGTAAAGTCACTAGCAACACAGCCAGCATCAAACAACAAATCAGCAGCGCGAAATACAAGTTAATGTTGAACAGAAAGCCAAGTGCTAAGCCCATCAAAGAAGCGTGAGCAAGCGTGTCACCAAAGTAAGCCATCTTGCGCCACACCACGAATGAACCTAGTGGCCCCGCGATTAGAGCAATGCCCAAGCCAGCTAAAATAGAGGGAAGAAGAAACTCAAGCATTAGTGGTGTCCGTGTTTATGGTTTGAACATTCATGCACGTCGCCTTCGACAGGCTGTCCTGCGAGATCATGGTGGTGATGTTCGTGTTGGTGGTGATAAAAGGCTAAGGTCTCTTGGGTCGCGGTGCCAAAAAGTGCGATATAAGAGGGGTGGTGTTTGATGTCCGCAGGTGCGCCTGAACAGCAGATATGGTGGTGCAAACAGATAACATCGTCTGTTTTTGCCATCACTAAATGCAGATCGTGTGAAACCATAAATACGGCACAACCAAAACGGTGGCGAATGGTATCGATCAGGTCGTACAGGTCTATTTGGCCTTGTACATCAACACCTTGTGCGGGTTCATCAAGAACCAGTAGATCGGGTCTTCTTAGCAATGAACGAGCAATTAGCACACGTTGGTTTTCACCGCCAGATAGTTGGTGCATGTTGCTCTTTTGTAGATGTTCAGCACCAACGAGCTTCAATGCTTCAAGGATCTCTTGCTGACTGAACTTACCAGTGAGCTTTAGAAAACGTTCTACATTGAGCGGTAGTGAATCATTGAGCTTTAATTTTTGTGGTACATAGCCAATTTTCAGTTTTTTAGCTTTTGTTATTGTGCCTGAAAATTTGGTCTGTAAACCTAATACCACTTTTACTAATGTCGACTTTCCTGCACCGTTTGGCCCAATCAGGGTGGTGATTCTGCCGCGCTCTAAATTTAGAGAGATGTTATCTAGAACTTTTCGACCGTCAAATTCGACGCTCACAGAATCTAGTTGGATTAAATTATCCATGAATAGAACTCATTTGCAATTCGCTAATGTTATAATGTAACATTTACCTCAAGCCTAAGCTACTTTTCTATTAACGAGGAATTATGTCACGTTCATCTTTTATACTTGCTACTTTGCTTTTAGCGCCAAGTGTTGCAAGTGCCAATACTATTCTAACAAGCTTCAAACCAATTCAAATGATTGTGACAGAATTAACGCAGGGCGTTAGTGAACCGGATGTGTTGATGAACAGCAATGCTTCGCCGCACGATTATGCGCTTAAGCCATCGGATGTCAAAAAAGTTCATAGTGCCGATATGGTGATCTGGTTTGGCCCTGACCTAGAAGCTTTTTTGACCAAGGTGATTGGTTCTAAAGAAAACGTTATCAAGATCAGTGAGATTCCGGGGATTAACTTGAGAGAGTTTGGACATGAAGACCATGATGCTCATGAAGGGCACAACCATGGTAGCCATGACCCGCATTTTTGGTTGGGTATCGATCAAGTCGAGGTCGCGGCAAAATATATCTCAGCTAAGCTAATTGAGTCAGACTCTGATAACGCCATGGCGTATCAAGAGAATCTAGATTCATTCTTGATTGCTTTGAAAGAGAAACAGCAGGCGATTCATGAACAACTCGCGCCAGTGAAAGATAAAGGCTACTACGTATTCCATGACGCGTATGGCTACTTCGAACAAGAATTTAAGTTGAATAATCTAGGTCACTTTACGGTTAGCCCTGAGCGTAAACCTGGCGCAAAAAGTCTGATAACTATCAAGAAGACTTTGGTGCGTGAAAATGTTCAATGCGTATTTTCAGAGCCTCAATTTACACCAGCGGTGATTGAATCGGTGACTCGTGGAAGTAACGCTAAACAAGGACAACTTGATCCTGTCGGTTCGCAGGTTGAAGTGAAGAGTGGAAGCTATTTTGATTTTCTTCAGCAGCTTACAGATAGTTACACAAGTTGCTTGAGTGGAGTGTAATCAATATCGAGTATTCTTTACGACACTTTGCTCTCGTTAATTGATGAATCATGCCGCTTTTTGCGGCATTTTCGTGACCGCTAAGATAAAACCTTCCAACAAATATCAAACCTCCTTTCTCCTTTGTCAATTTCAGCTAAAATAGAAAGATAATAATAAGCACAAAAAAACTCACTTTTTGGTTAATCAGCAACAAGCGCTGTGAGAACCAATATTTCATGTGTTGTTGCTGTTCAGGATTAAAAGTTGTATCGAATTATTTTCAAAATGTTCATCTTAATGAGCATTTCATTTAGCGTTCTTGCGGTAAATACATCACCCTCCGTTTTCTACCCTTTGCCCGTTCAAGCACAAGGGAACTTCCTTGCGGCCAAAAATCTGTACTTAGGTGAAGGTGGCGGACTCTGGGTTCATGATGTGCATGGAAAAATACTTTTTTATGATGGCAGAACCCTATTCCCTCGAAAAGGTAGCCTTTTGCAATTTTCTTCAGAGAAAGTCGCGTTTCTTAACGATGAGTTTTGGACTTTCTTTGATAATGAGGTGTACCGACATAGCCCAGGAATCGGCAACTCACTTGCATTTAGTCTAAGCCCGGGGGCTGAGATCGCGAATATCGGTGCTTCCGGTGATTATATTTGGGTTACAGATGGCAGTAATTTCTATACGTACAATACTCAATCTTTAGAATTTAGCACTTACTCGCTTCTAAAATTGTATCGGTACAACAATAGCAGCGATATTACGATTAACGATGCTGAGCGGGTGTTGTCAAAATGGGTGCTAGCGACCAGTTCCGGAGTGTACCTTTCTGATAGCCAAGAATTTACTCATATCGGTGCATCAGAAAAAAATCATATAGAGACGCTGTATTTTTCGATGGCAAGACGTGAGTTAGTCATTGGCACATTGAATGGTGCAGTCATTATAGATCTTGCAAATCCTAAGAAAGAAAGGTGGGTGAGTGGTTCGCATGTTCTTTCTCTCGCTGAAACAACCGATCAATACTGGATTGGGACTGAGCATGGTCTGATCAGCTACAACTTTATTACGGGGCAAATTACACGATTTGAACAAGCCGATAATCAAGACTTTTCGTTACCGGGTGAAAAAATATATTCGTTAATTAACGACAATGCTGGTGGAATGTGGGTCGCGACCAATAACGGAATTCGATACTTTTCACTGTTCAGCAGGACATTCTCAAGAACGCCATTAACGGGAATAGGGATGCACTCGAGTAGTGTGGTGATAAACAAAGTACAGCTTGTTCGCGATCAACTGTCTTGGGTTGCTTCTTCCAGAGGTCTCTATTTGGTTGATTCTCTCAGTGAAGATAACCCCGTTCGTGTTTACTCTAACCCGGTACAGGACTTTGAGATCTTTGGTTCTTCAATTTGGTTGGCGACTGCAGAAGGTATTATTAGTTTCAACACTGATACGTTAGAGGCTGAAAAGGTCGATCTACCAAGAGCGATTGAAGGTGTACCCGTTGAAAACTTTGCACTTGAAGCGGATAACATGCTTTGGATGACCTCGGGACAAAACCTTTATTCGTTATCTATCGAAACCAATAAGTTGACAAGTTATGGTACCGACTGGTTAGTCGATAAATTTTTGCCAGCAAAGATCACCGCTCTCAATATAGGTTTACAAGGTCGTATTTATGTTGGTACTGATCACGGATTCTACTCTTTTCTTGATGAGAGAATTAGCTTTAGTCGTTCAAGCGAGCGGCTTGGCAAAGTGGTCGATATTGAAAAAGCGAAAGATGGATCCCAGTGGTTTGCGAGTAGCTATGGTGTGTATCGAATCTCTAATAACAGTTCTATTATTCAAGAGGTCACTCTTGTTGAGGAAAATATCAGTCCTAAATGTTTAATTAGCGATGATAATGGGATGTGGTTAGGCTCTTCGAAAGGTATTAGCTATTACGGATTGGATGGGCAACTACATAAACATATCGGCTCACCATTTGGCTTGATCACCAATGAATTGGCTGCAGGTGCGTGTGCTCTGTTTTACAGCTCAGGTAGCCAGTCTACTAGGCTTATCTTTGGCTCAAGATATGGCGTGGTGAGTGCATTAGCTAATGAGCTATTGGTATCAACAACACCTCATAGCCGTGCATTGCTAAGCAAGATAAGTGTCGACCATCAGATAGTATCACTTGGTGGCAAGACAGCTGATTTAGATGAAATTTCTTATGGCTCATCAATCGGTTTTAAGATTGGAATTTTACCAGCGACATACACACCTGCAATGGAGTATCGACTAAGCGACAATGAACCTTGGAGTGAGTTTGAAGGGGGGTTACTAACACTCGATCACCTTCTTCCTGGGGACTATACGTTGGAAGTGAAACCCGTTAAGGACTCCCATTATCGCTTTACGTCAACGAACCAAAGCTTTTCTATTGCGGAACCTTGGTATCTGAGTAATTGGGCAGCAGCAAGCTCTCTTGTATTACTTATCTGTGTAGTGACTGCTTTGGTTTTTTGGCGATCACGTTACGTCACTTTCGCCAACAGGCACTTAAAGGCGCAAGTTGCATTAAAGACAGATCAACTGAGGCATCAAAGCCGAATACTACTAACGACTAATCAACAGCTTAAAAAACAGTTGTCAGTTAAGAGTGCTCTTGTCACACATACTGCTAATGAACTCTCTTCTGAAGTTAATCATATCGCAGCTATGATCCCAAATTGGAATGATGAACAAGGTAAGTCGCCAATATTGACATTGAAAAATGGCTTGGCTCAGTTGAGTAACACGCCACAAGGGAAGGGAAAGGTTTGTTACGATATAATTTTAATCTTAGAAGCTGTACTCAAAGCTTGGCAGGACGATTTAGCCAAAGCCGGTATTGAACTGGATATTAAAGTTGAAACTAAACAACGACATGTATCCTTGCTGTATTTTAATCTTGATATTATTTTCAACAGTCTAGTCGCTAGCATCATTAAGAGAAATTTTAAGTCACAGAGTATGGTGGTATTGGTTGAAGAGGTTAAAGAGCACCTTGTTGTGACGATTCGAGACCATGGAATGCCTTTCCCAAAATTGACTTCAAGCATTAATGACAATACTGGAAAGTCGACCGACCTAAACATCGAAAAGTTGCCATTATTGATGAACCAGAGCGGTGGTGAACTGAATGCTTTTGTCTCGGACTCTCAAAATAAGGTGCAGCTTTCGTGGCCGATTGAATATCAAGTGTTAGATAATTTGGAAGCTAGCACAATTGAACAGATCGAGACCATTAAACTTACAGTTTCAGCGACGGAGCAACAAAGGTTAAGTGCTGAGCAAGAGTGGAAAAACAGAGTGTCACAGCTTGTAAGTGAAAACTACGCCGATGCAGAGTTCAGTACTGCAAATGCTGCTAAGTACTTGTTCATGTCAGAGAGAAGCTTACAGAGACGTTTTAAATCGGCTTACAACAAGACCTTTAAAGAGCATTTGAATGAAGTGCGTTTAGAGCATGCGTGCGAGCGGCTACTTGCGGGAGAAAGGATTTCAGACGTCGCGTTTGATTCTGGTTTCAATGACCCTTCCTATTTCAGTCAAAGGTTTAAACATCACTTTGGCATGTCGCCATCTAAGTTTGCTGAAAACAACGAAGAGCAGTGAACTAGGGACGTCCAGTTACAACATAGATAAAGATACTTTGAGCCTCGACATTCGGTGTTGGGGCTTTTTTATGCTTCTACGAGATACGAGATACGAGATACGAGATACGAGATACGAGATACGAGATACGAGATACGAGATACGAGATATAACGATAGTTGGGGGAGTTTAAAAAGGTTTGTGGGTTAAAACAAAAGGAAGAAAAAAAATATCGTGGTATAGCCGGGGGGACTATACCACGGGTGCCAATGACACCTTCGCTTGCTGCCGGAGTGATATGGCAAGCCACATCACCTCTGGAATAAAATTAAAGAGAAAGAGTTTCTCTTCGATGGAGTAACTATACGGGTAGCGACTTGTTTTGCTTATAAAATTAACGACAGATGACTGTGAGAAAACCGACATTGTTATAAGTTGTTGATTATTAGTGCCTTATTGTTTTCTGGTTGACGCGTACTAGTGAGGTAGTCCCCACTAATTGTTGAAAGTGACGTTTTTGACGTAAACGTTTTTAACGAAATTTACGAGAGTGTATTTTCGAAAACATTGATTTCACACAATAGAATTGTGGGTATGTGCATGTATCATGTCGGTAATAACAATCTTTCTCATTATCAATCTCGAACTGGGTACTTATGAAACTCTCACAACTAGAGCAAGGAAAAGCGGCTTCTATTGTTGCACTTACAGGTTTAACACCAGACGTTAGAAAAAAACTAATGGTTATGGGCATGTTGCCAAATACCGAGGTGACACTTATCCGTCGTGCACCTATGGGTGATCCGCTTCAAGTTGAAGTGAGAGGTGTTTCTATAGCCATTCGTGAAAGCATTGCAGAACAAATCGAGGTTATCTAAATGGATTATCAAGTTCTTACTGTTGGTAACCCTAATAGTGGTAAAACAACATTATTTAACGCATTAACTGGCGCAAAACAGCACGTTGGTAACTGGGTTGGTGTGACCGTAGAAAAGAAAACCGGTTTATATTCGCACGCTGGTGATCAATTTCAGTTAACGGATTTACCAGGCATTTATGCACTAGACAGTGGCAATGATGCAAACAGTATCGATGAGTCGATTGCATCACGCGCCGTGCTTACTCACCCAGCGGACGTGATCATCAATGTTGTTGATGCTAGCTGTTTGGAAAGAAGCTTATACATGACATTACAATTGCGAGAGTTGGGTCGCCCAATGATCGTTGTATTGAACAAAATGGATGTATTAAAGCGTGAGCGTCAGGTGATTAACCTTAAGGCTCTAGAAAAAGAGCTAGGTTGCCCGGTTCTAAGCTTGTCAGCAAACGATAAAGGACAAGTGGTTCGTTTTAAAGAGCGTTTGCATAAGCTTCTGGTTCAAGGTGTGAGTCTTGATCCTATCTCTATTGATTACGATGCCGCGTTAGAAGCTCTTATTCCT